>NZ_JAQYXB010000614.1:0-877 GCF_036322405.1 Streptomyces sp. SP17BM10 | reverse complement strand
GGCCGCTACTTCGGTACGGCGGTGGCCTCGGGCAGGCTCGGGGACTCCACGTACTCCACCATCCTCGACCGGGAGTTCAACATGATCACCCCGGAGAACGAGATGAAGTGGGACACCACCGAGCCGTCCCGCGGGTCGTTCAACTTCGCCCCCGCCGATGCGATCGTCGGCCACGCCTCCGCCCACGGCCAGCGCATGCGCGGCCACACCCTGGTCTGGCACTCCCAACTGCCCGACTGGGTCAAGTCCCTCACCGACGCCACCACCCTGCGCGGCGTGATGGACAACCACATCACCACCGAGATGAGCCACTACAAGGGCACGATCTACGCCTGGGACGTCGTCAACGAGGCCTTCGCCGACGACGGCAGCGGCCGGCACCGCGGCTCGGTGTTCCAGAACGTGCTGGGCGACGGCTTCATCGAGGAGGCCTTCCGCACCGCCCGCAACACCGACCCCTCGGCCAAGCTCTGCTACAACGACTACAACATCGAGAACTGGTCCGACGCCAAGACCCAGGGCGTCTACCGCATGGTCAAGGACTTCAAGTCCCGCGGCGTGCCCATCGACTGCGTCGGCTTCCAGAGCCACTTCGGCACCGGCGGCCCCCCGGCGAGCTTCCAGACCACCCTGTCCAGCTTCGCCGCCCTCGGCGTCGACGTCCAGCTCACCGAACTCGACATCGCCCAGGCCTCCGGCAACGCCTACGCCACCGCCGTCCAGGACTGCCTCAACGTCACCCGCTGCACCGGCATCACGGTATGGGGCATCCGCGACAGCGACTCCTGGCGCAGCGGCGAGAACCCCCTGCTGTTCGACCGCAACGGCACCAAGAAGCCCGCCTACGGCGCCGTCCTCACCACCCTCGGAGGCAGCG
>NZ_JAQYXB010000613.1:0-33664 GCF_036322405.1 Streptomyces sp. SP17BM10 | reverse complement strand
CGCTGCCTGAACGTCGCCGGCCCGGGCCCGACCTGGGACAACAAGACCCCGGTCATCCTGTTCGACTGCGTCCCCGGCGCCGGCAACGAGAAGTTCGTGCCGACCGCCTGATCAGGGACGGAGCCCCGTCGGACACGGGTCCCCGCCGGAAGCGACGCGCTTCCGGCGGGGGCCCGTGTTCACCCCGGCGGTTCCCCGGCTTCGGCCCGTGTTCCCGTGCCGGGGGCCCATGCGCGAGGGTCGTGGACAAAGCGGCACCTTCTGGTCCGGCGGCTCCTACCTGAAGGTCCAGGACGACGGCGACCTGGTCGTCTACAAGGCCGACGGCGGCGAGGGCATCGGCGGCGCCATCTGGAGCAGCAACACCCTCGTCACGTAGCACCACATGGCCCTGTTCCTCCGTTTCGACGGGGGAGCAGGGCCGTGCTTCTCAGCCCAGCAGGCGCAGCCTCGTCGCGGCGACGCCGACCCGCACGCTCTGGCCCCAGGTGAGGTCGAGGGCGTCGGACTCGATGCCGTCGCCGAAGGCGACCAGGTGCTCGGACTCCACCGTCAGCGCCAACTGCCGCCCGCCGTCCAGCAGTCCGTGGACCCGGCTGGTGCCGGTGGCGGGGGAGGGCCAGGCCTCCCGGACGAACCAGGCCAGGGTGGGGGCGCCGGGCGCGGGCAGGGCCAGCGGCGCACCGCGCTCCAGCCACGCCGAGCGGCACCAGCCGGTGGCGCCCGTGCCGGTGCCCACCAGCACGCCCGACGACGCCTGCGGCTCGGGGGCGTCGTCCACGCGGAGCCGGTAGCGGGCCGTCTGGTGGCCCGGCTGGCCCACGTACACCTCGTTGAGCGCGAGCAGCCGCTGGCCGTCGTCCGCGACCGCCTCGACCATCGTCCGCTCCTCCACCGACCCGCCCCCGCCCGCCGTCGCCCGCAGCAACGGCCCCAGCACGTCCGCGCGGTGGCGCACCAGCACCCCCGGGTTGCGCCCCGGGTCGGCGTCCACGCCGATCACCGGCTGCCCGGCCAGGTACTTCGCGGCGTTCGCCACCAGCCCGTCCTGGCCGACCACGACCACCACGTCCCCCGGCTCGAACAGGAACCGCGGCAGGTCCGCCCGTTCCACCCGGGTGCGCCGCCACTCCAGCGGCACGGCCGCCGCCGCCTGCGCGAGCGCCGCGCCCTGGCGCAGGTGGCGCTCCTCGACCTCCTCGGCCGAGCGGCCCCGGGAGGCGAGGAAGAACGCCGCCTGCCCGGGCGTGCCGTGGCGGGCCACCAGCTCCTCGTACTCGGTGCGCCGGTGCACCAGCACCACGCGCGGGGCGAGCGTCACCGGTCCGCCCCCGCCGCGCCGGGCGCCCCCAGGCGGGCCAGCAGCCCGGTCAGCACGTCCGGGGTGAGCGTCACGCTGTCGATGCGCGGCAGGTGCTCGGCCAGCCGCATCAGCGCCAGTGCCCGCAGCACCGCCGGGTCCGCCTGCTGGTGGGCGCCCAGCCACGCCGCCTCCGCCGCCGCCCGGGCCTCGCCCAGCTCGCGCGCGGCCTCGGCCTCGGCGGCGGCCAGGCGGGTGCGGCGCAGCGCCTCGGCGTCGGTGCGCACCCGGTCGGCGACCGCCTCCTCCTCGGCCTCCAGGCGCCGGTTGGCGCCCTGCCGGGCGAGCAACTGCTCCTCACGGCGGGCGAGTTCGATGCGGTTGGCGAGTTCGTTCTCGGCGATGCCGCGCTCGTGCTCGACGGCCACCGCGCGCCGCTCGAAGGTGGCCCGGTCGGCCTCCTGCTGCACGAGTTCGCGGGCCGGGGTGCGCAGCGCCCGCTCCACCTCGGGTTCGGGCCGAAGCGCCACGACGCGCACGGCGATGACGGCGAGGCCGGTCTCGGTCAGGCGCGGTTCGCCGGCCAGGCCGTGTGCCATGCGCTCGCGCACCGCGTCGACGCCGTCGGCGAGGGCGGCGGCGAGCGGGGTGCGGGCGAGCAGGCCGAGGGCGTGCTGCTGGGCGGTCTCGGTGAGCAGGGTGGCCAGCTGGTCCAGCGGCGCGGCCCGCCAGGCGCCGCTGTCGGGGTCGATGCCGAAGTCGACGCGGGCGGCGGCGGTGGCCGGCTCGGTGATCCGGTAGGTGAGGGTGGCCTGGACGGTCACGTCCTGGAAGTCGGCGGTGCGGGCGTGGAAGAGCATCGCGAGCTCGCGGTCGTCCACCGGGACCTCGGAGATCGCGGCGGTCAGCGGCCGGAACCAGAACGCCAGGCCCGTGCCGTCGTGCGCGAACCCCTTTTCGTCGCCTTGACGATATGGGGCCACCCCCCTTCTCGTCAACCAGACGAGAAGGGGGGCGCTCTCTCAGCGGTGGGCCGGGAACTGCACCACCTGCTGGTAGGTCGGACGGTTCTGCCAGGTGGTCTTCGCGTCGGTGACGCCGCCCAGCGGGCGCTGGACGATGGTGTCGGCGCACCACTGGTCGCCGGCCGCGCAGTCGCCGTCGCCCGGGTAGACCTGGGCCGGGGTCCGGGCGGCCGCCTGCTTGAGGGTGTTCAGCAGGACGCTCCGGCAGGCCGCGAGGTCGCCGCCGCCGCAGAACGGGCGCGCCAGCGGGCCCGCGACGCCGTCGCCGAGGACGGCGCGCAGGTCCTTGTCCAGGTAGCTCCACCAGCCGTACTGGAACGACGAACCCTTGTGCGGGATCGCCTCGTTGGCGCTGACCGGGCCGCTGCCGCCGCTGCCGCCCGAGGGGGACTCGTCGACCTGCAGCGCCCCGGTGAGCGCGGTGAACAGCTGGTCGCCCAGGCCCGGGCGCATGACGCCGTCGGCCAGCAGCGGCCACCACGCGTCCAGGACCCGGATCGCGTCCGCGTCCGCGTACTTCCCGCTGCCGGGCGAACTCTCGTGCCGCGTGCCGCCGTCGGCCAGCCACGCCTCCACCTGCTGGAGCGCGGCCAGGGCGTCGGGGTCGGTGACGGGGGCGCTGCGCAGGACGCGGATCAGGTCGGGCAGGACGTCCTCGGCACGCAGGTCGGCGAGGGCCGCGCCCTCCATGGCCTGGGTGAGTGCGACCCGGCTCACCTTTCCGCCGTTGGCGAGCAGGGACTTGACGCGGGCGTCCAGCAGGTTGGCCCGGTGCACCGAGCCGTTGCCGAAGCCGGCCGCGGTGTAGCCGGTGGCCTGCTTGTTGTTCCAGGAGACGTAGTAGTCCTGGTTCACCGACTGCGGGTGCTGGGCCGGCGGGGTGTAGCGGGCGGTGTTGGCCGCCGGGTCGAAGCCGGCCCACTCGTAGGCCGGTTGGGCGAGCACCGGCAGGCCCGGGTCGACGCCCGGCGTGCGCACCGGGTTGGACCCGGAGTTGTAGTAGGCGATGTCGCGCGAGTCGGCGTAGAACCAGTTGAACGTGTAGTTGACGTCCTGCGCCGCCTGCTGGAAGCTCGCCGCGTCGTGCACCGCCGCCGGGTCGTTGAACTCCTGGAAGCCGATGATGGAATCGGCCTCGTGCCGGTAGGTGGAGCGCAGCGAGGTGAACGCCACCGGCGCCCCGCCGACCGTGCCGCGGGCGCTCACCAGGCCGTAGTTCGTGCGGTACGACACCAGCGTGTAGGAGCCGGCCGGGGTGGAGTCGGCGGTGGTCGGGCTCCAGGCGTCCTTGCGTTCCAGGCGCTCGAAGGGCGTGCACGTGCCGTGCCACAGGTAGGAGTCGGACGCGGTCGTCACCGGTGAGCCGTCGCTCGTGCACAGCGGCACGGCGTAGGTGTCGGTGATGTCCTGCCCGGCCGAGGTGGCGCTCCACGCGTAGTCCTGCCCGCGGCCGAGCTCCACGTAGAAGCTCAAGCCCGCGAACGCCGCGCCGCGCGCGCTGATGCCCGGGCCCTGCAACTCCTCCAGCATGAGCAGCTGGGGCGCGAAGTAGCCGGTCTGCGGCCCGAACACCGCCACCGGGTGCCCGTCGTCGGTGTGCGCGCCCGAGACCAGCAGCGCGTTCGACATGCCGTGCTTCGCGCTGAGCAGGTTGCCCGGCAACACGCCCTTCGCACCGGTCGTCGCCGTCCGCGCGGAGCCGGTGGCGTCGTAGACCTCCGGCTCGTCCACCACCGACCCCGGGTCGGGCATCGCGACGCCCCGCGGGTCGTCGGGCACCGTCGCGTACGGGAACGCCTGCCCGTCGTGCAGGGTCTGGACGGCCTCCGGGTCCTCCGCCTCGCGCAGCGAGCGCCACACCGCGTCGCCGGCGTCCTTGCCGTAGCGCGCCTCGGCGGCCGACTTGACCTGCGCGGAGGCGAGTTCACCGCCGCCGCCGGAGCCGAACAGCGCGCCGATGACGGAGGCGAGGGCCACCAGGTCGGTCAGCGTGAACGGCTGGATCGACCCGGCGTTGGTGATCGGGTCCACGTGCCCCGTCAGGTCGTACTCGCCCGGGAACGTCCGGGAGTCGTACGCCTGCTGGACGTACCTGTTGATCCCGTCCAGGTACGCCGAGGCGTCCGCGAGCGCCTGCGCCGCCCGCCCGCCGCGCGAGGACAGCACGTCGATCTGCTGCTGCAACTCGGCCTCGGTGTACGGCGCCGCGCGCCAGAACGTCTGCTCCAGCTGCCGGTTGGCCGCCGCGCCGCCCGCGAAACCGGACAGCTCGCCGCGCCCGACGTGCCGGAACAGGTCCATCACCCACAGCCGGTCCTGCGCGGCCGCGTAGCCCGCGCCGAACTCGGTGCCGTAGCGGGTGGTGCCGGTGACGTGCGGCACGCCGGTGGCCTTGTCGCGCACGATCGTCACGTCCGGGCGCGGACTGGTCGTGCTCGCGACCTGGTCGGCCGGCACCCCGAACGACGCGTCGTTGAAGAAGCTCCGCAGCCCGGCCTCGGTCAGGCCCGGGTAGCCGGAGGCGAGCGCGGCGTACGGGCCGAGCTGGTCGTCGGTGTGGGCCGGGCGGGTGCCGAACACCCGGTTCAGCAGGATCTCGGCGAGGGTGGCGTTGCCGTTCTCGCCCGGCGGCAGGATGTCGTTGCAGCGGCCCTGGCAGTAGTCGCCCGCCACCGCGGCGGCGGGCGCGGCGGCGGTGGGCGTGGTGACGAGCGCGGGCGCGAGGAGAAGAGCCGCCGCGAGTAACGCGGCGAACAGCCGGGGGAGGGGGAAGTGGGGGTGTCGGGGCACGTCGAGCTCCTGGGTGGGGAAGCTTCGGGGCCCTCGACGGTAAGGGGGTTACCGGCCGGTTTTCTAGTGGCGTGCACGCCGCTTCACCGTTTCACCACCGTGATTGACGCTGCGTCAGTCCGGTGTCGTCGTCTCCCGTCAGCGGCAGCGGCTCCGCCGCAACGCCGCCACCACGGCCCCCACGCGTCGCACTCATGCCGCACAGCGTCGGCCCAACGGCCCTGCGCCCCGGCCGACTTGACCCTTCCGTAGCCGACCTGTCGCTCTTTGGCCGGGTTCGTTCAACACCGTCCCGGGGTACATTCGGGCCAAAGGTGCCGGACACCGGCACCCACGGGGGGAACCGGAAGGCCGGGACAGTGCTGATCGTGCTCGTTCTGCTCGTCGCGGGCGTCGGCCTGCTCCTGCTCGGCGTCCACAAGCTCCAGGCCGCCGTGCCCACCTGCTACGGCAAGCCCATGTCGCCCGGCGACGTCTGCGAGCCCCGCACCCACGGCTCGTTCTCCGAGGGCATGCCCGAGCCCCACGCCTCCACCTACCGCGAGCAGCTGGACAACCTCACCAGCGGCGGCTGGACCGCGATCGTGATCGGCGCGCTCCTGCTCGCGCTCGCCATCCTGCTGGCCGTGAGCTTCGCCGCCGCCGCCCCCCGCGAGCGCAGCGACTGACCTCCACCGGTGACCACGAGTGCACGCAACGCTGCCCGGCCCGCGCGCACCCGCGGCCCCCGCCGGAGGCTCAGCCCTCATCCCACACGCGCTCGGCGCGTTGGTGGCCTTCTGCAGCCCGCCGCCGCTGTCGCAGCGCGCGAACGAGAAGTCGCCCCGGCCCACCCACCGCCCCTCGACGCCGTACGGCACGCCGTCGTGCACGCAGCCGATGACCACGCGGGACACGTCGTACCCGGGACACGTCGTCGACCCGCCGCTCCCGGTCAGTGCGCCTGCGAGGCCACGAAACCGTTCAAGTCCGTGAGCGCTGCCGAGAGTCGGCCGGCGCTGAGCCTCTGCCCCGTCGCGCTCGTGGCCAGGAGGTATCCGAGCGCGGCCTGGCAGGTGCTCGCCGCCGCGGGGCCCGGCAGCGCACAGCTGATCGACTGCGCCGCCCCGCCCGTGCCCGCCAGGGTGACCAGGGCGAACACCCGCCCCGGCGGTGTCCCGGCCGGCGCCTGCCCGCTCGCGGCGAGGTTCGGCTCCCGCGTGCCCGCCGGGACGGACACCGCCGCCGCGTACAGGTGCGGGTCCCCGGTGCGCACGGCGTGCACGACGTCGGCGCTCTGCCGCGGCGGGGCCAGGCACTGGCCGCCGGGCGGCACGGCCTGCGGGATGAAGGGACAGGCCAGGTCGACGTCGGTCTGCACGCCGCCGCTGTCGAACACGGCCTGCACGAGCGAGGTGAACGACGCGCCGGGCGGATCGGCCGCGTGCGCGCCCGGGTGGACGTACACCTGCTCGCCGCCGTCCCCGGCGAAGAACACGACGTCGCACGTCCAGCCGCCCGGCGCCACCACGTACTGCGCGTCACCGGGGTACCTGGCGCCGAACACCGCCGCGCCCGGCGGCAGGGTCACCCCGTCCGGGAGCGTGACCTGCGCCGCGAGCGCCTTGAGCGGCGGCATGCCGGGCCCGGTCGACTCGTCCGGACACGCCTGCACCGCCACCGTCCGTGACCCGCTGTCCCCGGCCGCCACCGCCGGCCCGGCCCCGCAGACGGCGGCCGCCAACCCCGCCGCCGCCACGACGACCCCCACGCGCGAACCGATCCTGCGACGCATCGCGCACCTCCCTGGGCGTGCGGGCGAGCCATACCGCCAGGCTAGATCCGGCCGCCCGACCCCGCTCGACGGCTACGCTCCGTCACATCGGGCGGTGCCGGCGGGCGGAACCTGGGACGAAACCTCAATCTGTCATCTAGGGTTACTGTTCGTCATTCCGCGCTCGGGACAAAGCGTGCCGCGGGGGAGTCCTGACCAGCCGGAATATCCGCTTGCACCGCCGCCGCCCGCCCCCGTAAGGTCTCGCCGCAGCGACGACGTGTAGCTCAGCGAGACAGAGCACCAGGCTTCGGTCCTGGAGGGCGCGGGGGCAGGGCCCGCCACGTCGGCCATGGACACCCACGCTGAGCAGCAGCCGCCACGGGCCGCCACCACGCCGGCCGTCTCCACCGACTTCGCCCACGGGCAGCTGGCCCGCGCCTTCGCCACCGCCGTCGCCCACCCCGACCCGGCCACCCGCGCCCGCGCCGAACAGCGCGCGGCCGGCTGGCGCGAGGTGCTGGCCGCCATGCGGTCCGGCCACCTCGACATCGGCTCGCGCACCCCGGTCACCGGCCTGCCCGCCTGGGTCACCCCCGAGGTCCTGCACGGCGGCTTCGCCACCGGCCGCGCCCGCGCCGAAGGCCCCCTCCAGCCCCACGAGGCCGACGCCTGCCGCGCCGCCGGCATCCCCGAGGGCCGCGCCGAACTCTTCGCACACTCCCTCACCGAGCCCGGACTCTCCCACCTCTGGCACCTGCTCGACACCGGCCGCTACCGCATCACCGTGCCCGAGGAAGCCGCGCTGCTCACCGTTGCCTGGCTGGTCCGCGCCGGCGCCCAGCGGGCCGCGCTCGACCTCGTCGACGTCCTGCGGCCCTTCGCCGCCCGCCTGCGCTTCACCCCGCCGCCCGGTGACGCCCCGTCGGCCGAGCCGGACGCCGTCCACCGCCGCACCGCCGGCGAGGCCTCGGCCGCCCTCGCCCGCCGCACCCCCAACCGCGCGGTGGAGGCCCAGCGCGAGGCCATCACCGTCTGGGCACCCTTCGCCGACGACCTCCTCACCCACTGGCTGGCCGCCGACGACCAGACCCCCGACGACCCGGCCCCCGGCGACCAGACCCCCGGCGACCAGACCCCCGGCGGGCCCTGGCACCGCAGCGGCGCCGAACTCCTCCTGCGCTACCGCACCCTCGCCGCCGCCCACCCCCTGTGCGGCAAGCACCGCAACCCCCGCGAGAACCTCGCCATCCTGCGCACCGCACTCGAACTGACCGTCACCGGCAAGCGGTTGGACCCCCGCACCCGCGGCCTGCTGCGCCACGCCGTCGACTCGATGGTGCGCCGCCGCGGCCTGCCCGGCTCCGTCCAGCACACCGCCCTACGCCACGCCCAGGCCCGCCAGGCCGCCCAGCCCTCCCACCACGCCGTCGCCCAGCTGCTCATCGCCCGCCTCGCCGCCCACCCCCGGCACGACGGCCTGGCCGACCCGCAGGCCCTCCTCGCCCCCGTCGCCGAGGCCGAGAGCACCGCGATCCCGGCCGGCACCGCCGTCCCGCCCGCCCTCCACAAGCCCGTCCTCGCCGCCACCAGCGCACCCGTCGAAACCCTCATCGCCCGCGGCCTGGTGCCCTCCGCCGAAGTCCTGGCCGAACTCGCGCCCCAGCTCGCCGCCGTCACCGAGGCCTGCGCCCACCCCGACCCGGCCCTGCGCGCCCTCACCGCCGCCGGCCACAAGGCGTTCGCGGGCCGCCGCTCCCTGCTCCTGCTCCACTACGCCCGCCAGGTCCGCGCCGAGGAACTCCCCTGGAACGCGGCCGTGCGCCCGCACCGCACCACCGACGACACCACACGCGACGCCCACCTCGCCACGCTGCACCGCCTCGGCGCCCTGGCCGTCGCGACGTTCCCCGGCACCCTCCTGCCCAACCCGCTGATCGGCGAACTGTCCGCGCTCGCCCGCGAGAGCGGCGCCGACCTGCCCTTCGTGGAGGAACTGGCCGCCGACATCTTCATGGGCGGCTTCAGCCCCAAATATCTCCAGGCCGCCCGCATCGCCGCCGAACTCCTCGAAAACTCCCTCTACGAGCGCTACTTCGGCATCGACTACGCCGCCGTCTACGCGATGGACGACACCTGGCAGTTCTCCGCCCTGTGCACCCGGCGGGC
The DNA here is from genome assembly GCF_036322405.1 of Streptomyces sp. SP17BM10. Taxonomy (NCBI): domain Bacteria; kingdom Bacillati; phylum Actinomycetota; class Actinomycetes; order Kitasatosporales; family Streptomycetaceae; genus Streptomyces; species Streptomyces sp. SP17BM10. The sequence continues at coordinate 24,627 of NZ_JAQYXB010000613.1, read as the reverse complement.
CGGCCCCACCGGCGCGCCCTGGTCGGTGACGGGCAACGGCGCCGTCATCGAACAGGCCCAGATCCTCACCACCCACAACCTCGCCACCCTCGCCGGCCCCGCCGCCCTCACCCCGCCCGAGGGCTGGGACGTCCTCGCCGAACGCGCCTTCACCACCGCCTGCGGCCTCGCCTCCCACGGCCTCACCACCCGCACCGCCCGCCGCAGCGCCGCCTTCGCATGGCGCCAGACGCTCTTCTTCCTCTCCGTGTGCCCGCCCCGCACCCGCGCGGCCGCCCTGCGCACCCTCACCACCCGCCCCCACCCCGAACCCCTGGCCGGCGCCGTCACCGACCTCGCGCGTCTCGCCCGCGGCGAGGCACCCGCCCACGCCCCGCTCCTCGGCTGGACGCGCGGAGCCTGAGCCCTTACCACCCCGCCCGCCCCACGCGGGCGGACCCGGCGAAATTCCACCCGGCCGCCGCCGGGCGACTGTTACCGTCCCCTCCCATGGCAACGGCGGACGACTACACCCGCAACGTCGAGGCACTGGCCCGGCGCTTCGACGTCGGCTGCCTGGTGGCGCTGCTGCCCCGCGCCCACCGGGCCGCCGCGCTCGCCGAACTCGTCGACGCCGACCCCGACTTCTTCTTCCTCGGCCACGACCACCCGCCCACCGTCACCGACAGCGCCGTCACCGACGGCACCCCGGCCGTTCGCCGCTCCCTGGCCCGCACCGTCCGCGACCCCCAGGCCCAGCACCGCCTGCTCGACCTCGACGACGCCGGCGTCGACGCGCGCCTGGCCGACAACCCGTCCCTCGCCTACCGGGCCGAATGCCGGCTGCGGCTGCGCCGCCCCACCGTCGTCGCGGCCGCCGGCGGCTACCGCCCCGAGCACCACCGCGCCGCCCTGACCTCCGGCGACCCCGACCTCGCCGCCGCCGCGCTGATCGACCGCCGCACCTACCGCTGGGGCGACCCGATCCCGCCCACCGTCTGGGCCACCGCCTGGCGCACCGTGCGCCTGGCCGGCGGCCCCGCCCGGGTCCGGCAGGTCCTGGCCGCCCTGCCGCCCGGCACCGACCCCGACGAGGCGACCCGCCGGATCGCCCGGGCCTGCGCCGAACCCGACCCCGAGCCCTTCCTGGCCACCACCGAGGACCTGCTCACCGGCACCGGCGCCCTGCTGCGCCGCCTGCGCCGGATCCGCACCGCGGCCGACGCCCGCCGCGGCCGGGCGATCCTCGGCGAGCCGTACCGGGTGGACTGGGCGCTCGTCGCGTCGGCCGGCCTGTCCCGCCGCCTGCCGCGCCAGGCGGCCCGGCTGCTCGCCCGCCACCCCGACTGCCCGTCCGACGTCGCCCGCGTCCTGCTCACCGGCCGCCCCGCCCCGCGCCACCTGCCCGCCCCCACGGACACGGGCCCCGCGCCCCGCGCGGACAGGCCGCCGCCGCCCGCCTACCGCCGCCGCCCGCCCGTCCTCGGCCCCCTCGACGCGGCGGACCCGCTCGCCGTCCTGGCCGCCACCCCGGTCGGCACGGACGGCCTGGACATCCACCACGTGTGGTCCGCGATCGAACTGGGCCGCATCACCGCCCGGCAGGCCGTCGACCACGCCCGCCCGGCCTACGCCGTCGCCTGCCACGCCGGCCAGACCTCCGCCTTCCAGGCCGCCACCCGGGAGCCCGGCGGCGGCCGCGCCGCCCTGCACGCCGCCACCCTCGCCCACCTCGCCGCCCACCTCGCCGCCCACCCGCCGGCACCGGGCCTGTGGCGCGAGATCGACGCCCTGATCCGTCCCTTCCCCGGCCCGCTGCCCGCCCTCCTGACCGCCGCCGCGACCCGCGCCCGCACCACGGCCCCGCCCGCGCGCTCGCGTCCGCACCCATGGCCGACGTCATGGTTGACGTCCCGGCAGCCGGGGGAGTCATGACGGGACACCAGGCGCGCGCGGAGAGCAGGAGGCCGGGATGGACCCCGACATAGCGGCGATGGTCAGGGCGGTCGGCGAAGCCAGGACCCAGCTCCGGGACGACGCCCTGCCCCGCGCCCGCACCCGGCGCGCCGACGTCGGCCCCGAGGACCAGGCGGCCCTGCTCGGCGCCCTCGCCGACCTGCTCGACACCGCGCGGGAACTGGCCGCCACGATCGGCCCCCGGATGACCACACCCGACGCCCGCGCCTCCTACGGCTGGGCCGAGAAGCGCCTGCGCGAGCAGGCCGAGAACCTGCGCGCCGACGAACGCAAGCTCGCGCCGCCGACGCCCCCGGGCGAGCCCGCCCCCTGAACGCCGCCGCCCAAACCACCAGTCGCCCGTTCGGGTGCCGGGGGATTGGGCGACGCCCGGCGGTGGCAGAACGCCGGGCATGACCACCCACACCGCCGCCCCGCGCCCGCGCCGCCGCCCCCACCGGCATCCGGCCTGCTGCCGCACCTGGCACACCGAGCACCTCCTGCCCGACGGCACCCCCGTGCGCACGACCTGGCACCAGCCCGCCTGCCAGGCCCGGCCCACCCGGTGACGGGCCGCCGGCCCGACCTCTTCCGCCCCGGCGCCACCGCCGTCCGCCGCGACGTCCACGCCGGACGCGTCTGGACGGCGATGGCCCAGCGGGTGATCGACGACACCGGCGCCACCCTCACCCTCGCCCGCCGTCCCGGCATTCAGAGCCTCGCCCTGACTCGCCGGTCAGCGGGTGGCCGCAGGTCACACAGGTGAAGACGGTCACCGCCCCATGGCGGCCGCCCCCTCGAAGGCGCTGTCACAGACCCGTGCGACGATCCAAAGCATGATCGCCCCGCTGGAATCCCTCGTGCCCGCCACCGCACCCGACGCGTACGCCTCGACCACGTACGCCGACTGGGCAGCCGCCCACGACCCCGGCGCGGCCGGTACGGCACGCGAGGCGCTCGAGGAGATGAGCGGCGAGTTCAACCGGTACTGGGAGAAACCCGGCGGCTTCGTCGACCTGATGGCACGACGGGCCCGGCGGCTGCCGCCCGCGCACCTGCCGTGGTTCTGGGACACCGTCGGCCACCGCCTGCTGCGCAACGGCGCCCGCGCCGCCGCCCGCGCCTACATCGCCGCCCGCGCGGCCGAGTCCGCCCACGGCCTGCCCGCCGACCCCGGCTACCGGCGCGCCAACGCCCTGCTGTTCGCCCGGTACGGCGCCCTGCCCGCCAAGGAACTCGCCGCCCACCAACGCTTCCTCGCCGCGACGCTGGACCCGCCCGCCGCCCACACCGCCCTCGACGAGCTGCTCACCGCCTGGGCGGCCTCGCCCGCCGACCTGCCCGCCGACCTGGTCCGCCGCGCCCGCGCCAGCGCCAAGGCCGCCGGACACGGCGACGGCGAGGCCGCCAGGATGGCCGGCGCGATCCTCGCCACCGCACGGGACAAGGCCCTCCCGGACGCCCTGCTCAACGACGCCGCACCGCTCCTGAGCGCCCACCCGCCCACCGACGCGGACCTCGCCGCCCTCGCGGACCTCTTCCCGAACGGCACCACCGACGGCGGCGCCTGGCTGCGGCTGCTGATCGCCTGCGGCGCGGTACGGGCGATGGCCGAGGGCCGGATCGTCCCGGAGGGCGGCCTGCACCGCTGGCTCGGGCACTTCGCCCACATGTACCAGTACGCCCGCCAGTCCGGAGGCGGCGTCTCCCGTCAGCAGCTCCCGTCCGAACTCCTCGACGTGGTAGGGAAGTTCGGCCCACGCCTGCGGGCGGGCGGCACCGCCGTGACACTCCACACCACCCGCTACCACTGGCAGGGCCTGGACGCCGACCTCCTCGACGCCTGCCTCGCCGCCCACGTTCCCGTCACCGACCCCGGCCCCGAGACGCGCATGCGCTTCTGGGGCGAGGACTCCCGCCGCGACCTCGCCGCCCTCGCCGCCGACCCCGTCTTCGGCCCCCGCCTGGAGGGCACCGTCCACGCCGGCCTGCTCCCGCACCACGGCCGCGCCCGCCGCCGCGCCGGCACGGCGATCACCCTGCTGCCGGGCAACGACGGCATCGCCCACGAGGTCGCCGCCCGCGTCACCCGCCTCGTCGACACCGTCGCCGGCGGCGGCATGGCCGGAGCCGAGGAAGCCGTCACCGAACTGGAGACCATCCTCGACCGCCCCACCGTCACCGCCCTCGCCGGCATCACCGACGCCCTCGCCGAAGCCGGCGCCGCCGGCGCCCTGCGGCGCTCGCTGGCCGCTGGCCTGCCGGAGGAACTGGCCTGGCCCGCCCTGGAGTCGGTCCGCGCCGAATTCGAAGCCGAGCACGCCGCGGGCTCGACCGGCATCGAGGGCATCACCTGCACCTGGCCCGTCCTGACCGTCTTCAACCGCGAACGCGCCGTCGCCGTCGACCCCGACGGCATCCGCGCCACCTGCCGCTTCACCGTCCCCGACGACGCCACCCTCTTCACCGCCCACTACGCCGGCGGCTCCTTCCTCATCAGCTGGACCCTCAAGCCCAACCCCTACCACTGCGACACCGCCATCTGGGCCGACCGCCCCGACACCCCCTTCACCCCGAACGAACTCAGCGGCCTCGTCCCCTACGGCGGCAGCCTGGACGGCGCCTACGGCTTCCAGTTCGAAACCGCCGACGGCACCGGCCGCCACAGCGGCGGCCACGTGCTGCGCCCCGGCGACACCCACGGTATCGACGACGACGAACTCCAGCTCGGCGACGGCACGCGGATCTGGACCAACGCCGTCTTCGGCCGCCGCCCCTGGCACCCCGTCGACCCCGTCACCGGCGAACCCCGCGACGAGACGCCCCTGCCCGACTTCCCCGGCCGCCCCGCCGACCCCACCCACCCCGCCGAAGCCGGCATGGCCGTCTCCCACGAGGACCTCCAGCTCGCCCCGCTGCCCGCCACCCTCACCACCTCCCCGCTCGGCAGCCGCGACGGACTCGTCGGCACCCGCGTCCTGTACCGCACCCGCCACCGCGACCACGCCCCCGACCACTTCCTCCTCGAAAGCGTCGACGGCCGCACCGCCCGCTTCGACACCGACCGCCCCGGCCAGACCCCCTGGGGCCTGTGGGCACCCCCGGAAGGCGCCGCCGAGGACGTCGTCCTCGCCGAATCCCAGACCCGCACCGGCGTGCGCGCCTACACCCCCGACGGCACCCTGCTCTGGGAACAGGACGGCCACGACACACCCCGCCGCTCCCGCGGCACCCCCCACCGCGCCGTCACCGTCTCCGGCGGCACCGCCCTGCCGCCCGCCTACTGGTACCTGCTGCGCACCCGTGACCGGGCCGCCTCCCGCGCGCTGCGCGCCGTCACCCGACCCGCCGCCGAGGCCCTGCTCGCCGCCGCCTGCGAGGGAGCCGAGGCGCTGCGCGCCGCCGTCGCCCGCGAACTGCCCGGCGTCACCGACCCGGTGCTGGTCGAGGCGGTCGCCGCGGTGGCCCTGCGGGGCGCCCGGGTGGAGGAGCGCCGCCTGGCCCTGCACCGGCGGGTCGCGATCCTCGCCGAGGCCCCGCCCGTCCTGCCGCGCCGCACCGCGCCCGACACCGAGCTGATGCCCGCCCTGTTCGGGCTGCTGCCCGACGGCTCCGAGCGGCCCGAGGGTCGGCCCGCGCCTCTTCCCGCCACGCTCGGTGCGCTCGCCGCCGACGGCGCCCACCTGGCGGGCGCCATCGGCGAGGACGTCCGCCGCCTCTCGCCGCCCGCGCCCCCGCACGAGTGGCCGCACCTGCTGGGCGCGATCGACGCCGCCGCCTGGCGGGCCGCGACGGCCCCCACCCCGGAGGCCGAACGGACCGCCCTGCTGGCCCTGTTGGACACCTGGGCCGACCAGCCGTTCGCCCGCGCGGGCAGCCGCTGGTGGACGGGGCGCGCGGACACCGCGACCCTGGCCCGCCTGCGTGCGGACGGCCTCGCGGTGGCGTCGGCGCGCGTGCGGGGCGCGTCGCAGCACTGGTTCGTCGCGTCTGCCGCCGACACCGTCGCGCAGCCCGTCCCCTGCGCCCGCCTCGTGCGCATCGACCGCGACGACGCCACCCGCCTGCGCGCCCTCGTCGCCGCCGTCGAGACCGACGGGCCGCTCGCGCCGCCCGAGGCGGCGGTCGCGCAGTTCGCCGAACTCACCGGCGTACGGCGTCCGTTGGCTCGCCTGGTCCTCGCCGGCCTGCCCGCCCGCCCCGGCCGGGACGAGCACCGCGCCCTCGTCACCAAGGCCCCGTACAAGGCCACCCCGATGACCGCCGACGCCTACGACGAACTGCGCGAGCGCCTCGGCGACGAGGGCCGCCGGGCCGTCCTGGCCGCGGCCCTGCCCGAGGACCCGGCCGACCTGTGGCGCCCCGGCGGCATCGAGGCGGCCGCGCGGCGGATGGCCGCCGCGTGGTGCGAGCGCCTCGGCGCCCGGCCCGCCGTCGACGACGAGGCCGCCGACACCCTGGAGGCCGACCTGGGCCTGTCCGAGGTGTGGGCCCGCCGCCTGGCCGGGGGCTACGCGGCCGCCGACGACGGGTCGGTGGCGGCGGTGGGCTGGGAGCTGGCGCTCGCCCCGTACGCCAGCGCGGTGGACGCGCGCGCCCTCCCGCCGGCCGGCCCCGCCCCGCGCTACCGCACCCCGGTGGGCCTGCCCCTGCGCCAGGCCGCGAGCGCCCTCGTGTGGGCGTGGACGGACCGTCCGGTCGGCGATCCGGCGGTGGCCGGCGCGTTCGACCTGTACGAGCGCCTGCGCGCCGAACTCGCCCGTCCGGAGCTGCTGTTGGCCGTCCCCGGCGGACGGGTCGCCGACACCCCCGAGGGGATCGCGCACCGCTTCGGCCCCGAACGCCTCCGTGTGGCGGACCACCGCCTGGCCGGCGGCACATCACCCCGGCCGAAGGCGTACGACCGCGGCCCGCTCGTCGTCTGCGCACCCGGCGGCGAGGCGTTCGTGCGCCCGGCGGCACTGGCCGATCCGCAGGCGCGCCAGCAGGTCGACGAAGTCGCCGAGCTGGCAGGGGCGTTGGCGTTCCTCGCCCCGTTCCTGCCCGGCGGCGGCCTGGAGCGGATGGCGCAGCGAGCCCGCACCACCCCCGTCCCGGCCGGCGCCTACGAGGCCGACCCGCGGCACTCCTGTCCCGACCTCGTCACCCACGCCGCCCGCCACCTCGACATCGGCCCCGACGCGGCCGCCCTCTACCTCCAGCTCGCCACCCTGGCCGCCCCCACCGACCGCAACGTCCGCCGCTGGAACGCCTGGACCGCCAGACAGCACACCGCCGCCCGCACCGAACTCCTCGCCACCGGCACCGTCACCGAGGCCAAACGCCCCCGGGCCGGCCGCACCCTCTTCCTCACCGGCGAGTGGACCGACCTCAAGTCCCCCCACGTCCCACTGGAAACCCCGAAACTCGCCACCCACACCGTCCACCCCCTGTGGCGCAACGAGATCCGCTCCCCGTTCCCCCGCATCCAACCCCCGTCCCCACTGCACGAGTTGTTCACGACGACCTGGACCGCCCTGCACGGCTCCCCGGCCATCACGAGCGGGGGCGACGCACACCGACCCAGGACGTGAAAGGAACCGGCCCCGCAGGCCTGGCGGCCGGGCGGGGCCACGTGCGGCCCGTCAGCCCGCGAGGAGCGTGCGGGCTACGCGGGTGCGGTGGGGGGTGAGTTCGGTGGTGATCGCGGCGGACTGGATCGGGGTGACCGTGATCGCCGCGGGCTGGGGCGGGGTCTGGGCGAGCAGGGCGATGCGCAGGTGGGCCGGGGGGTGGGTGGCGTCGACGGCGTAGCGCTCGTGGGTGCTGCGGGAGCGCGCTCACCGCCGGCGGCGTACCGCCGTGAAGCGGACCGGGGTGCCCGGGGTGGCCTGGGCGGCGGCGGGGAGGGCGGTGGCGGGGATGACGCCGATGACGGGGTAGCCGCCGGTGGTGGGGTGGTCGGCGAGGAAGACCACCGGGCGGCCGTCGGGCGGGACCTGGACGGAGCCCAGGACCATGCCCTCGCTGGGGAGTTCGCCCTCGCGGGCGCGTTCCAGCGGCGGGCCGTCCACGCGCAGGCCGATGCGGTTGCTGGTGGGGGAGACGCGGTAGCCGGTGCCGGTGAGGACGGTGAGGGAGTGCGCGGTGAACCAGTCGTCGCGCGGGCCGATCAGCACCGGCAGGAGCAGCGGGTCGGGCGCCGCGGGGGAGGCGATCACGTCGGCCCCGGCCGCCGGGCCGCACGCTTCGCCGAGCGGCAGCTCGTCGCCGACGGCCAGGGGCGCGGGCCCCAGCCCCGACAGCAGGTCGGTGGAGCGGCTGCCGAGCACGGGGGTGACGGCCAGTCCGCCCGCGAACGCCACGTAGCTGCGCACGCCGGAGGTCGCCGCGCCGACCTCCAGCAGCGCTCCGGCGGGCACCCGGACCGGGGCGGCCCAGGCGGCGGGCCGTCCCTCGACGCGGACGGCGCACGGCGCCCCGGTGACGGCCACGGTCACGGCGCGCCCGGCGCGCACCGCGCAGCCGAGGACGGTGGTCTCCAGCGTCGCGGCCGTGGCGGGGTTGCCGACCAGGCGGTTGGCGAGCCGGTGGGCGGGCTGGTCGAGGGCGCCGGAGCGCGGCACGCCCAGGTGGGCGTGGCCGGGGCGGCCGAGGTCCTGGACGGTCGTCAGCAGGCCGGCGCTCACTACGGTGACGGTCATCCTTCCTCCCTGACGAAGCGGACCCGGGTGCCCGGGCTGAACAGGGCGGCGCGTTCGCGGGAGGGGTCCCACAGGACGGCGTCGGTGTGCCCGATCAGCTGCCAGCCGCCGGGGGAGGAGCGCGGGTAGGCGCCGGTGTACGGGCCGGCGAGGGCGATCGAGCCGGCCGGGACGGCGGGGCGCGGGACGGCGCGGCGGGGCACCCGGTAGCGCTCGGGCAGGCCGGTGAGGTAGCCGAAGCCGGGGGCGAAGCCGCTGAAGGCGACGCGGAACTCGGCCGCGCAGTGGATGCGCGCGACCTCGTCCTCGGCGACGCCCCACAGCGCGGCGACCTCGGCGAGGTCGGCGCCGTCGTAGCGCACCGGGACGGTCACCGTCTCCTCGGCCGTCGCCCGCAGCGCCGGCACGCGCCAGCCGGCGAGGTCGGCGGCCAGGGCCTCGGGGTCGGCGACGCCGTCGAGCAGGACGGTGCGTTCGGCGGGCACGACCTCGGCGACGGGCGGAAGGGCGGACGCGGCGCGCCGGCGCTGGAGTTCGGCGTGGAAGGCGGCGGTCTCGTCGGCGCCGTCGAGCTCGACCAGCAGCGCGTCCAGGCCGATGCGCAGGACCCGCGTGCTCACGCGAACGCCTCCACCCGGACCCCGGCCGCCCGCAGGGCCGTGCGGACCCGGCGGGCGAGGTCCGCGGCGCCGGGGGTGTCGCCGTGCAGGCACAGGGAGCGGGCCCGCAGCCGCACGCGTTCGCCGGTGCGCGCGGTGACCTCGCCGTCGCGGGCGATGGCGACCGAGCGGTGGACGACGGCGTCCGGGTCGTGCACGACGGCGTCGGGCTCGCGCCGCGGGACGAGCGTGCCGTGCGGGGTGTACGCGCGGTCGGCGAACGCCTCGGCGACGACGGGCAGTCGGGCCCGGTCGGCGGCCTCGTGCAGCCGCGAGCCGGGCAGCCCGAGGACGGGAAGGCCCGGCGCGGCCAGTTCGACGCCCCGGACCACCGCCTGCGCCTGCTCCTCGTCGTGCACCGTCCGGTTGTACAGCGCGCCGTGCGGTTTGACGTACGCGACACGCGCCCCGGCGGCCCGCGCGAACACCTGCAACGCCCCGATCTGGTAGGCGATTTCGTCCGCCAGTTCGTGCGGCGGCACGTCCATCGAGCGGCGCCCGAAGCCGGCGAGGTCCCGGTAGGAGACCTGGGCTCCGATCCGCACGCCCCGCTCGGCGGCCAGCGCGCACACCCGCCGCATGGTGGACGGGTCCCCGGCGTGGAAGCCGCAGGCGACGTTGGCGCTGGTGACCACCGACAGCAGGGCGTCGTCCTCGGTGAGGGTCCAGCGCCCGAAGCCCTCGCCGAGGTCGGCGTTGAGGTCGATCACCGTCGGGTCCAAAGGCGTCATCTCACCGCACCCCCGTCATGGCCCGGATGATCACCGCGCGCGCGTCGTTCAGGTACCGGGTCAGCTCCACCTCGGCGTCGTCGATCTCGCCCGACTCCAGCAGCCCGGTGAGGGTCTGGTTGCGTCGCAGGAACGGCGCGTGCAGCTCGCGCGCGGAGGGGACGGCGGCGAAGGCCAGGCGCAGTTCGGCGACCAGGCGCGCCATGCACTCGTCGATCCGCTCGCTGCCGGCCAGCCCGGCGACGGCGAGGTGGAAGTGCAGGTCGGCGGTGCCCACGGTGACCCAGTCGCCGAGCGCCTCGGCGGCCTCGGCCCGGGCGAGCGCGGCCCGTACGGCGGCCAGGCGCTCGGGCGCGGCGCTGCGCAGGGCGCGCACGCCGGCCGTCTCCAGGGCCAGGCGCAGCGTGTAGATGTCGGCGACGTCGGCCGGGTTGAGGATCCGTACGAACACGCCGCGGTTCAGCTCGTGCACGACCAGTCGCTGGTCGGCGAGCAGCCGGAACGCCTCGCGGAGCGTGTTGCGCGAGACGGCGAGCGCCTCGCCGAGGGCCTCCTCCGACAGTCGGGTGCCGGGGGCGAGCCGGCCCTCGGTGATGTGGTCGCGCAGCACGTCGGCCACGCGCTGGGCGGCGCTGGCGCGTTCGATCCGGCCGCGGTCGGCCGCGAGCGCGTCGAAAACCCCGGTCATCTTCCACCTCCTGAGCTCTTGTCGGATTGTTCCACAATCCCCTAGCCTCGCGGCAACCCCCGAACGGTCGCGGCCCATCCGGCCGGACCACCTCCGCCCGCGGCGTCCCAGACGGCCACCCACAGGGGTGGAGGCCCCTTTGAAAGGCGGTCAGGAACATGATCGTTCTTGTCGGCATCCTCGTCGTGGTGGCCGGGTTCGCCACCCGGCGAAATCCGCTCCTCGTCGTCGGCGCCGCCGGCGTCGTCACCGGACTCCTGGGCGGGATGAGCCCGGTGAAGGTCCTGGAGGCCTTCGGCACCGGCTTCGCCTCCAGCCGCTCGGTGACCCTCTTCGCCGTCACCCTGCCCGTGATCGGCCTCCTGGAACGCCACGGCCTGCAGGAACAGGCCCGCACCCTGATGAACAAGCTCGCCCGGGTCAGCGCCGGACGCCTGCTCGCCCTCTACCTGGTGGTGCGCCAGCTCGCCGCCGCCCTCGGCCTCACCGGCCTCGGCGGACCCGCCCAGGCCGTGCGCCCGATGATCGTGCCGATGGCCGAGGCCGCCGCCGAGCGCCGCCACGGCACCCTGACCGAACGGGCCCGCGAACGCCTGCGCTCCTTCGCCGCCAGCGCCGACACCGTCGGCCTGTTCTTCGGCGAGGACTGCTTCCTCGCCGTCGGCTCGATCCTCCTGATCACCGGCTTCGTCAACGCGACCTACCACACCGACCTGGAGCCGGTGCGGCTCGCGCTGTGGGCCATCCCCACCGCGCTCTGCGCCACCCTCATCCACGGCGCCCGCCTGCTGCGCCTGGACGCCGCCCTCGCCCGGGACCTCCAGGGCGCCCCCGCGACCGACGAAGCAGCCGCCACCCGTGTCGAGGAGAAGACGAAGTGATCAAGGTCGAGTGGCTGTACTGGATGGTCGGGGCCGTCTTCCTCGCGATGGCCGCGCAGATGGCGGTGGACCGCACCAACCCCAAGCGCTACGGCAGCGCCGCCTTCTGGGGCCTGCTCGGCGCGAGCTTCGTCTACGGCAGCTGGGTCGCCGACAAGAGCGCGCCCGCGGCGCCGCTGGGCGCGGCCGTCCTGGCGATGATCTGCCTGGCCGGCTTCGGCCTCACCGGGCGCGGCACCTCCACGGCCGCCGCCCCCGAGCAGCGCGCCGCCTCCGCCGCGCGCCTGGGCAGCAGGCTGTTCATCCCCGCGCTCGCCCTGCCGCTGGTCGCGCTCGCCTGCGGCACGCTCCTCAAGGGCGTGCACCTGGGCCGCGGTCCACTGCTCCAGACCGGCAGCGAGACGCTCCTCGGCCTCGGCATCGGCTCGCTCGTCGCGCTCGGCGTCGCGCTGCTGCTCACCCGCGAGCGCAACCCCGTCGTCGCCCTGCACTCCGGGCGCGGGCTGCTGGAGGCGATGGGCTGGGCGCTGCTGCTGCCCCAGCTCCTGGCCGTGCTCGGCTCGATCTTCCAGAGCGCCGGTGTCGGCACCCAGGTCGGCAAGATCACCACCCACTTCCTGCCGAACGGCAGCACGTACGCGGCGGTGGCGCTCTACTGCCTGGGCATGGCCCTGTTCACCGTCATCATGGGCAACGCCTTCGCCGCCTTCCCGGTGATGACCGCCGCGATCGGCTGGCCGATCCTCATCACCCAACTGCACGGCAACCCGGGCGTCGTCCTGGCCGTGGGCATGCTGGCCGGCTTCTGCGGCACGCTCGTGACCCCGATGGCGGCCAACTTCAACCTCGTCCCGGCGGCGCTGCTCGAACTCAAGGACCAGTACGGGCCGATCAAGGCCCAGATCCCCACCGCGGGCGCCCTGCTGGTGTGCAACATCGCCATCATGTCGCTCTTCGCGTTCTGAACCGCCCCCTTCTCGGATTCTCGGAAAGGCCGCCCATGACCAGGGTCCTGCTCACCGGCTTCGAACCGTTCGACGGCGCCGACGTCAACCCGTCCTGGGAGGTCGCCCGCCTCGTCGCCGACCAGCCCCCCGAGGGGCTGGCGGTCACCGCCGTCCGCCTGAGCTGCGTCTTCGGGCAGGCGGCCGGGGAACTACGCGCCGCGGTTACGGAGTGCGCGCCGGACCTGGTGGTCTGCCTGGGCCAGGCGGCGGGCCGCCCTGACGTCACCGTCGAGCGCGTCGCCGTCAACGTCGACGACGCCCGCATCCCCGACAACGCGGGCGCCCGGCCCGTCGACGTACCGGTCGTCCCCGGCGGCCCCGCGGCCTACTTCGCGACGCTGCCGGTCAAGGCCTGCGTGGCCGCCGTCCGGGCGGCCGGCCTGCCCGCCTCCCTCTCGCACACCGCCGGGACGTTCGTCTGCAACCACGTCTTCTACACGCTGATGCACCTGCTCGCCACCGAACGCCCCGGCGTGCGCGGCGGGTTCGTCCACCTCCCCGCCCTGCCCGAGCAGGTCCTCGACCGCGCCCAGCCCTCCCTGCCGGCCGACTCCCTCGCCCACGCGCTGCGCGCCCTGCTCACCGCCGCGGCCACCACCTGCGCCGACCTGCGCGTCCCGGAGGGGGCAACACACTGAAAACCCTTGAAGGGTCGACCTGACGATCCGTCAAACACCTCGGCGGGCCGGGACGTCAGACCTGGTAGCGCTCCGGCGCGAACAGGTGCAGGTGTTCGCCGACCCACTCCGACGTGCGGCGCAGCCCCTCGTCCAGGCCCACCAGCGGCTCCCAGCCCGCCAGTTCGCGTGCCTTGCGGTTGTCCGACAGCAGCCGCTCGACCTCGCTGCCGCCCGGGCGCAGCCGGCCCGGGTCGACGACGATCTCGGCGTCCCGGCCGCAGGCCACGATCATCGCCTTGGCCAGGTCGCCGATCGACACCTCGCTGCCGGTGCCGAGGTTGACCACCTCGCCGAGCGCCCGGTCAGCGCGGGCGACGGCCAGGAAGCCCTCCGCGGTGTCGGTCGCGTAGGTGAAGTCGCGGGTCGGGGTGGTCGAGCCGAGCCTGATCTCCCGCGCTCCGGAGTGGAGTTGGGCCAGGATGGTGGGGATCACCGCACGGGCCGACTGACGCGGGCCGTAGGTGTTGAACGGGCGCACCACCGCCACCGGCAGCTCGAAGGCGTGCCAGTAGGACAGCGCCGTCATGTCCGCGCCGATCTTCGAAGCCGAGTACGGGGACTGCGGCTGCAGCGGGTGCCGCTCGTCGATCGGCGCGGTGATCGCCGTCCCGTACACCTCACTGGTGGAGGTGTGCACCAGACGGGCGCCGTGGCGCAGGCAGGCCGCGGCGACGTTCTGCGTGCCGACGACGTTGGTCTGCACGTACGCCTCGGGCGCCTGGTAGCTGTACGGGATGCCGATCAGCGCGGCGAGGTGGAAGACGGTGTCGCAGCCGGCGACCGCGTCCAGCACCCGGTTGGCGTCCCGCACGTCGCCCGCGACCATCTCCACGGCGCCGTCGGAACCGGCCAGGTAGCGGGCGAGGTAGCCGCGCTCGGCGTACGGCTTGTAGTGCACCAGGGCCCGCACGCGGGCGCCGCGCTCGACCAGCAGGTCGACCAGGGTGCTGCCGATGAAGCCCTCGGCGCCGGTGACCAGGACGGTCCGCCCGCTCCAGTCCTGCTGCACGGTGTCGTTGATGTCGGTCATGACTGTCCTCCAGGAGTTCTTCGGGTGTTTCAGAGCCCGTACGGGGCAGGGGCCAGCGGGGCGGGCGCCCGCCCGATGACGCGCAGCACCTTCGCGGCGAGCAGGTCCGCGGCGACCGCGTGGTCGCCCGGCTCGGCCGCGGCCGCCATCGCCGCGAGCCGCCGCGGGTCGGCGAGCAACGGGTCCACCAACTGCGCCAGGCGCTCGCCGGTGCACTCCCCGTCCGCCAGCAGCAGCCCGGCGCCCGCGTCCGAGAGCACCCGCGCGTTGTGGGTCTGGTGATCGTGCGGCGCGTGCGGATAGGGCACCAGCACGGCCGGCATCCGCACGCTCGACAGCTCGGCGACGGTCGCCGCCCCCGCCCGGCACACCATGAGGTCGGCCGCCGCGTACGCCAGATCCATCCGGTCCAGGTAGGCGACCGCCTGCGCCACCGGGTTGCCCGCCAGCGCCTCCCGCACCTCGGCGAGCGCCGCCGGACCGGTCTTGACCAGCAGCCGCCGATCCGTTCGGTGGCGCCAGCGCCCGGCCAGCTCGACGGCCGCCGCGGTCAGCCGCGCCGCCCCCAGGCTGCCGCCGTTGAGCACCAGCAGCCCGACGCCCTCCGGCACGCCGAAGTGCCGCCGCGCCGCGGCCCGCAGCGCCGCCCGCTCCAGCCGGGCCACCGCCCCCACCAGCGGCATCCCGACCGTCTGCACCTCCCGCCCGGCCGGCAGGTGCTCCCGCGTGCGGTCGAAGGCGAGCGCCACGTGCGGGGTCAGCCGGGCGGCGAACCGGTTGGCCCGCCCGGGCACCGCGTTCGACTCGTGCACCACGCTCGGCAGCCCCGCCATCCGCGCGCCCACGATCACCGGCGCACTCGGATACCCGCCCATCCCCACCGCCACCTGCGCGCCCTGCTCCCGCAGGATCTCCCGGCACCGCCGGCCCGAGCGCACCAGCGCCGCCGGCAGCAGGTAGCGGCGCGCGCCCAGCGAGGCGTCGAACGGGATCATGTCGACCGTGTGCAGCCGGTGGCCCGCCTGCGGGATCAGCGTCGTCTCCAGGCCCCGCTCGGTGCCCACGAAGGAGATCACCGCCCGCGGATCGGCCCGGCGCAGCGCCTCCGCCAGCGCGAGGCCCGGGTAGATGTGCCCGCCCGTGCCGCCCGCCCCGATCACCACCGACAGCGGCGGGCGCCGGTCGTACGCATCGCCTTCTGTCGTCTCGTCCTCTGTCGTCATCCACATGCCGACGAGCCTGCGCAGGCCGTCTAAGAGACTTCTCAGAGAGCATCTGAGAGGCTGGCCGACATGATCAACGGGCAAGTCAACGGGCAAGCCAACGGGCAAAAGGTGCTGGTCGTGGACGACGACCCCGAGGTGCGCGCCGCCGTCGAGGACGGCCTCGCCATCGAGGGCTACCAGGTGCGCGGCGCCCCCGACGGCCTCGCCGCCCTCACCGAGGTCGCCTCCTGGCAGCCCGACGCCATGGTCCTCGACCTCCTCATGCCCGTCCTCGACGGCCTCGCCGTCTGCCGCCGCCTGCGCGCCCTCGGCGACCGCATCCCCATCCTCGTGCTCACCGCCCGCGACTCCGTCAGCGAACGCGTCGACGGCCTCGACGCCGGCGCCGACGACTACCTCGTCAAACCCTTCGCCCTCGACGAACTCGCCGCCCGCCTGCGCGCCCTGCTGCGCCGCAGCGCCGCCGCCCCCGAAGAGGAACCCGGCCTGCGCTTCGCCGACCTCGAGGTCGACCCCCACACCCGCACCGGCACCCGGGCCGGCCGGCCCGTGGAGTTCTCCCGCACCGAGTTCGCCCTCCTCGACGTCCTGCTGCGCCACCCCGGCCAGGTCCTCCCACGCGAGGTGATCATGGAACGGGTATGGGGCGCCGACTTCGGACCCGACTCCAACTCCCTCGCCGTGTACGTCGGTTACCTGCGCCGCAAACTCGAAGCCGGCGGCGAACCGCGCCTGGTGCACACCGTGCACGGCGTCGGCTACCGCCTGAGCACCCCCGACACTCCGGACCGCCGGTGAGGGCCCACGCCCGCTGGCGCCGCCGCCGCCCGCTGCGCACCCGCCTCGCCCTCGCCTGCACCGCCGCCGTCGCCGTCGTCGCCATCGGCATCAGCGCCGCCGCCTTCAGCATCGTCCGCTACGAACTCAACCACCAGCTCGACCAACACCTCACCCAACAGGCCACCCTCGTCCAGCAGCAGCACCGCGACCAGGGCCCCCAGGTCGTCTACGGCGAATGCAACTACCTCGCCGCCCCCGCCTGCGCCCAGATCGTCTCCGCCGACCCCGCCAGGACCCCGAACGAGCCCTACCTGCTGCCCGTCACCGCGGCCACCCGCCAGGTCGCCGCCCGCCGACGCCCCGGCTACGTCACCGACCTCACCATCGGCGGCCACCCCGCCCGCATGCTCACCACCCCGATGACCGCCGCCGCGCCCGGCACCCGCCAGGCCGTCCAGGTCGCCCTGCGCTCCGACAGCGTCGAGGAAGGCGTCCAGCAGGCCGGCGCCCTCATGGCCGCCGTCGCCGCCGCCGGCGTCCTGCTCGCCGCCCTCCTCGGCCTCACCGTCGCCCGCACCTCCCTCGCCCCCGTCACCCGCCTGACCCGCACCGCCGAACGCATCGCCGCCACCCGCGACGCCGGCCTGCGCATCGACCTGCCACCCGGCCGCCGCGAGGACGAACTCACCAGACTCGCCGACAGCTTCAACACCATGCTCGGCGAACTCGAACAATCCGTCGCCGCCCAGCGCCGCCTCGTCGCCGACGCCTCCCACGAACTGCGCACCCCGCTCACCGCGCTGCGCACCAACGCCGAACTCCTCTCCCGCGCCGACCGCCTGACGGAGAGCCAGCGCGAGCGTGCGGCCACCGCGCTGCGCCGCCAGCTGCGGGAGGTCACCGGCATGGTCAACGACCTCATCGAACTCGCCCGCGACGAGGAACCCCGGCCGCTGCTCGAACAGGTCGCCCTCGTCCCGCTCGTCGGACACTGCGTCGACACCGCCCGCGGCCACTGGCCCGCCGTCACCTTCACCCTGGACACCCTCGACCCCGCCGCGGCCGAACGCACCGTCTCGGGCGTCCCGGCCCGCCTGGCCCGGCTGCTGTCCAACCTCCTCGACAACGCGGCCAAGTTCAGCCCGCCCGGCGGCATCGTCGAGGTCCGCCTCACCCACCTGGAGCTCACCGTCCGTGACCACGGCCCCGGCATCGCCCCCGAAGACCTCCCGTACGTCTTCGACCGCTTCTACCGCGCCTCCGCCGCCCGCGCCCTGCCCGGCTCCGGCCTGGGCCTGGCCATGGCCCGCCAGATCGCCCAGGCCCACGGCGCCACCCTCACCGCCGAAGCCGCCGAGGGCGGCGGCGCCCTGTTCCGCCTGCGCCTGCCGGCCTGAGCGCGGCCGGGCGCGCCGCAGGGTGAGCGGAGTCACACCCGCCGGGCGGGGCCCGGTCACGCCTCACGGGTCCGCCGGACCCGGCCCGCGCCGCGGCGCCGCGCCAGAGGCGCCCCGGCGGCCCCGCTGCGGACCTCTCGGCGGCGGCCCCGGGCTACGGGCCCTTCCGGGGTCGCCGGCCCGGGGTACGGGTCCCCGGCCGACCAAGCCACCTCGCGGCCGCCCGCCGGGGCCCGCAGGGGCGCCTGCGGCCCCCGCCCGCCGTCCTCAGCCCGTCGGCTGTGACGGCCGGCCCGGTACCCACAGGGGTGCCGGGCCGTCGTGGGGCACGGCGCTGTCGGCGAGGTCCTCCAGCCAGCGGCCGGCGCGGGCCGGGTCGCCGTCGCCCAGTTCGACCAGGACGGTGGCGGCGATCCGGGCGCAGGACAGCAGCAGGGCGAGGGTGTCCTGGCGGCGGTGCCGCTCGCGGACGTAGGCCTCGCAGCGTTCGGCGATGTGCCGGCCGTGGGCCTCGCGGTCCTCCGGGTCCTCGGCGGTGATCGCCTGGACGCCGTGCCACACCAGGACGAGCGCGGCGGGCTCGCTGGGGTGGGCGGCGTCCGCCCAGTGCGCCCGCTCGCGGGCCTCGGCCGACCACTGGCCCAGCCACTCCAGCGCCGCGGGCCCGTCGTCCCGCCGGGCCCGCAGGACCAGCTCCGCGGCCCGGAGGGCGAGCGACTCCAGCACCGCCCCGGCCGGCACCCGCAGCCCGGGCGCCGGCGACTGGCCGTAGGCCAGCCACGTGTCCGCGAACGACGCCGCCCGCACGTGCCACACCCACGCGGCGGCCCCGGTGGACCCCTCGGCGGCGCCGTCCGGCCCGCCCGCCCACTCGTCCGCCGCCAGCCGGACCAGACCCAGACCCGCGAGCCGCGCCGCGTCCCCGCCCAGCCCGAGCAGCCATCCACTCCTCACCGCGCACCCCCGTCAGCGCCCACCACCGGGCCCGTCGCCCGGCAACGGGGCACATCCCACCACACCAGGACGGGGACGAACCAGGCACCCCCTGTCACACCTTGATTACGGCATCATGTACAGGTCACCTAGCGTGATCGGCCCGGAGTGTGCACCCGTCGATCGAAACGACGTAGTCGGCAGGGGCGTCGAGTCGGACGACCTGCCCGTCCTTAGCCGCGAACCGTGCCCCTCCACCGAGAACGTCATGACGGCCGCTCCTTCCGGCCGACGTTATGACGGTTGAGGGTCGGCAGCCCTTATCCGGCAGGCCGCCCGGTTACCGAACACCAACGCCCCCTGTGCCGGCCACGGCCGGTACAGGGGGCGCTTTCGTCGTTGTGAGGGGGTCAGATGGTTCCGAACTGTCCGCCCCGGACGGCAGCGACGAACGCCGACCACCCGGCCGAGGAGAAGTTCAGCTCCGGCCCCTGCCGGTCCTTCGAGTCCCGGACGGGCACGACGTCTTCGGCCTGGGCGATGTTCGTCGCGACTTCAACGCACTCGCCGCCGTTGCCCTGGGAGTACGAAGACGTCTTCCAGTCGCGCGGGCGACGCCAGTCAACGGTTAGCTTGGGCGTGGTCGGCACGTTAACTAGCTCCCTCATCGCACGGCGAATCAGGCGGGCGGAGTCCGGCCAGTTCAGTGCGGGCGGCGGACCCGCGCGACATCGAAGCCGCGCCGCCGCCCTTGGAGTACACCAACCCCGCTGGCGCGCCGAGTGGTTCACCCGTTTCGGCGCACCGGTGACTCGGCCGCCGGCCTACCTGCCGCTCATCCACCGACGCCGTGAACCGTTGTGCGCACCTCTTTCAGGCGCAGGTCCCCAAGGCCGGAGACGTGCGCGCCGTGGTGGTCGGCGACCGGGTGTTCTGCACGCTGATCACGGCCCCGCCCGGGGTACTCGACTGGCGCAGCGCGTACCGCCACCTGACGTACGAACCCGTCGACTGCCCCGAGCCGGTCCGAGCCGCCCTGCCGGCCTTCCTTGCCGAACTCGGGCTCAACTTCGGGGCGTTCGACTTCGCCGTGACCAGCTCGGGCGAATGGTGGTTCCTGGAGTGCAACCCGAACGGCCAATGGGCGTGGCTGGAGGACAGGGCGAACCTGCCGATCGCGTCTGCGATCGCCGATCTTCTGGAGAACGGAGAGACCGAGTGAGCGAGTCGGAAGGGCTGCGCGCGAAGCTGGCCACGCAGCTCAAGGAAGCGGAGGTGATCCGTAGCGCCGAGTGGGAAGCGGCGGTGCCGGCGGTTCCGCGAGAGGCGTTCCTGCGTGACGGCTGGTTCGAGTACGACGGCGACGGGTGGTACCGGCCCGTGTTCCTCTCCGAGGCGCCCGAGTTGATCGACCGGGTGTACGAAGATGACACGCTGGTGACCCAACTCGCCGGCTGCGTAATCCCGGGGCAGGTCGAAGGGCGATTGGCGCAGGTACCGACGTCGTCTTCGACGCCGCCGAGCCTGGTCGTCCGGATGCTCGAAGACCTGCGGGTATCGCCTGGCATGTCGGCGCTGGAGGTTGGCACCGGTACCGGGTACTCCACGGCGCTGCTGACGCACGTGCTCGGCGACGACCAGGTGACGTCGATCGAGGTCGACAGGGATGATTCAGCGCGCGCGGGTGTCGCCCTCGGCGGACTCGGATACCGGCCGGACCTGGTAGTCGGCGACGGACTCGCCGGGCACAAGGACAACGCGCCATACGACCGCATCATCGCCACCTGCGGAGTACGAACCGTCCCGGCCGAATGGATCGCACAGACCCGTCCCGGCGGCGAAGTCCTGGTGGCCGTCGGCGGCTGGATGAACGCTTCGGAGCTGGTGAGACTCACCGTGGCCGAGGACGGCACGGCATCCGGCCCGGTGCTCGGAGGCGGCGTGTCGTTCATGCTGGCCCGCCCGCACATGCCCCCGCCGCTCGGCCTGCTGCCCGACCTCGACCAGGGCACGGCGGAACCCACGGCCATCGGTGCCAACGCGCTCGACCGATGGGCGGCCCGCTTCGTCGCGCAGTTTGCCGCACCCGGCGCCCAGCACCTTCGGATGTCCCGCAACGGCAGGACCGAGCACGTCGTCATCGACGTGGACGCCGGGGCATGGGCGGCGGTGTACGAGGACGACGGCCGATGGCTGGTCCGGCAGGGCGGCCCCACCCGTCTGTGGGACCGGATCAGCGACCAGGTCAACCGGTGGCGCCTCGCCGGAGAGCCCACTGCCGAACGACTGCGGCTGACCGTCGACCGCACGGGGCAACGGCTGGCATGGGGGAGCTGAGCCCGCTGCGGACCGGCCACGCGAAGGCCCCGTGCCGTGGGGTCTTCGCGTGGCCGACTTCGAGGAACACCGCAGCGGCGGCGGTCAGTCGGTGTCGGTGGCCGCCAGCACCGCCAGCTCCTGGCCGCCGGGGCGCAGGGCCGCGACGGCGAGGTCCCAGGCGACGTTGTGGAACCAGGGGGCGGACGCGGTGCCCAGGCGGAACCAGCTGGTCCGCCGCACCCGATCGGCGACCTCGGCGACCGGCGCGTCCGAGGGGCTCCCGGTCAGGGCGCCCAGGGAGCGCCAGGCGGCGAGCCTGCCGTACGCGCCGTAGCAGCCGTGGCCGTAGGCCGGTGCGCGCAGCGCGGCGGTGAGCAGGGTGCGCAGCGCGAGATCGGGGCTCGACGGGTGGAGCCTGGCCGGGGCCTCGTCCGCGGGCCAGGGGGTGAGCGGCAGGAGCTCGAAGAGCGCCGGGACGTCCTCGGGGGCGAGCGGGTCCGGCAGCCAGAACTCCTGGGCGGCGAGCTTGCCGTTGGACTGGGCGAGCCAGTGGGCGACGGCTGCGCCCATGGCCTCCACCGTCGCGGGCACACCGGTTTCGGTCGGATCGAGGTCGGCCGTCCGCTGCCGCATCGCCGGCGTGATCTCCAGCGCGTCGGCCGGCTCCGGCCACACGGCCGGGACCGTCCAGGTCCAGTCGTCCGCGGCCCCCGCGGGGCGCCGCAGCCCGCCTTCCGCGGGCAGCAGGCTCAGCGGCAGCACGGCGAGCGGGTGCCCCTCGGCGAGGAGGGCGTCGGCGAAGGCGCGCAGCGCGGGGTAGCCGTTGACGGCGTCGGAGACGAGCACCGTCTCGTGGAGCAGGCAGGCCGCGAACTCGCGCGCGTCCGCGGCCTCGGGCGCCGGGTCGAACACCACGTCGGCGATGTCCTCGACGCGGTGCCCGCGGGCCACGACGGCGGCGAGGTAGCGCGGGGAGACGCCCTGGTGCGGGGAGTCCAGCACGCGCACCAGGGCGCGCAGGCTCTCCGGCCCGGGGCGGGCGGCCAGGGCGTTCAGGGTCCAGTGCAGGACGGCGGCGCAGTGCCCCCTGCGGTCCTCGCCGGCGGCGGTGCGGGCGGCGAGCTCCGCCGCGAGGCTGCCGGCCCAGTCGAACTCGCCGGTGGAGACCCGCGATTCGACCTCGGCGCGCAGCACGGAGACGTCCGAGTCCTCGGCCTCGCACAGGGCGTCCACTGTGCGGGTGATGTCCTTGCCCATGGCGTGATTATTTCCCAACGTCGGGTGGCCCTCCGCAAAGGGCGCGGCCCGCCCCGTTCGACGGGGCGGGCCGGGCCTTCCTTAGGAGGGATTCATGGATGGAGGAGGGTGTCTCAGGGACCGGCGACCGGGTAGGCGCTGAGGATGCGGCTGGTGCCGGGATCGATCGCCAGCCGGATGAACGTCTCGCCGTTCGTTCCGACCACGTCACCCATGGGGACGATCCACACGGCGTCGTCGCCGGGCACCCGGATCGCCTTCGCCTTCATGCTCCAGGCCTGGTCCACCAGGTCCAGGACCTTGTTCGGGTTCTTCTCCAGGAACACGGTGTGCGTCGCCCTGTTCGTGTTCACGACGGTGTGATCGAGAACGTGCAGGATCTTGCCCGGCGCGTAGATCAGCCCGGCCGGCGACATGTGCTCGCCGTTGCCGAGGATGGCGAAGACCGCCGGGCACCAGTCATCGGTGTTGGAGTTGTGCACCAGGACCGGCGTCGCACCCGCGAGCACGTAGTAGGTGTGCACGCTGCTGACGGTCAGGTTGTAGGCGGGCTGGAGCGTCGTCCAGTGCCGGGTGCCGGTGATCCGGGCGGCCTGGCCGTCGGACGTGCGCAGGGTGTCACCGACGGTCAGGTCGGCGGCGTCGCGCCAGTCGTGGGCGCTCTGCGACCAGTAGGGGTGGTGGTCGGTGGAGGTGACGGGCGAGGTGGTGCCGTCGGGTGCCGTGATCGTGAGTTCGGTGAAGTCACGGTCGTCGGGGGTGTAGATGGTGTTCTCGACGCGCTGCGCGCTGGTGGCGCCGGTGGCCGGGTCGGTGGCCGTGACCGAGTCCCCGATGCGGATCTGCTCGATGGGACGGCGGGTGCCGTCGGCCATGAGCACGAGCGTGCCGGCCGGGAAGCTGTTGCGGGTCGGGCAGGCCGCCCGGATGCTCTTGGCGACGTCGGACTCGCTCTGGAGTTCGTTGACCAGGGCCGGGTCGGCGTTCGGGTTCTGCTTCAGGGCCGCGAGCGCGTCCTCGGTGCCGACGCCGTCCTTGAGCGACGTGCGGAACTTGGTGATGGCGTCGGCCATGCCGGTGAAGCTGTTGATCGTGGCCTGGCTGTAGCCGTCGAGCGTCGCCTGGAGGGCGAGCTTGGCGTCCTCGATCCCGACGCCGGTCTCCAGCGCGTAGCGGAAGGCGATGATGCCCTTGCCGGCTTCGGCGAGCTTGCCGACCGGGGCGAAGGTCGCCGCCGCCCAGGCGCAGGAGGCGTTCAGGCCGGGGTTGTTGAAGCACTTGACGAAGTCGTCGGTCAGCAGGTGGAGGAGCAGCCGGGAGCTGTCCCCGCTCGCGCAGCCGCCGTCCGGACCGCAGTAGACCTTGTAGTGCTGGGCGTACTCGGAGTAGGTGAGCTCGATGGTGGAGTCGTACGCGGTCTTGCCGTCGAGCTGCACGGTGTTGAGGACGACGGTGTCCCAGACGCTGTACTTGCCCTTGCAGGCGGCGACGGTCAGCCCGGCCTCGGGGCAGGTGCGCATGACGTAGTCGACGGTGCCCGTGACCTTGACCTTGACCGGGACGGTGCAGACCTGCTGCCCGGCGGCGTTGTTGTGCCAGGTCTTGGAGTCACCGAAGAGCCACCCGCCGATGGTGCCGGGGTCGTCGGTGATGCACTTGGACATGTCGTCCTTGACGATCTCCTGCTTCACGTCGTCGTGCGGGACGACCTCGATGTAGTAGGCCCGGCCGCCGCTCTCGCCGGTGCTCTTGTCCGAGCCTGCGGTGCCGGCCGGCGTCTGGGCGTTGGCGGCTTCGGCCTGCTGCTTCTGGAACACCGCCGCCTGGGCGTCGGCGGCGGCCTTGGCGGCCTGGTCGGCGCTCTGCTTGGCCGCTGCGGCCGAGGCCTGGGCCTGGTCGGAGGCGGTCTTCGCGGTGGCCGCGTACTGCTGGGCCTGGGCGGCGTAACTGGTGGCCGCGGCCGCCGAGACGGAGGCGCTGCGGGCCGCCGCGTTGGCGGAGGCGGCGGAGGCCTGGGCCTGCTGGGCGTACTGCGCGGCCTGCTGGGCGCTGGCCTGGGCGGCCTGCGCGGACTGGGCGGCCTGGTTGGCGAAGCCCTGGGCGTCCTTCGCGGACTGGCTGGCCTGGTTGGCGTAGCCCGCCGCCTGGTCGGCGAGGTTGCTGGCGGTGGCGTAGGACTGGGCGGCCTGGGCCGCGTACTGCCGCGCCTGGGCCACCGAGCCGTCCATGGTGGCGAGGTAGGACTGGATGGTCGCCACGTGGGCGGCCGTGACGGCGTCGCGCTGCTGGGCCTTGGGCAGGCCGGTCTGCAGGAACGGCACGAGGCGGTCGGCGGGGCCGGACAGGACGGCCTGGGCGGCCGCCTTGACCTCGGCTCCGCCGGTGGCCAGGGCCTGGGTGACCAGGACGCGGTTGTCGTCG
>NZ_JAQYXB010000612.1:0-310 GCF_036322405.1 Streptomyces sp. SP17BM10 | reverse complement strand
TACTTCGAGCCCCGCGAGCTCCTCGACAGCGCCCTCGCCCAGAAGGCCCGCTTCGCCCCGGGCACGCGCTGGGAGTACAGCAACACCAACTACAATGTCGCCGGACTCCTGATCCAGAAGGTCACCGGGCGGCCCGTCGGCGAGGAGATCACCAAGCGCGTCAACGACCGCAACGGCCAGCGCCACACCAACATCCCCACCCCCGGGGACAAGACCATCCACCAGGCCCACCCCGAGGGGAACAACCACGACCCCCACCGCACGCTCCACCACAACACCCACATGGACCCCACGATGGCCACGGCGGCGG
>NZ_JAQYXB010000611.1:0-1146 GCF_036322405.1 Streptomyces sp. SP17BM10 | reverse complement strand
GTGTTACGGCAGGTTGCGGGCCATGACGATGCGCTGGACCTGGTTGGTGCCCTCGTAGATCTGCGTGATCTTCGCGTCACGCATCATCCGCTCCACCGGGTAGTCCCGCGTGTACCCGTACCCGCCCAGCAACTGGACCGCGTCCGTCGTGATCTCCATCGCCGCGTCCGACGCGAAACACTTCGCCGCCGCACCGAAGAACGTCAGATCCCCGTCCCCGCGCTGCGACTTCGCCGCCGCCGCGTACGTCAGCTGACGCGCCGCCTCCAGCTTCATCGCCATGTCCGCCAGCATGAACTGGACCCCCTGGAACTCCGCGATCGCCTTCCCGAACTGCTTGCGCTCCCGCACATAACCCTTCGCGTAGTCCAGCGCCCCCTGCGCGATCCCGATCGCCTGCGCCGCGATCGTCACCCGCGTGTGGTCCAGCGTCCTCATCGCCGTCGCGAACCCCGTGCCCTCCGCACCGATCATCCGGTCCGCCGGGATCCGCACGTTGTCGAAGTACACCTCACGCGTCGGCGACCCCTTGATCCCCAGCTTCTTCTCCGGAGCACCGAACGACACACCCTCGTCGCCCTTCTCCACCACGAACGCCGAGATCCCCTTCGACCGCAGCTCCGGATCCGTCACCGCCATCACCGTGTAGAACTCCGACACACCCGCGTTCGTGATCCAGCGCTTCACCCCGTTCAGCACCCAGAAATCACCGTCACGCACCGCCCGCGTCCTCATCCCCGCCGCGTCCGAACCCGCCTCCGGCTCCGACAGGCAGTACGAGAACATCCCCTCACCCCGCGCCAGCGCCCCCAGGTACTTCGCCTTCAGCTCCCGCGAACCCGACAACTGCACCGGCAACGACCCCAGCTTGTTCACCGCCGGGATCAGCGACGACGACGCGCACACCCGCGCGACCTCCTCGATCACGATCACCGTCGCCAGCGCGTCCGCCCCCGCACCCCCGAACTCCTCCGGCACGTGCACCGCGTGCAGGTCACTGCCCCGCAACGCCTCCAGCGCCTCCTGCGGGAACCGGCCCTGCTCGTCCACCTCCGCCGCGAACGGAGCGATCTTCGCCTCGGCCAGCCCACGCACCGCCTCCCGGAGCATCTCGTGCTCCTCGGAGATACGGAAGAGATCGAAGTC
>NZ_JAQYXB010000610.1:0-352 GCF_036322405.1 Streptomyces sp. SP17BM10 | reverse complement strand
CGGCGACCGCGGCCAGCGCCCCGACGCGCCTCAGCCCCGCCCCCCGGGTGTCGTCGGTCTGGTACCTCCGCTGCGGCTAGCGACAGAGTCGACGCCGGTCGCGTGCTCTGCGGACGGGCACGGCGGTGGTGTCGCAGCGGTGCAGCAGGCCAGAACGGAACAGAGACGGGTAGGGAAACACAGTACATACTAGAGTAGATCACGGTGGGCGCCGTATCATTAAAACGGGGGGGGTGGGGGGGGGGGGGGGGGGTGGGGGGGGGGGGGGGGGGGGGGCGGGAGGGGGGGGGCGGCGCCGGCGGGGGGGGGGGGGGGGGGGGGGGGGGGGGGGGGGGGGGGGGGGGGGGGGGGG
>NZ_JAQYXB010000609.1:0-424 GCF_036322405.1 Streptomyces sp. SP17BM10 | reverse complement strand
TTGGCGAGGCCGGCGTGCGGGACCTGGACGGCCTTGGGGGTGCCGGTGGAGCCGGAGGTGTAGATCAGGTAGGCCGCGTTCTGCGGGTGGACCCGGCAGGGCAGGTCCGTCTCGAGACGCGCCGCCACCGCGGCCGCCGTCGCCGGATCGTCCAGCAGCAGACACGGCCCGTCGATCCCCAGCACCGAAGTGGTCAGCACCAGCGAGGGCCGGGCATCCGCCACCATGAACTCCACCCGCCGACGCGGATACCCCGGGTCCACCGGCAGGTACGTCCCGCCCGCCTTCAACACGGCCAGCACGGACACCACCGCGTCCACCGACCGCGGCAGCGCCACCGCCACCACCGACTCCGGACCCACACCCCGCACCACCAACTCCCGCGCCAGCCGGTTCGCCCGCGCGTTCAGCTCACCGAAGCTCA
>NZ_JAQYXB010000608.1:0-115437 GCF_036322405.1 Streptomyces sp. SP17BM10 | reverse complement strand
TGCCAATGGTTCGCCCGGTGCTAACGGTTCGCCGGGTGCCAATGGTTCGCCCGGTGCTAACGGTTCGCCGGGTGCCAATGGTTCGCCCGGTGCTAACGGTTCGCCGGGTGCCAATGGTTCGCCCGGTGCTAACGGTTCGCCCGGCGCCAATGGATCGCCCGGTGCTAACGGTTCGCCCGGCGCCAATGGATCGCCGGGTGCCAACGGCTCGCCCGGCCCGGCCGGCCCGGCAGGCCCTGCTGGTCCTGCCGGCCCTGCTGGTCCGGCCGGACCCCCCCAGTCTCCGAGCGGTCACGGCGGTCAGGGTCACGGCGGCCATGGGCCAGGTGATCACGGCAACGGCAATGGCGGTCACGAACAGGGTGTGCCGGCCGTGCGTCCGCACGAGTCGGGGCAAGCACTCGCTGCCACCGGCTCCGGCAAGTCGATCGTCATGGCGGTCGGCTCGGCGGCCGCCGTCGTGCTGGGAGGCTCGATCCTCATCCTCGCGAGGCGCAGCGGACGAGTCGCCGCTCGCCGTCGGCACTAGCCCTCACCGTGATGGGCGGCGAGCGTCCGGAGCAGGTCATGAAGGCCATGTCCGATGCGTACAAGGCCCAGGGTGGCGAGGTCTACCGGCCGATGGCGGACTGACCCAGGACGCCTGAGCGCCGCCCCGATCACTTCGGGGCGGCGCTTCGCTGTTCCCGGCCTCCCGAAATCCCGCGTTCACTCGTGCACGACTTTTCGCCGGCGTTCCCCCGCACGTGCGCGGCGGCGGCGCTCAGCTCCCGGCGTCGTCGACCGGCCGCCCGCGCTGGGGGGGCACCCGCGGCGTCGTGGTGTTCCGGTCCTCGCCGGGGCAGCGGGCGGGCGGGGCGTCGAGCCGGACGCGGAGCGCGGCCGCTTCGGCCAGGGCCTGCGGGGAGGGCGGGCGCGGTGTGCTTCGCCGGCAGAACGGAGCGTCAGCAGCCGCCGACGCCGGCTGCCGCTCCAGTACGGCGATGGCGCTGCTGTGCTCGACGACCGTCAGCCCGGCCCCCACCGGGGCGATCGGGAAGCGCGCGATGACGGCTCCGGCGGGTGTCGCGATGGACAGGTGGGGCTGGTCGAGGCGTCGGCGGACCTCGACCGGGGCGCCGGCCAGGTGGTCCGGCAGGACGTAGAAGTTGCCGCGGAAGGGCACCAGGCCCTCGGCGGTGACGATCCGGCAGGCGCGAACGCGGACCGGATAGGACTCGGCGGGCAGTTCGCGCAGGGGAGCGATGCCCGTGTGCGGGTCGTCGGGCGCGAGGTGCGCCTCATGGGCGCTCCCCCGTCGGGCGTCCGCTCGCGCGGCGAACGGGCCCAGGCTGTTCCAGGCGTCCTGGAGCGTGGTGTCGTTCGTCACCGTGCGCCACCACGAGCGCAGGGTCTCGTCCAGGGTCCGGCGGGTGTGCGAACGGTGGTCGGACGGCAGACGACACTCGACGCGCACGCCGTAGTGCCTGGCCACCTGCCCGAACGCAGAGGTGACCCGGTCGGTCCGTGGACACCACACGGTCGGCGTCCGGCCGAACCGCCAGCAGCCGGCGGTGCCGCCGAGCTGTCTGAGCAAGAGGTCGACGGCTTCCACGAGGTGGGGCAGTTCCTGGTCCTCGGCCAACGCCACCGACCAGCGGCCGATGCCGCTCCCGCTGCCGCCCGTGCCGGGGCCGGTGAGCGAACCCAGGAGCAGGCCCGCCCGGTTCCCGTAGCCCCAACTGGCCGGCGGCTCGGGAAGCCGCAGCCAGTCGAATTCGACGGCCACTTCCTTGTGCCCGTAGGAGAATCGGCTGCCCACGGCCGTGGCCGGGCCCTGGCACTGCTCGCAACGCGGCCGGGCCTGGTGGCGCCGCAGGGCCCTGGTGAAGGTCGAATAGCCGCCCGCATAACCGAGGTCGACGGCCTCGTCGAATAGGACCGTCGCGGCCAGGTGCGGGTCCTCGGCAAGTCGCTGGCGGCAGTACGGCAGGAACTGCAGGAAGCTGTCCTGGGAAGAAATTCTGATGCCCGGGATCCGCTCGCCGCGAAGGTAGGACCGCACCGTTTTCCGATCACGTCCCAGATGTCGGGAGATCCTGATTATCGACCACCCCTGGCGATGAAGCCGGACCACTTCCAGATATTCCCTCCAGCTGAGCAAGAAGCCTCCCAGGGTTGAAACGGACTGGCGCCAGGCGGTGAATATGCCGAGGGCAAGTGGGAAACATAGCACTTTGAAAGTGGGAGAAACGTTTCTCTTGCGATTGTTTTACTGGGGATTTTTGGTGAGCGGTATTGACGGTGAGTATAGAATTACCCCTGGCCTCCGTGTCATTGGGTGCATCCCGTGTCCGATGGAATAAGATTCACCCCCGGCCCCGTCTGCCGGGTAATTTTGCGGAGCGTCTTCGATATCGAATATCGAAGGACGCCCGGATGTCGTAAAACCGGGCCGCGCCGCTTCTCGTTGATGAACCCGTGACTTCACCATGTCTGCCTCGCCCCTCGTCGTTCCCCGTGCGGGAGCCGGTCGCCTCGCTCGGGATGTGGCTCTTCGTCCCCGACCGCCGCAACGTGGCGGGCGACGTGTCCACCGGCTACCTGTCCCGCAACGGCGAACGCGTCGTCCTGTCGTACACCTCGCGGCCATTGGCCGACTTCGTGCGGAAGATCGGCCGGTTGGAGAGCGACTTCACCGCGCGGATCGGCTCCCTGCTCTTCTCGGACGAGTCATGACGCCGCCGGCCGTGCCCGGGGCCGCGGGGCGGGTGCGCACTGGTGCCCGGACCATGCCGGAGCCGGGCGACCGCGTGGGGAGCGTGCCGTGTACGACCGTGTGACCGATCTTCTCGGCGGGTACGCCGACTTTGGCCACGTCGAGCCGAACGGCGAGCTGTGGGCCACCCCCCATGACCATGTCCACGAGGCGACCAGCCCGGCGGGCAGCTGGTACGACGACGGGTTCGTCTACGACCTCGGCGTCGTGTACGGCGACGGGCCGGCGTTCGGCCCCGTCGGCGCGGCGGCCGGCGCGTGGGAGGACAAGACGGCGTTCGTGCCGCCTCCGCGCGCGCCGGTCGATGCGGCCAGCCCGGTCCGGTCCGGGCATCCGGTCGGCCCCCCGGTGTCCCGGCACCGTCGGCGGTCCGCCTTTCCCCGCCCGGCGTGGCCCCAGCTGATCAGCTCCGTGTTCGGTGTGCTGACGGCGGTGACGGTCATCGCGGCCTGCGTGCTGGGCTGGGTGTTCTCCTACGGCCCCTTGCAGGAGCTGGCGTTCTCCCGCGTGCCGCGCGGACTGTCGCAGTTGTGGCCCGTGGTCGTCTACGGACCGTGGCTCGCGGGTTGCCTGTCGGTCCTGCGCGCCGTCCAGCACGGACGCCAGCCGTTCCACTCCTGGGCCGTGGTCGTGCTGTTCTCCAGCCTCGCGGCCGGACTGTGCGTCGCCGACGTCTCGTGGACGCTGTCCGCCGTCGTCGTCGCCGGCCTCCCTCCGCTCACCGGCGTCATCTCGCTCCACCAACTGGTGCGCCAGCTGAACGCCGCCCGGGGCGCGCGTGAGCCCCTCGACCGCCAGGCCGGGCGCAGGGCACGCCGGTGAACCGCGGCCGCGGAGCACGCCTGGTCGGCGCCGTCCGGGGCCGGTGCCATCCGGTGCCGATGCCCGTTCACGTGCCGGTCCCCGACCCGGCGCCGACCGTGGAGAGACACCATCGAACCCCTCCGCCGTCGTCCGGGCCGCCCGGAGCCGGGCCGGGCGGCCCCGGCGCCGGACGTACGGCCGCGCCCGCCGTGGTGCGTCCGGGGGAAAACGGGGGCACCCTGGGGGGAAGGCCGACCAAGGAGGCAGCTATGGGCAGCCCGATCAAGGGGACCGATCCGAGCGACGAGATGAACGGGGGCGCCAAGGCGTCCCCCCGACAGCTGTTCACCGGCGGTGAGCGGCCCTTCGACCCCGAGGACCTCGTGATGGCGTCCGGGCACGACGTCACGCCCGAGCGGGTCGAGTGGGCCAGGCGGCAGATCGCGGAGAAGGGCGCGGCGGCGCTCGAACGTTACCTGCCGTAGCGGCCGCTCCGAGGTCCTGCGCGCTGCCCCGGGCCGTCGCCCGGGGCAGCGGTGCGTCAGCCGACCTCGTCGGGGCCGGTGAAGCCCGGCGGGGTGTAGCCGGGGGTGGTGAAGTCGGGCGGGGCGAAGGCGGCGGGGCGGGAGGTGCGGCCCTCGGGGTCGGCCGGGCCGTCGGGGCCGGGGCTGGTGTAGCCGGGCGGGCTGTAGCCGGGGCTGGTGAAGTCCGGGCGCTGGGCGGGGACGGCCGGGAGGCCGGCGCGCAGGTAGGGGAGGAGACCGCGGTCGCGCAGGGCGGTGCGCCATTCGCGGCGGGCGTCGGCGAGCTCGGCCGCGAGGTCGGGGTCGGTGCCCGCGGGGGCGCCGGAGCCGTCGCGTAACGCGGTGAGGACGAGTCCGACGAGGCCGATGGTCATCGCGACGATCCCGGCCGCGAGCGCGATCCAGCCGGCGGTGAGCAGGGAGCGGGCGAGGACGAGCCCGGGGTCGGCGGCGCGCAGCGCGTACCCGAGGAGCAGCAGGACCAGCGCCGCGGCCCAGGCCAGGATCGGGGTGAGCACGGTGAGGACGGGGAAGAGCCCGGCCCCGCCGTCGGTGGAGCGCAGCTGGGCGAGCAGGCCGGGGGCGGTCGGCTCGGCGCCCTCGGCCGGCGGGCGCGTGCTGCGCAGGCTCTCGCGCAGCCGGGTGTAGTGCTCGTACTCGGTGAGGGCCGCCGCGGCGATGGCGTCGGCGTCGCGCAGGGCGCGGACGCGCAGCTGGTCGGCGGTGAGCGCGCCGGGCGCGCGCAGGGCGGTGAGGACGGTGCCGTCGCGGAGGGCTTCGGCGAGGAGGCGCTCGTACTCCGGGCGGTCCTCGGCGAGCAGCGGCGGGGGGTTGGTCATGGGGACCCCGTTCATGCCGGACCCCGGTTCGCGCCGCCTCGCGGGCTGGACCCGCAGGGGCGCCGAATCGGGCGCGGAGGCGGGCCGCCGGACGGGCGGCCGCTCGTGGTGTGCCTCATGGTAGGGGCGGGTGCGCCCGCGCTGACAGTCCGTTTCCGGATTTTCGCGCCCCGGGCCGCGCGCGTGCGACGGCCCGGGCGCCGGGAACACCCGTGCGACGGGTGGCGTCAGTTGACGGGCAGTCGGGCGATGAGCAGGCGCCCTTCCATGGTGACGCCGCCGTCCATGGCGACCGCGAGGTCGTCGGCGTACACGTACGGCCCGGGGATGTGCGGCGGGGTGCCGTCGTCGGCGTGCGCCGCGCCGGTGAGGTACGGGATCGGGCTGTGGCCGTGCACGATCCGGGTGCCGCCGTAGGTGTCGAGGAGTTCGTGGACGGCCGTCGGGCCGGCGTCGCCGCGGAAGGCGAAGCGCTTGGTGAAGCGGCGGAAGCAGTCCCACCACTCGTCCACGCCCTCGTCGGCGAGCACGCTGTGCACCGCGTCGTTGACGTCGGGGATGGACTCTCCGTACTCCAGGTAGGCGGTGGTGTCGGAGTGCAGCAGCAGGTGGCCGTCCTCGATGGCCATGGCGGGCAGCCGGGAGAGCCAGCTGATGTGGTGCGCCTGGAGCCGGTCGAGGTCGTGCTGCTGGCCGCCGTTGAGCCGCCAGGCCGCGAGGAAGGAGGCGGTGCCGGCGGTGGACTGGACGGGTTCGTCCCCGTACCGGGCGGCGCCGAGGAAGAGCAGTTCGTGATTGCCCATCAGGGCCCGGCAGTAGCCGCCGGCGGCGGCGGCCTCGGCGGCGAGCTGCATGACGAGGTCGATGACGCCGATGCCGTCGGGGCCGCGGTCGGTGAAGTCGCCGAGGAACCAGATCCGGGAGCGGCCGGCGCACCAGTGGCCGTCGGCGTCGATGATGCCCTGCTGGCGGAGTTCGGCGAGGAGTTCTTCGAGGTAGCCGTGGACGTCGCCGACGACGTAGAGCGGGCCGGGCGGCTCGCCGGGGCCGGGGGCCGGGTACGGGTAGCTGGGCGCGGGCTCGGGCAGCGGCGGGCCGAGCTCGATGGTCGGCGGGTCGTCGCGGCCGGGCGCCTGGTCCGGGTGGTGCTGGTCCGGGTGGTGCTGGTCGGGCAGGGCCTCGGGCAGCTGGAGGGCCGGGGAGGGCTGGTCGGGCAGGGTCGGCTCGTAGCCGGGGTGGTCCTGGTGGCTGAACGCCGGCGCCTGCCCGGGGGCGTGCATCGTGTGTCCGTGCGCCTGGCTGTCGGAGGGCCAGTGCTGTTCGAGGTAGCGTGCGCCGCCGTAGCCGCTGTAGGTCTCCGCTTCGTACGGCGTCCCGGCGTAGCCGGTGGTTTCCGGCTCGTAGTAGGTGCCGTACGGCAGCACGTCGAGGTCCGGCTGATGGCGGGGGCCTGAGGAGGGTTGTTCAGGCCCGGGGAAGCGGTCCTCGGGTGTCATTCGCCCATCATAGGAAGACCACTCTCCCGGCGTCGTCACCTGGTGGGTATCCAATCCTCCGGAGCGTCAGCCGGGCCGTCCCGCAAGGTCCGTTTTGTCCCGGCTCGGTATGGTCTAGACCTCGCCCGGCGCCCGGGGAGGACTGACGGTGGTGCGCGGACTGCGGCGCTGTGAGGAGGCCCGGACGATCAGCTCGGTGGGCATCAGCGTGCCCGGCGGCGGACCGGTTCCGGCGGTGCGGAAGCGGGGCGGGAAGAGCCGGGCGATGTCGACGCCCGTCCCGGAGTCGACGCCCTCGATGGCGTCGATGAGGAGGTTGACGACGGTCGTGCCGATCCGGCGGGGCTTCAGTGAGAGGGTCGTGATCGGGGGCTCGGTGGCGGCGTAGACGTCGCTCTCGCTGCAGCAGACCAGCAGGAGGTCGTCGGGCACCCGCAGCCCGTAGCGGCGGGCGGCGGCGAGCAGGTCGGTGCCGTTGGGGTCGAACAGGCCGTAGACGGCGTCGGGGCGGTCGGGGCGGGCGAGCAGCCGGTCGGCGGCGACGGCGCCGGCGGCCGGGTCGTGCGCGGGGTAGGCCTCGTAGACCGGCTCCTGGCCGACCTTGGCGCACCAGCCGAGGTAGGCCTCGGTGGAGAGCCGGGTGTAGGTGTCGGTGCTGGTCCCGGTGAGCAGGCCGATCCGGCGGGCACCGGCTTCGGAGAGGTGGTCGAGGATGCCGAGCACGGCGGCCTCGTGGTCGTTGTCGACCCAGGCGGTGACCGGGCAGTTGCCCGGCTTGCCGTCACTGACCACCGGCACGCCGGACCGGTAGAGCTCGCTGACCAGCGGGTCCTGGTCGGGCGGGTCGATCACCACGGTGCCGTCCAGGGCGATGTTGCCCCAGACGTCGTGCCGCGAGGAGGCGGGCAGCACCACCAGGGCGTAGCCGCGGCCGAGGGCGGCGCTGGTCGCGGCGCGGGCCATCTCGGCGAAGTACGCGAACTCGGTGAAGGTGAACGGCTCCTCGCCGTAGGTCGTGACGGTCAGCCCGATCAGGCCGGACCGTCCGGTGCGCAGGGTGCGGGCGGCCGCGGAGGGGCGGTAGCCGAGGCGCTCGGCGACCTCGCGCACCCGGCTGCGGGTCTCGTCGGGCAGGCGGCCCTTTCCGTTCAGCGCGTCGGAGACGGTGGTGATCGACACTCCGGCGGCTGCTGCCACATCCCGGATGCCGGCCCGCTCCAGACGCCGTGAGGTGGTGGGTCGCCGACCGCTCTGGTTGGCTGCTGCTGTCATGGCGGACCGATCGTATGGCTCCTGACAAGGTCCTGTGACCGGCGCATCGGGAGCCTTTGGAGATACGTTTCTCCGCGAGTGAGCCGGGGTGCGCCCCTTCGATACCGGCCCAAAACCTGGCCTCTTACCTCTGACATGTGCCAAAGGAACCCGGCAGAATGGCTGATCTGCACCGGTGGGCCGACCGGCCAACTCACTCCTACGGGTGAGGGCGGTCGGTATGGTGCAAGGCACCCGACCGGGGTGGTCCGGGCGTGTGCACCGGAAGACCCGCACCGGAGGACGCACACCCGGACATCGCGCGTCCACCAGACGCGGAGCATCGAGAAGGAGCAGGACCGTGAGCGACACGTCAGCGCAGGGCCCGCGGCTGCGGCCGACCCTGGACGGCATCCCCACCTACAAGCCCGGCAAGCCGGCCGGCGCCGACGCCTACAAGCTGTCCTCCAACGAGAACCCGTACGGGCCGCTGCCCGGCGTCCTGGACGCGGCGGTCGCGGCGGCCGGTTCGTTCAACCGCTACCCGGACATGGCGGTCAACGAGCTCACCGAGGAGCTGGCCAAGCGCTTCGGCGTGCCGGCCGAGCACATCGCCACCGGCACCGGTTCGGTCGGCGTCGCCCAGTCGCTGATCCTCGCCACGGCGGGCCCCGGCGACGAGGTGATCTTCGCCTGGCGCTCCTTCGAGGCGTACCCGATCATCACCCAGGTCGCCGGCGCCACCCCCGTCCCGGTCCCGATCACCGCCGGCGGCGACCACGACCTGGACGCGATGCTCGCCGCGATCACGCCGAACACCCGGCTGGTCTTCGTGTGCAACCCGAACAACCCGACCGGCAACGTGATCCACCGCGCCGAGCTGGAGCGCTTCATCGACGCGGTGCCCGCGGACGTGCTGGTCGTCGTCGACGAGGCCTACATCGAGTTCATCCGCGACCCCGAGGTGCCCAACGGCATCGACCTCTACCGGGACCGCCCGAACGTCTGCGTCCTGCGCACCTTCTCCAAGGCGTACGGCCTCGCGGGTCTGCGCGTCGGATTCGCGATCGCCCACGAGCCGGTGGCGACCGCGCTGCGCAAGACCGCCGTCCCGTTCGGCGTGAACCAGCTCGCGCAGGACGCCGCCGTCGCCTCGCTGCACGCCGAGGACGCGCTCAAGGTGCGCGTGGACGCCCTCGTGGCGGAGCGCGCCCGCGTCGTGGCCGGGCTGCGCGCCCAGGGCTGGGACATCCCGGACTCGCAGGCCAACTTCGTGTGGCTGCCGCTCGGCGCGCGCTCGGCGGACTTCGCCGCCGCGGCCGCCGCGGCCGGCGTGATCGTCCGGCCGTTCCCCGAGGGCGTGCGGGTGTCGATCGGCGAGCCCGAGGGCAACACGATCTTCCTGGCGGTGGCCGAGGAGTTCCGCAAGACGCTCTGACGTCCGGCCGTCGCAGGGGTGCACCGCAGCGCGGAGCGCCCCTGCGGCGTTCCCGGACGGTCCGGGTGCCGCGGGAGCGCCGACCCGTGTCGCCGGTCGCTGCCGGATGCCTGGGGATCGCTGGGAGCGGGCTGGGAGTTCGGCCAACGGCCGGCCAGGGGGCGGCCAAGCGGCCCGCGCGAACAGGCCGGTGCGAGCGGAATGTCCGGATCCGGCCGGTCAGTGTCCTCCCAGCCCGCTCCCAGGTCCACGCAAGAGCGCCCGGCGAAGCTGTCCGCCATGAAGGTGCTCCCACGACGGCGAGGCGCCGTCCTCGTCAACTCCGCCCTGGGCGTGGCCCTGCTCGGCGGCGCCGCCCTGGTGTACACCACCGTGAACAGCGGGCCGAGCGCGGCCGCCGGACAGCCGAAGGTCCGGACCGCGACGGTGGCCAAGGGGACGGTCCTGGCCACCGTGTCGGGAACCGGCACGCTGGTGTCGCCCACCGACGCCGCCCAGGACTTCACCACCGGCGGCCGGCTCACCGCGGTCAAGGTCGCCGTCGGGGACGCCGTGAAGAAGGGCCAGGTGCTGGCCACCGTCGACACCACCGCGGCCCAGCAGCAGGTGGACGCGGCCAACGCGGCGCTCACCACGGCCAGCGCCAACCTGGCCAAGGCCCAGGCCGGCGTCACCACCACGACCGTCGAGCCGCTGCCCCAGAGCGGCGCCGCGAGCCCCAGCCCCAGCCCGAGCGCCGGCGCCGGGGGCCGCGGACCGGGCGGGAACAGCGCGCCCGTTCCGCAGACCACCACCGTCACCACCACCAAGGTCGACGACGCGGCCGTCGCCCAGGCCCAGCAGCAGCTCGCCACCGCGCAGACCAACCTCGCCAACGCCCAGGCGGCGCTGGCCGGCACGACGCTCACCGCCTCGGTCGACGGCACCGTCGCCTCCGTCTCCGCGAAGGTCGGCGACACCGTCGCCAGCACCTCATCGGGTGCTTCGGGCAGCTCGGGATCGGCCAAGTCGACCGGCACGAGCGCGGGTTCGGGCAGCAGCACGCCGAGCGGCTTCATCGTGCTGACCAACCCGACCGGGATGCAGGTCACCGCCAACTTCTCCGAGCTCGACTCGCTCAAGCTCAAGAAGGGCGAGGCGGCCACCGTCACCCTGAACGCTCAGTCCGACACCAAGCTCAACGCGACCGTCCTGTCGGTCAGTTCGCTGCCCAGCAGCAGCGGCGGCAGCGCCGGTGCGGCGGCCGTCCAGTACGCGGCGACGCTGCAGATCAGCGGCGACACCAGCACCCTGCGCACCGGCCTCAGCGCGACCGTCTCGGTCGTCACCGGCGAGGCCGACAACGCGCTCTCGCTGCCCACCTCCGCGCTCTCCGGCACCGGCACCAGCCGGACGGCGAGCGTCGTGCAGCCGGACGGCTCCACCCAGCGGGTGAGCGTCGGGGTCGGCGTCGAGGGCGACAGCACCGTGCAGGTGCTCACCGGGCTCAAGGAGGGCGACAAGGTCGAACTCCCCACCACCAGCGCCGGGAACGGTTTCCCGAACGGCTCCTTCCCGGGGCTCGGCGGCGGCCAGGGCGGCCAGGGCGGCCGCGGCGGGGCCGGCTTCGGCGGCGGTGCCGGTGCCGCCGGCATCCCGGGCGGCGGCGGCACCGGCGGCGGTCGCGGCGGTAAGGGCTGAGCATGCGTCACGTCATCGACAACCGGGTGCCCGCGGCGCCGCCGCCCGTCATCCGGATCCGCCGGCTCACCAAGGCCTACGGCCACGGAGACGCCACCGTGCACGCGCTGCGCGGCCCGGCCGACCCGGCCACCGGCGCGCCGCTCGGCGTCGCCCTGGACATCGAGCAGGGCGACTACGTCGCGGTGATGGGCAGCTCCGGCTCCGGCAAGTCCACCCTGATGAACATCCTCGGCTGCCTCGACGTCCCCACCGCCGGCAGCTACCAGCTGGACGGCATCGACGTCGGCCACCTCGACGAGGGCCAGCTCTCGCTCGTGCGCAACCGCAAGATCGGCTTCATCTTCCAGTCGTTCAACCTGGTGCCGCGCACCACCGCCCTCGCCCAGGTCGAGCTGCCGCTCGCCTACGCGGGCGTGCGCGCCGCCGAGCGGCGCCGCCGGGCGCTCGCCGCGCTCAGCCTGGTCGGCCTCGCCGACCGGGCCGGCCACCGGCCCAACGAGCTCTCCGGCGGCCAGCAGCAGCGCGTCGCCGTGGCCCGGGCGCTGGTCACCGCGCCCGCGATGCTGCTCGCCGACGAACCCACCGGCAACCTGGACAGCCGCGCCACCGAGGACGTGCTGGCCATCATCGACGGGCTCAACGCCACCGGCCGCACCGTCGTCCTGATCACCCACGAGGACGAGGTCGCCCGGCACGCCAAGCGGGTGCTGCGGCTCGTCGACGGCCAGATCGTCAGCGACGTCCGGCAGGCGCCGGTGGACGGGCCGCCGCCGATGCTGCACCCCGCGGGGGTGCCGGCGTGATCCTCTGGCAGATGCTCCGCTTCGCGGTCGGCGGCCTCGCCGCCAACAAGGTGCGCTCGGCGCTCACCATGCTCGGCGTGCTGATCGGCGTCGCCTCGGTGATCCTGCTGCTCGCCGTCGGCAACGGCTCGTCGGTCGCGGTGAAGGACTCCATCACCTCGCTCGGCACCAACGCCCTCACCGTCAGCTCGGGTTCGGCCAACGGCGGCTCGCGCGCCACCTCGTCGGTGAAGAAGCTGACGGTCGCCGATGCCAGGGCACTGGCGACCGGGGCCGACCCGGCCGCGGTCAAGTCCGTCGCGCCGGTCGTCACCACCAGCGCCACCGCGCTGTACGGCGACGTCTCGTACAGCCCCGGCTCGGTCGTCGGCACCTACCCCGCCTACTTCGAGACCTCCAACCAGAAGGTCGCGCACGGCGAGTACTTCACCGAGGACGACGTCCTCGGCTCGCGCAAGGTCGCGGTGCTCGGCGCCACCACCGCCAAGCAGCTGTTCGACACCGAGGACCCGGTCGGGAAGAGGATCACCGTCGGGGGCACCCCCTTCACCGTGGTCGGCGTGCTCCAGGCCAAGGGCGGCAGCGGCTTCACCGACCCGGACGACGTCCTGATCGCACCGCTGCCCACCGTCCAGAACGCCTTCACCGGCTTCGGCCCGGTCAACCAGATCCTCGTGCAGGCCGCCTCGGCCGACAGCACGACGGCGGCCCAGTCCGAGATCACCCGGGTGCTGCTCGCGGCCCACGCGATCGCCGACCCGGCCAAGGCGGACTTCCGGATCACCAACCAGGCCTCGCTGCTCACCGCCCGCGAGAGCACGACCAGGACGTTCACCGTCCTGCTCGGCGCGGTGGCCGCGATCTCGCTGCTGGTCGGCGGGATCGGGATCACCAACATCATGCTCGTCACGGTGACCGAGCGGACCCGGGAGATCGGCATCCGCAAGGCGCTCGGCGCCCCGCGCGCGGTGATCCTCGGGCAGTTCCTGACCGAGTCCACCCTGCTGTCGGTGATCGGCGCCGGGCTGGGGGTCGCGGCCGGGATCGCCGGCGCGCACTTCAGCATCGTCGGCATCAAGCCGGTGGTGATCCCCGAGTCGGTGCTCGGCGCGTTCGGCATCGCCGTCGCCATCGGGCTCTTCTTCGGCAGCTACCCCGCCAACCGGGCCGCCTCGCTGCGCCCGATCGACGCCCTCCGGCACGAGTAGGACACGACCATGACCGACCAGCACAGCACCCCGGCCGAACAGGTCGCCCTGCTCGCCACCCCGCCGGACGCCCGGGACGTCGCCGCCGAACTGGCCGCGCCGCCGCGCCGGCCGCTGCCCTGGCTCTCGCTCCTCCTCGCGGGCGGCGTGATCGCCACCGGCGCGTTCGCGGGCGGGGTCTGGTACCAGCAGGACCACGGTTCGACCTCCTCCTCGTCCCGGGCCTCCGCCGGCGCCTCCCAGCGCGCCGCGGCGGGCGGCGGGTACGGCCAGGGCGGCCAGGGCGGCGGCGGCTCACGCCGCGGCGGCCAGGGCGGCCAGGGCGGTCAGGGGCAGGGCCAGGGCGGGCAGACCGGCTTCACGCGCGGCACCGTGAAGGCGGTGGACGGCACGACCGTCTACCTGACCGACGCCAACGGCAACACCGTCAAGGTCACCACCGGCGACGCGACGAAGGTCCAGCTCACCAAGGACGGCAAGGTCGCGGACCTGCAGCCCGGCCAGAGCGTGACCGTCGTCGGCACCCCCGACGCCGGCGGCGGCTACGCGGCCACCCAGCTCGTCGAAGGCGCCGCGGCCGCGGGCGGCTTCGGTGGTGGTGGCGGCGGTTTCGGCGGCGGCGCCAGGAACCCGTCCGGCGGCTGACCCCGCGGCCCCGGACGTCCGCGAGGCCCTCGCCCGAGACGGGTCGGGGCCTCGCGGTCTCCCGTGCGCACACCACCCAGCCCGCCCCTGCGGGCCTGTCGCGCAAAAACCGACCGATAAGGTGTTAATCCAACATTCATCCATGCCGCATAGCCTCCGGGGGCTAGCCTCATGCTGAACGCCATCGTCCGACCGGGAGGCGAAACCCCCGTGCAAGGCACTGTGACCACACCAGGCGGCTCCGCGGTGGCCGGCGGCCCGGGCGAGGCCTTCCTCCTCGTCGTCGACGACGAGCCCAACATCCGCGAACTGCTCTCCGCCTCGCTGCGGTTCTCCGGCTTCCGGGTCGCCTCCGCCGCGACCGGCACCGAGGCCCTGCGGCTGATCGCCGACGAGCGCCCCGACCTCGTCGTCCTCGACGTCATGCTCCCCGACCTCGACGGTTTCACCGTCGTCGAGAAGCTGCGCGAGCAGACCAGCCGCGGCCAGATCGCCGGCCCCGCCCACGGCCACCCCGGCGACCACCTCCCGGTGCTCTTCCTCACCGCCAAGGACGGCGTCGGCGACAAGGTCCAGGGCCTCGCCGCGGGTGCCGACGACTACGTCACCAAGCCGTTCAGCCTCGAGGAGCTGATCGCCCGGATCCGCGCCATCCTGCGCCGGGCCGGCGGCCCCGCCGAGGACGGCCGGCTGATCGTGGCCGACCTCAGCCTCGACCCCGTCGCCCACGAGGTCACCCGCGGCGGCATCCCGGTCTCGCTCTCGCCGACCGAGTTCAAGCTGCTGCACTACCTGATGGCCAACGTCGGCCGGGTCGTCTCCAAGGCCCAGATCCTCGACCACGTGTGGGCCTACGACTTCGGCGGCGACCTCTCCATCGTCGAGTCCTACATCTCCTACCTGCGCCGCAAGCTCGACTCCGGTCCCGCCCACGGCCCCAAGCTGATCCACACCGTCCGCGGCATCGGCTACGCGCTGCGCCGGCCCCCGCAGGGCTGACCCGCGCCGTGCCCGTCCGTCCGCTGCTGGCCCGCTTCACCTCCCGGCTCTCGCTGCGCGCCCGGCTGCTCGTGCTCGCCCTCGCGCTCGTCACCACCGGGCTCGTGGTCAGCGACACCATCGTGCTCGGCACCGTCCGGGTGCAGCTCGTCGAGCAGATCGACCAGCAGCTCCAGCGCTACGGGCCGGCGCTGTCCCACCGGCCCGCGGGCAAGCTCAGCCCGCCCGACGTCCCCGGCCGGCCCGCCCAGGGCGCCGGACGGCGCGGCCAGTACCTGCCCAGCCAGTACCTGGTGCAGTACCTCTCCTCCGACGGCAAGGTGCAGGGCGTCATGCGCCAGCCCGTCTCCGACACCGACCCGGCGCCCCAGCTCGCCGGGCTCGACCCCGCCGCCACCGCCCCCGACGTCCCCTTCGACCTGCCCGACCAGCGCGGCCACCGCACCTGGCGGGTGCTCGTCCTGCCGCTCCAGCCGCAGCGGTCCGCCCCCGCCACCGCCGGCGCCTACGCCTCGCCGCAGGTCACCCCCACCTACCTGATGGTCGCCGTCTCCCGCGAGGACATCGACGCGACCATCCGCAAGCTCCGCACCTCCTTCCTCGCCATCGGCGGCGCCGTGTTCGTCCTCATCGCCGCCCTCGGCTTCTTCGCCGTGCGCACCGGACTGCGCCCGCTGCGCACCATCGAGGCCGGCGCCGCCCGCATCGCCGCCGGCGAACTCTCCCACCGCATGCCCGGACCCTCGTCGCGCACCGAGGTCGGGCGGCTGTCCATCGCGCTCAACGGGATGCTCACCCAGATCGAGGCCGCGTTCGCCGCCCGCGCCGAGTCCGAGGCCCGCATGCGGCGGTTCATCGCCGACGCCTCGCACGAACTGCGCACCCCGCTGGCCGGCATCCGCGGCTTCACCGAGCTGTACCGGATGGGCGCGCTGCCCACCGAGGAGGACGTGCGGCGCACCATGACCCGGATCGAGAGCGAGGCCGTGCGCATGGGCACCCTCGTCGAGGACCTCCTCGTGCTCGCCCGGCTCGACGAGGAACGCCCGCTCGACCTCGCCCCGATGGACCTGCGCACCCTCGCCGCCGACGCCCTGCACGACCTGACCGCCCTCGACCCGACCCGCCCGGTCGCCCTCACCGGTCCGGCCGGGACGGGTGCCCCCGGCGCGGCCCCGGTCCTCGGCGACGAGGCGCGGCTGCGCCAGGTCGTCACCAACCTGGTCGGCAACGCCGTCAAGCACACCCCGCCCGGCACCCCCGTCCGGATAGGCGTCGGCGGCGGCCCGGACGGCGTGTGCCTCCTGGAGGTCGCCGACTCCGGCCCCGGCCTCACCGAGGAGCAGGCCCTCCAGGTCTTCGAGCGCTTCTACCGCGTCGACGCCTCCCGCAGCCGCCAGGACGGCGGCGGCGCCGGCCTCGGCCTCGCCATCGCCACCGCCCTCACCCACGCCCACGGCGGCACCCTCACCCTCCAGACCGCCCCCGGCTCCGGCGCCACCTTCCGCGTCGAACTCCCCACGACGCAGCCCGCCTGACCCCGATCGGGTGAACGTCGGCTTATTCCCCCGGGTGGCTCCTCGCTCGTGTGCGACCGTGCGGCTGTTGCTTGTGCGAGATCGCGCGGGCTCA
The DNA here is from genome assembly GCF_036322405.1 of Streptomyces sp. SP17BM10. Lineage (NCBI taxonomy): Bacteria > Bacillati > Actinomycetota > Actinomycetes > Kitasatosporales > Streptomycetaceae > Streptomyces > Streptomyces sp. SP17BM10. Next base: position 99,357 of record NZ_JAQYXB010000608.1, on the reverse strand, counting down.
CCACACGGGACGGGAGAGAGATGTCTCGAATGAGCGTGCTTGCTGCCGAGGAGACCATCGTGGACCGGGACCAGGTGCTGTGGGAGATGTGGAAGTCCGCGGTGTTCGCGATCGGGCCCGAGAGCACCGGGGAGCGGTGTGGCTGAGGCAGGGGTGTCGTTCCGGCAGGACCTGGCCGAGTGGCGGGTGGCTCTGGTCGCGTGGCGGCTGCTGGTGTTGCAGGCGGCGCATCCGGTGGTGGGTGCGGGGATGGACGAGCACTCGACGTACCACGCGCATCCGTGGCGGCGGGTGGAACATACGCTGGGGAGCGGGCGGCGGCTGTTCTACCAGGACGCGGACGCGCTGCGGCGGGAGGTCGCGCGGCTGGAGCGGGCGCACAAGCGGATCCGCGGCACGGACGCGGACGGCCGGGCGTACGACGCGAAGGATCCGGAGACCAGGGCGTGGGTGCTGCTGACGCTCTTCGAAGCCGTCGTCACCATGCGGGAGCTGGGCGGCGACCGGTACGACGCGGGCGAACTCGCCGCCGCCTACGCCGAGTTCACGGATGCGGTTGCGGCCTTCGAGCTACCCGATGGTGAACTCCCTGCGACCGCAGCCGACTTGCGGGGCTACTTCACCCGGATGGCGCGGGAGCGGCTGGAGTTCACCGAGTCGGCGCGCTACCTGCTCTTCGACATCCTGCGCGAGGCGCCCCGGCCGCGCCGGCTCCGCTTCCTCGGGGACCGCGGGTGGCGGGCCGTGCGGGCGGTGGTGGCCCGGGTGGTGACGGCGCTGACGGTCGCCGACCTGCCGCCCGTCGTCCGGGAGCGCTTCGGCCTGGTCCGCACCCGCCGCGCCGCGCTCCTGTCGTGGCTGCTGCACCGCGGCGCCGGCGGTGTGCTGCGCCGCCTGCCGGACCACCTGCGCCACCGCTCGCCCGAGCAGCGCCCGCCGGCCCGCTGGCGCCCGACGCGGCGGGACACCCGCCGGCCCCGGCTGGACCAGTTCTTCCGCGAGGTGCTCGACCAGACCGGCGACGGCCACCTCACGGTGCACGACCTGCGGGCGATGGCCCACAACGTGTGCTGGCAGCTGGAGCTCGACGACGCCGGCGAGGCCGCCGTCCACTCGGCCTTCGAGGGCTGGTGGGAGCAGCTGCGGGAGAGCATGGACGCCGACGGCGACGGCAAGGTGAGCCGCGAGGAGTTCGTCGCCGCCACCATCGCCGGCTGCGACCGCGACCCGGCCTACCTGGAGGCCGGCCTGCTGCCCGCGCTGCGTGCCGTCTTCGCCGCGGCCGACACCGACGGCAACGGTCACCTGGACGCCGACGAGTACCGCGCGGTCTTCGGCGGCCCCCGCGTCCACCCGGCCGAACTCTCCCACGGCTTCCGCCGGCTGGACACCGACGGGGACGGCCGGATCACCCTCGAGGAGTTCCTGCGCGGCTTCACCGATTTCTTCACCGCCCGCGCCTCTTCCGTCCCGGGCACCCAGTTGCTCGGCCGCCCGTAGCCGAGAGGGTCGAGCCCCGCACCACCGGGTGGTGCGGGGCTCCGGCATGTCAAGGGCCGGTTCGTCCGAATCCGGTGGCGGAACTGGACCCCACCCCGGGTGGGGGTCACTCGTAAGGATGATGGATACTGCCCTTGTGAACGTGTTCACGTTCACAAGCGGACAAGCTTGTGTGGTTGGGCAACGGTCTACGGCTATAGAAGAAGTTTGTCCTGAATGTGCCCGAAGGGGCAGGTTGGAGAGAGGGCGACGTGGAACTGGCAATCGCTCACGAAACCATCGCCAGATGGCAATTCGGCATCACCACCGTCTACCACTTCCTCTTCGTCCCCCTCACCATCAGCCTGGCCGCCATCGTGGCCGGGCTGGAGACCGCCTGGGTGCGGACGAACAAGGAGAAGTACTTCCACGCCACGAAGTTCTGGGGGAAGCTCTTCCTGATCAACATCGCGATGGGCGTGGTCACCGGCATCGTCCAGGAGTTCCAGTTCGGGATGAACTGGTCGGACTACTCCCGGTTCGTGGGCGACGTCTTCGGGGTCCCGCTCGCGATGGAGGCGCTGATCGCCTTCTTCTTCGAGTCGACCTTCATCGGGCTGTGGATCTTCGGCTGGGACAAGCTGCCGAAGAGGATCCACTGCGCCTGCATGTGGATGGTCGCCCTCGGCACCGTGCTCTCCTCCTACTTCATCCTCGCCGCCAACTCCTGGATGCAGCACCCGGTCGGCTACGCGATCGACCCGGTCACCGGCAAGGCGCAGCTCACCGACATCACCAAGGTGCTGTTCCAGAACACCACCCTCACCGTCGTCGCGCACACCCTGACCGCGGCCTTCCTCACCGGCGCGGCCTTCATGGTCGGCATCGCGTCCTTCCACCTCTGGAAGGCCAAGCGGAGGCCTGAGACCGCCGACCCCGAGAAGACCGCCGTGATGCGCACCTCGCTGCGGCTCGGGCTGGTGCTGGCCGTCGTCTTCGGCCTGGGCACCGCGATCAGCGGTGACTCGCTGGGCAAGGTGATGTTCGAGCAGCAGCCGATGAAGATGGCCGCAGCCGAGGCGCTGTGGGACACCCAGTCGCCGGCGCCGTTCTCGGTCTTCGCGATCGGTGACGTCAGCAAGGGCCACAACTCGGTCGAACTGGAGATCCCGGGGATACTCTCCTTCCTCGCGCACAACGACTTCAGTTCGTCCGTCCCCGGCATCAACGACACCGCGGCCGCCGAGGCCGCCAAGTACGGCGGCGACCCGAAGGACTACATCCCGAGCATCTTCATGACCTTCTGGGGCTTCCGCCTCATGATCGGCTTCGGGATGACCTCCTTCGCGGCCGGCCTGATCGGGCTCTGGACCACCCGGCGCAAGCTCTTCCTGCGGCCGCGGTTCCGCACCGGCGACACCGAGGTGCCGCGGCTGATGCTGACCCCCACACGCGAGCTGAGCCCGCTGCTCACCAAGTGGAGCTGGCGGATCGGCATCCTGACCATGGGCTTCCCGCTGATCGCCAACAGCTTCGGCTGGATCTTCACTGAGATGGGCCGCCAGCCCTGGGCCGTGTTCGGCCTGATGACGACGGCCGGCGCGGTCTCCCCCAACGTCGGCGTCGGCACCCAGATCGGGGCGCTCACCACCTTCACCCTGCTGTACGCGGTCCTGGCCGTCATCGAGGTCCGGCTGCTGGTCAAGTACGCCAAGGCCGGACCGGTGGTGACCGAGCAGCCGCCGGCCGTGGACCCGACCCTGCGCGGGCCGTCCCCGGACGAGGACGCCGACAAGCCGCTCGCGTTCGCCTACTGAGCACCACAGGGATCTGACATGCAACTCCACGACGTCTGGTTCGTGCTGATCGCCGTCCTGTGGATCGGCTACTTCTTCCTGGAGGGCTTCGACTTCGGGATCGGCGTGCTCACCAAGCCGCTGGCCAGGAACACCGCCGAGCGGCGGGTGCTGATCAACACGATCGGCCCGGTCTGGGACGGCAACGAGGTCTGGCTGCTGACCGCCGGCGGCGCGACCTTCGCGGCCTTCCCCGACTGGTACGCGACGCTGTTCAGCGGTTTCTACATCCCGTTGCTGGCCATCCTGGTCTGCCTGATCGTGCGCGGCGTGGCCTTCGAGTACCGGGCCAAGCGGGACGGCGAGCGCTGGCAGCGGAACTGGGAGGAGGCCATCTTCTGGACCTCGCTGATCCCGGCCTTCCTGTGGGGCGTGGCCTTCGCCAACATCGTGCGCGGCGTGGACATCGACGCGCAGAAGAACTACGTCGGCACCCTCTGGGACCTCCTCAACCCGTACGCGCTGCTCGGCGGCCTGGTGACGCTCAGCCTCTTCACCTTCCACGGCGCGGTGTTCGCCGCGCTGAAGACGGTCGGCGAGATCCGGCTGCGGGCGCGCAGGGCCGCCCTGCAGGCGGGCGTGGTGACGGCGGCGCTGGCCCTGGTCTTCCTGGTCTGGACGCAGTCCGACAGCGGCAACGGCCGGAGCCTGGTGGCCCTGGTCATCGCCGTGCTGGCCCTGGCCGGCGCCCTGGTGGCCAACCGACTCGGCCGCGAGGGCTGGGCGTTCGTCCTCTCAGGGGCGACGATCGTGGCCGCGGTGGCGATGCTCTTCCTGGCGCTCTTCCCGAACGTCATGCCCTCGACGCTGCACCCCGAGTGGAGCCTGACCGTCACCAACGCCGCGTCCTCGCCGTACACGCTGAAGCTGATGACGATCGTCGCGGCCGTGTTCACCCCGCTCGTGTTGCTCTACCAGGGCTGGACGTACTGGGTGTTCCGCAAGCGCATCGGCGTCCAGCACATCCCGGCCGGACACTGACGTGCGCCCGGTCGACCCCCGGCTCCTCGGGCACGCCCGCACCACCCGGGTCTTCCTCGCCGGATCCGTGCTCCTCGGCGGGGCGGGCGCCGTCCTGGTGGTCGCCCAGGCGGGCCTGCTCGCCGAGATCGTCGTGCGCGGCTTCCAGCGGAAGGCGACGCTCGGCGAGCTCACCACCCCGCTGGTGCTGCTGGCGCTGACCTCCGTCGGCCGGGGGCTGGTCGGCTGGCTCACCGAGCTCACCGCGCACCGGTCCGTCGCCCGGGTGAAGTCCACCCTGCGGCGCCGGCTGCTCGAGCACGCCACCGCCCTCGGCCCGGCCTACCTGGCGGGCCGGCGCACCGGCGAGCTCACCACCCTCGCGACCCGCGGCGTCGACGCCCTCGACGACTACTTCGCGCGCTACCTCCCGCAGTTGGCGCTCGCGGTGGCCGTGCCGGTGATCGTGCTGCTGCGGATCGCCGGGGCCGACTTCACCTCGGCCGCGATCATCGCCGGGACGCTGCCGCTGATCCCGCTGTTCATGGTGCTGATCGGGATGGCCACCCAGTCCCGGATGGACCGGCAGTGGCAGACCCTCGCCCGGCTCTCGCACCACTTCCTGGACGTGGTGGCCGGCCTGCCCACCCTCAAGGTGTTCAACCGGGCGCGGGCGCAGGCGACCACGATCGCCAGGATCACCGCCGACTACCGCCGGGCGACCCTTCGCACGCTGCGGATCGCGTTCATCTCCTCGTTCGCGCTGGAGCTGCTCTCCACGCTGTCGGTCGCACTGGTCGCCGTCTCCATCGGCTTCCGGCTGGTGGACGGCTCGCTCGACCTGGAGACCGGGCTGCTGATCCTGATCCTCGCCCCCGAGGTGTACTTCCCGATCCGCCAGGTCGGCGCGCTCTACCACTCCAGCGTCGAGGGGCTGACGGCGGCGGACGAGATCTTCGAGGTGCTGGAGACGCCGCTGCCCGCCGCCGGGACCCTCCCCGCGCCCGCGCTCGCCGGCGCGACCGTGACGGCGGCCGGCCTGGTCGTGCGGCACGCCGGCCGGACGGCGCCCGCGCTGGACGGTGCGGAGCTGACGCTGCGTCCGGGAACCACCGTCGCCCTGACCGGACCGAGCGGGGCCGGCAAGTCCACCCTGGTGTCCGTCCTGCTCGGCCTCACCGCGCCGGACGCCGGGGCCGTCCGGATCACCGCCGCCGACGGCCGTGCGTACGACCTCGCCGAGCTCGACCCGGCCACCTGGCGGCGGCAGATCGCCTGGGTGCCGCAGCACCCGCACCTGTTCGCCGGGACGGTCGCCGAGAACCTGCGCCTGCACCGGCCGGAGGCGGCCGACGCCGAGCTGTGGACGGCGCTGCGCTCCGCGCACGCGCTCGACTTCGTGACCGACCTGGACGCCGTGCTCGGCGAGGACGGCGCCGGGCTCTCCGCCGGGCAGCGGCAGCGGATCGCCCTCGCCCGCGTGCTGCTCGCCGCCGACCGCCCGCTCGTGCTGCTCGACGAGCCGACCGCCAACCTGGACGGCGCCTGCGAGGCGGCCGTCGTGGACGCCGTCCGGACGCTCGCCGAGGACCCGGCCCGTACGGTCCTGGTGGTCGCCCACCGGCCCGCGCTGCTGGCCGTCGCGGACGAGCACGTGCGGCTGGCTGGCGCCGCGGCTCCGGCCGTCCCCGCCACGATCGCGCCCCTGGCCCACAGCGGTCGGCCGGTCGCCGCGACCGCCGTCGAGGACGAGCCCCCGGCGGACGCCGCCGCGCCCCGGCTCGCGCTCTCGATCGTGCTCGGCGCGCTCGCCCTCGGCTGCGCCGTCGCGCTCATGGCCACCTCGGGCTACCTCATCTCGTACGCCTCCGAGATGCCGCCGGTGCTCTACCTGATGATGGCCGTCACCTCCGTCCGCGCGTTCGGCATCGGCCGCAGCGTCCTCCGGTACGCCGAGCGGCTCGTCTCGCACGACGCCGTGCTGCGCACCCTCGGCACGCTGCGCGCCGCCGTCTACCGGCGGCTCACCGCGCTCGCCCCGGCCGGGCTGCCCGCGTTCCGGCGCGGCGACCTGCTCTCCCGGCTGGTCGCCGACGTCGACGCGATCCAGGACCACTACCTGCGCTGGCGGCTGCCGGCCGCCGTCGCCGGTGTCGTGTCGCTCGCCGCAGCCGTCGCGATGGGCGCCTTCCTGCCCGCCGCCGGCGTCGTCCTCGGCGTCGGGCTGCTGCTCGCGGGTGCGGTGGTACCCGCGCTGGGCGGCCGCTGGTCGGCCGGTGCCGAGCGGCGGCAGGCACCGGCCCGCGGGCGGCTCACCACCGCCGTCGTCGACGCCCTCTCCGGCACCGCCGAACTCACCGTCGCGGGCGCGCTGCCCGGCCGGCTGGCCGCCGTCCGCGGCGCCGACGCCGCGCTGACCGGCCTGGCCGCCCGCTCGGCCGCCACCACCGCGCTCGGCACCGGGCTGATCACGCTGCTCGCCGGACTGACGGTGACCGCCGCCGCGGCCGTCGGCCTGCGCGGCGTGCACGCCGGGGCGCTGGCGCCGGTCTGCCTGGCCGTCGTCGTGCTCACCCCGCTCGCCGCGTTCGAGGCCGTCACCGGGATGCCGCTCGCCGTCCGCTCCCGCCAGCGCAGCCGCGCCGCGCGGGCCCGGCTGGACGAGGTGCTGGAGGCGGAACCCGCCGTCGCCGAGCCGGCCGAGCCGGTGGCGCTGCCCGCGCAGCCGCTGCCGATCGCCGTGCGCGGCCTGGCCGTCCGCTACCCCGGACGGACGGAGGACGCCCTGGCCGGGGTGGACCTCGACCTCACGCCCGGGCGCCGGATCGCCGTCGTCGGCCCGTCCGGCTCCGGCAAGACCACGCTCGCCCAGGCGCTGCTGCGCTTCCTGGAGCCGAGCGGGGGTGGCGTCACCTTCGCCGCCGGCCGTCCACAGGCTGTGGACGGCCGCGCGCTCGCGGGCGACGACGTCCGCCGGGTGATCGGTCTCTGCGCGCAGGACGCCCACGTCTTCGACAGCTCGCTCCGGGAGAACCTGCGCCTCGCCCGGCCCGGTGCCGACGAGGACGACCTGCGCGCCGCCCTGGCCGCCGCCCGGCTGCTCGACTGGACGGACGGCCTGCCCGACGGCCTCGACACCATGGTCGGCGAGCACGGCGCCCGCCTCTCCGGCGGCCAGCGCCAGCGCCTCGCGCTCGCCCGCGCCCTGCTCGCCGACTTCCCGGTGCTCGTCCTCGACGAGCCGGCCGAACACCTCGACCTGCCCACCGCGGACGCGCTCACCGCCGACCTGCTCGCCGCCACCGCCGGCCGCACCACCGTCCTGATCACCCACCGGCTGGCCGGGCTGGACGACGACACCGTCGACGAGGTGCTCGTGCTGGACGGCGGCCGGGTGGCCGAGCGGGGCCGCTGGTCGCAGCTGCTCGCGGACGGCGACGGGCGGCTGCACGCGATGTGGCGGCGGGAGCGGGAGGCGGACGGGCTGCTGGTGGCCCGGTAGCGGCTCGGCCGCGCCGTCCTTCGGATGAAAACCGTACAAACTAGGCTCATCTCCATGGACCCCACGCCGGACCTCCCCGCCGCCGCCCCGGAACCCACCCCGCACCGGGTGCCCGAGATCGCCTCGCTCGGCCTGGACACCCTGGTCACCGAGGTCGCGGAACGCCTCCAGTCGGCCGCCGCCGTCACCGACCGGATGCAGCGGCTGCTGGAGGCCGTCGTCTCCATCGGCGCCGGACTGGACCTGCACGCCACCCTGCACCGCATCGCCACCGGCGCCGCCGAACTCGTCGACGCCCGGTACGCGGCCCTCGGCGTGATCGCCCCCGGCGGGCACGGCCTGGCCGACTTCATCCACGTCGGCATCGACGACGCGACGGCCGCCGGGATCGGCGAACTGCCCGCCGGGCGCGGCATCCTCGGCGCGCTCATCGACCGCCCCGAACCGCTGCGCCTGACCGACCTCGGCAGCGACCCGCGGTCCTCCGGGTTCCCGCCGCACCACCCGCAGATGAAGACCTTCCTCGGCGAACCGATCCGGGTCCGCGACGAGGTGTTCGGCAACCTCTACCTGACGGAGAAGAAGGGCGGTGGCGCCTTCACCCCCGAGGACGAGCAGGTCGTGAACGCGCTCGCCGCGGCGGCCGGCGTCGCCATCGAGAACTCCCGGCTGTACGAGGAGGGCCGGCGCCGCGAGCGCTGGATCGCCGGCGCCGCCGCCGTCACCACCGCGCTGCTCTCCACCGACGAGGCCGAGGTCGCGCTGACCGTCGCGGCCGAGCAGGTGCGGGAGCTGGCGGACGCGGCACTCGGCATGATCCTGCTGCCCACCTCCGCCGACGGCGAGGACGTCTGCCAGATGCGGGTCGCCCACGCGTCCGGCGAGGCCGCCGAGTTCGTCCGCGGGGAGCTGCTGCCCAAGGACAGCTTCGCGGCCCGGCTGCTCGCGGGCGAGAGCGTCCACCTCGACGACATGTCCAGCGACCCGACCGTGGTCATCCGGCTCGCCCGCAGCTTCGGCCCGTCCATGGCCGTCCCGATGATCGCCGCCGGCCGGGTGCTCGGCGGGCTCTGCGTCTGGCGCCCGCGCGGCGCGGTGCCCTTCACCGACAGCGAGAAGCAGCTCGCCGAGACCTTCGCCTCCCAGGCCGCGCTCGCCCTGCGGCTCGCCGAGGGCCAGCGCGACCAGCAGCGCCTCGCCGTCTTCCAGGACCGCGACCGGATCGCCCGCGACCTGCACGACCTGGTGATCCAGCGGCTGTTCGCCACCGGGATGATCCTGGAGAGCGCCGCCCGCCGCTCCGTCGTGCCCGAGGTGAAGGTCGGCATCGGCAAGGCCGTCGACGAACTCGACGCCACCATCCAGGAGGTCCGCACCACCATCTACGCGCTCCAGCACGACAACCACGGCGACGTCCCCGACACCCTGCGCACCCGGGTCCTGCGCGAGGCCAGCCAGGCCGCGGCGGCGCTCGGCTTCAAGCCCGCGGTGAGCTTCGTCGGGCCGGTGGAGAGCCTCGTCGGCGACAGGACCGGGCGTCAACTGCTGGCGGCACTGAGGGAGATGCTCTCCAACACCGCCCGCCACGCCCGGGCCTGCCGGGTCGGCGTGGAGATCGACGCCACCGTGCACCTCGACGACGCCGGACACCCCGTCGGCGGCGACCCGGAGTCCCTCGACCGCGGTGGCCGGCCCGGGGTGCTGCTCACCGTCACCGACGACGGCATCGGCATCCCCGCGGGCGGCCGGCGCAGCGGCCTCCTCAACCTCACCCGACGCGCCGAGGCCCTCGGCGGCGACGCGTGGCACGAGGTCGGCCCGTACGGGAAGGGCACGAGGGTCCGCTGGACGTCCCGGCTCTGAGGGCTCCGAGGGCTCCGAGGGCTCCGAGGGCTCTGAGGGCTCCCACGGCTCCGAGGCCGGGCCGACCGGGCAGGCCTTCGGCAGCCCGCGCGACCGGCGTACCGCGGACCACGTCAACGGCCGCTCCGGCTGAGTCCTCCGGTCAGACCGAGGGGAGTCCGAGGAGGAGCTCCAGCACCGCCGCGACGCCGTCCTGCTCGTTGCTCACGGTGTGCCGCGGCACCGCCGCCAACACCTGCGGGTGCGCGTTGGCGACGGCGTACGCGGTGCCGGCCCAGTCCAGCATCTCCAGGTCGTTCGGCATGTCGCCGAAGGCGACCACCTCGGCGCGGTCGATGCCGTGCCCGGCGCACCAGCGGGCCAGCGTGCTGGCCTTGGTGACGCCGGGCGCGCTGATCTCCAGCAGCGGGATCGGCGCGGAGCGGGTGATCTCGGCCAGGTGCCCGGCGGCCTCGCGGGCCTCGCCCAGCAGCTTGTCCGGGTCGAGGTCCGGGTGCTTGGCCAGCAGCTTGAACAGGCCGTGCACCGGCCCGTCCGGCCCCAGCAGCAGCTCCGCCGGACCGATCGGGTGGTCCACGTCCTCGCCCCACATCGGCACCTCGTACCCGGGCTCGCGGGCGAACCCGGCCGGGTACTCGAAGGCGAACGACGTACCGGGCAGCTTGGCGCGCAGGAGCTCGACCACGGCCAGCGCGGCCTCCGCGGACAGCGGGAAGGACTCCAGCAGCTCGCCGCGCCGCACGTCGACGACCGCGCCGCCGTTGGAGCAGATCGCCACCCCGTGCCCGCCGATGTGCGCGCTGACCTGCTGCATCCAGCGCGGCGGGCGCCCGGTCACGAACACCACCCGCACCCCGGCCGCCTCGGCCGCGGCGAGTGCGGCGGCGGTGCGGTCGGTGACGGTGCCGCCGCCGCACAGCAGGGTGCCGTCCAGGTCGGTGGCGATCAGGCGGGGGGCGCGGGGTTCGGTCACCGGTCCATCTTCGCCCATCGGCGGGGCACCGGTCACCGAGGAGGTCCGCAGGCCCGGGGGCGTGCGTGCTTCGACCCGGGTCGGCCTTCTTTCGGCCCCGCAAGCGCCGTTTCCGGCCGATTCGCCCGGGGCGGGGGTGTCCGGCTTCCGCCCTCCGGGCAGGACCGGCATGGCCGATCAGACGGCCACCCCGTCGGCAGGAAGAGCCATGCCCACTCGCCAGCTTCGTGACGAGCCGCTCCCGACCGCCCCTTCCGCAGCCTGCGCCGCCTCGCGCGAGCCCGTCCTCCTCGGCGACGTCCTGTTCCACGCCCTCGCCGAGATCGCCCGCCGGGGAGCTCCGGACGGGCCCGCCCGGCCCGCCGGGCCGGAGCCGAAGCTCCCCGCCCAGCGCACCCGTCCGCATCCGTAGCGGGCCGCGCTCAGCCGAGCTGGGCGAGGCCCTCGGTGGCGATCTCCTCGAAGACGGCGAGGTCGTTCTCGAAGACCGAGTCCGGCACCGGCCAGTGGATCACCAGCTCGGTGATGCCCAGGTCCCGGTAGGTGCCGGCCCAGTCGACGAAGGCGCCCAGCGACCGCAGCGGCTTCTCCGCGGTCGAGCCCTGGAGCAGCACCTTCTCCAGCGTCGCGACGTCCCGGCCGTTGGCCTCGCAGGCCGTGGTGAGCTTGGCGATCTGCCGCGCGATGACCTCGGGCGCCTGCTCCACCGGCACGTCCGCCGGCCCGCGCGGGTCGCCGTAGGTCACCCAGCCCTGCCCGTGCTCCGCGGCCAGCCTCAGCCCGCGGGGGCCGGTCGCGGCCACGTAGAACGGGACGCGCGGCGTCTGCACGCAGCCGGGGATGTTGCGGGCCTCGACGGCCGAGTAGTAGGTGCCCTCGCGGGTGGTGGCGTCCTCGCGCAGCAGCTCGTCCAGCAGCGGCAGGAACTCGCCGAAGCGGTCCGCCCGCTCCTTCGGCGACCACGCCTCCTGGCCCATCGCCGTCGCGTCGTACCCGACCCCGCCGGCGCCGATGCCGAGCGTCAGCCGCCCGCCGGAGACGTCGTCCAGCGTGATCAGCTCCTTGGCCAGCGTCACCGGGTGCCGGAAGTTCGGCGAGGTGACGAGGGTGCCGAGGCGCAGGCGCTCGGTGACCGTCGCGGCCGCGGTCAGGGTCGGGACGGACCCGAACCACGGCTCGTCCCGGAACGACCGCCAGGACAGGTGGTCGTACGTGTACGCGGCGTGGAACCCGAGCTCCTCGGCCCGCCGCCAGATCTTCTGCCCCTCGCCCCACCGGTGGATGGGGAGGATCACGGTGCTCAGTCGCATGGCTTCGACCCTACGTGGCCGGTGCGCCGGTGTCCGGTGGTGCGGGGGGACCTAGGGGTGCGCCGATGCCGGGGTGGGTGCGCGTGGGGCGACGGTGGGAGGCGCTAGTCTGTCCGCCGCACCGATAACCTGATCATGCGTCACACGGGGGTTAGTCGTCATGCTCGTTTCCAGGAAACTGCTCTCCACCGCCCTGGTCGCCGCGGCCGCGTTCGGCCTGGCCGCCTGCGGCCCGGACAACTCGTCCGACCAGGCCGGCGGCGGCTCCAGCAGCGCCGCCACGGCCGCGCCCACCGGCGCGCCCGCCACCGGCGCGCCCGCCACCGGCGCGCCCGCCGCCTCGCCGAGCGGGAAGGCCAAGCCCACCGCCAAGCCGTCCGCCGGCGCCACCGACGACGGCCCGGAGGGCTTCTGCACCCACGACCCGCTGCCGGCCGGGCAGAAGTGGATCGTCCCGGTGAAGGGCACCAACGGGACCACCCTGGTCTACAAGGACACCAAGGACGCCTGCGGGGTCGACGACGTCGCCCTCGAACCCACCGGGCCCGACAAGACCGCCCAGTTCGCCCCGACCTTCAAGGCCCAGCTGCGGTCGGTGGTGAAGCCGCCGATGGACGCCAACGCCGAGACCCTCGCCAAGCACGTCAACGAGTGCATCGCGACGCCGCGCAGCGACAAGGGCGTCTACCCCTGCCAGGACAACGTCTTCAAGGTGACGCTCGACGCCTCCGGCAAGGTCGTCGAGATGTGGGAGAAGGCGGTTTCCTGACCCGTCACCGCCCGCTCCGGTAGGCGGCGACGCAGGGCCGAGAGGGCGGACCGGCGGTCGACGCCGGTCCGCCCATTGCGTTTGGATCACGGCGTGTCCGATTCATTGGGCATTGAGGGGGAAAGCAGCGATTGATTTTGTTGGCGCACCTCTCACCGGACTCTCATACTTCCTGCTGAGACGCGTGCCGGACGGTCCGGAGAGCCGCTGGGGGGCGGTGCACGAGGGCCCGCGCGCGACATTCCACGTTTCCCTGGGGGAGTTCCTTGTCCGCGCCCGAAAACGAGCACCCCGCCGCGCAGCCGGCGGTTGCTCAACCCCATTTTTCCGATGCCGAGTTGACGCCGGACGCGGCCGGAATCACGGCGTCGGCGGCCGCTGAGCGCCGGTTGCCGCGCGCCGTCGGCATCGCGCTCGCCACCGTCGGGCTGCTGGGCGTCACGGCGACCAGCGCGGCCGTGACCGTCGCCGTCGGCAAGCCGGCCGCCCGCCCGGCCACGGCCGCACCCGCGCCCACGGCCGCCGCGTCCGCGTCCGGCACGGCCTCCGCGAGCCCGACGCCCACCGCCGTCCCGCTCCCGACGCCGACCGCCGTCCCGACCGCGCCCAAGCCGGCCAGCACCGTCAAGGGCACCGTCAGCGGCGGCAAGCACGACGGCGACCTGCGCTTCTTCCTGCTCCCGATCCCCGACGGCGGCGAGTCGTACGGCCCCGTGGACGGCGCGAAGCTGAGCGACGACGACGTCGCCGAGCTGTTCGGCAAGCAGGACGGGATCATGGAGATCCTCGGCTCGTACGGGTACAAGGAGGGCGCCACCCGGATGTACCGCACCGCCGACGGCAAGGCCGAAGTCACCGTCACCCTCCTGCACTTCGGCTCCAGCGCGATGGCGACCGAGTTCGTCAAGGGCTACACCGTCAAGTCGCAGGACCCGATCGACATCGACGGCGACCCGAACGCCCACGGCTACGTCCACAAGCCCAAGCAGCAGGCCTACACCGGCTCGATGACCGGCATCTCCAGCCAGGGCGACGTCCAGTACACGATCGACGTCGAGGTCAAGGGGACGCCGGACAAGGCGCTTCTCAGCGACCTGATGAAGCGGCAGCGCGAGTGGCTCGCCGCCGGCGGCTGAGCCCGCACCGCCGCCCGTCCGCCGTCGTCCTTCCCTCTCCTGGAGCCACCTCGTGACCACCGAACCCGTGGAGCCGTCGCCCGGCGACGCCCCTCCGCAGCCCCCGGCGCCCCCGGCGCCCCCCGCGCCGCCGCAGCCCGTCGCCGCGTCCGACGCCATCGCGCCCGAAGCGGTCGCACCCGACGCCGTCGTGACCGGGACGCCCGGTGCCTTCGCCCCCGACCTCCTGGCCGTCGGGCCCGAGCCCGCGCCGCGCGCCCCGCGCCGGCCCCGGCCGGTGCTGCTGGCCGTGTGCGCCCTGGTGCTGGGCGTCCTCGGTGGCGGCGGCGTGGGCTACGCCGTCCAGGCGCAGCGCCCGCCGACGCCGCTGCCGCCGCTGCAGGTCGCGCTGCCGTCCTACCCGGCCGCGACGGTCGACCCGTCCGCCTTCGCCGCCGAGCAGCCGCAGCCGCTCGCCATCGACGGCGACCTGCGCAAGCTCCTCCTCACCGCGCCGGAGGGCAGCAAGCCCTGGGGCGAGAACCCGGACAAGCCGTCCTGGGTGTCGGCCGGCGAGCTCGCCGAGCACACCGGCGACTCGGTCCGCGAGTTCAAGGACCTGAACTCGCGCGGCTTCCGGCGCGCGGTGGAGGTCGACTGGCAGAAGGACGACGTCAAGTACCGGGTGTCGCTGATCCAGTACGCGCCGGAGCACGCCTCCGAGGCGAAGTCGCGCGCCGCCCTCTTCCGCACGCAGCCCTTCGAGAAGGGCGCCAACGGCGGCTACAAGGTGTTCGACGAGCCCAGTTACTGGGCCGACAGCAAGGAGCCGTACTACTACGGCCACGCCGTCGCCCAGCGCGGCACCGTCGTGATGGAGGTCGAGGTCTTCGGTGCCAAGCCGGTGACGTCGAACGCCCTCGAGGACCTCGCCAAGCAGCAGTGGGAGCGGCTGGTATGAGCGACAGCACCGTGACCGGGGCCGAGACCCCCGAGCAGCCGCGCATGGCCCCCGTGCCGACCGCCGCCGTCGAGCAGCGGCCCGGCGCTGAGCAGGAGCGCGGCGTCGAGCAGGAGCCCGCCACCGAGCAGTTGGCGCCCGACTTCGCTCCCGAGCAGTTGGCGCCCGACTTCGCTCCCGAGCAGCCGGCCCCCGCCGCCCCGGGCCCCCGCCCGGCCTCCGGGCGCCTGCTGCGCGCGGGTGCCGCGACGGTCGCCGCGGCGCTCGTCGGCGTGGTCATCGGCATCGGCATCATCAAGACGCAGTACGACGACCCGGCCCCGGTCGCCGCCGGCCCGTCCGCCGCGCCGGCGCCGACCGCCACCGCCACGCCGTTCGGCGCCAGGTCCAACGGCAACCACTTCGGTTCGCTGCGCGACCTGCTGCTGCCCGTGCCGGCCGGTTTCGAACTCGGCCCGGACGAGGGCGGCTACGGCAACGACGACGAGATCGGCGCCGAGCAGCTCAGCGCCGAGCTCGACGAGGAGCTCCAGCAGATCCCCAAGGACAAGCGGGACAAGCTCCGCGCCTACTGGGAGGGTCTGCACGTCAAGGCCACCGGCGTGCGGACGTACCGGTCCGAGGGCGACGACCTCGTGGCCGGCCTGAAGCTGCGCCAGTTCAACCAGCAGGAAGTGCAGAAGCTCAACGAGTACACGGCGCTCTTCAGCGACACCGGTCTGTTCCGGCTCGGCCCGGAGATCTCCGGTCACCCGGAGGCACACTGCTACCTGATGCCGGCGCCGCCGTCCGCCCCGCTCGACTACCTGGAGTGCTCGGCCGCCGAGGGCGACCTCCTCGTGGTCATGAACGTCGAGGGCGTGGCGCCCCTGCCCAAGGACAAGATCGTCGCCCTCTTCACCGCGCAGCTCGACCGCCTCGCCCGCCCGGGAGCGTCCGTATGACCGACCACGTCACCCCGCAGGAGCCCGCGGGCACCCCCGTCCTCCCGCCCGAGCCGACCGCCCCGCCCGAGCCCGCGGCGCCGGCCGGCCCGGCGCTGTCCGAGGTGGAGCCGGTGGCGCCCCCGTCGGCCGCGCCCGAGACGCCCGAGGAGCGCGAGGCCCGCCTCGCCCGCCGGACCCGCCGCCGCAGGGCGGTCGTGCGCTGGGCCGCCGCCACCCTGGTGTGCGCGCTCGCCGGCACCGGGACGGCGATGGCCCTGACCGCCCCCGAGCGCACGGACATCCCCGGCCTCGCCACCAAGAGCGACGGCCGCTACACCTTCCCCGCGCTGGCCCTGCCGCCGCGGCCCCCGGCGAAGGGCCCGTCGGTGCGCAAGGACCGGGAGCCGCACCGCGCGGACCTCCGTCACCTCGTGCTGCCCGCGCCCAAGGAGGCCGGCGGCCCGCTCGGGCCGGTCGTCTTCCCGAGCCCGACCGCGACGCCCTCGGCCTCCGGCTCGGCGAGCCCGTCCGCCGCCGCGTCCGCGAGCCCGACCGCGAGCGCGTCGTCGTCCGGGTCCGCGAGCCCGTCGTCGTCCGCCAAGGCCGGTGCTGCCACCGCCGACTGGGCCCCCTGCGACGCGGTCCTCGACGAACAGCAGAACCCGGACGCCCCGCGCGCCCTGCTGCTGCAGAACGCGTGCCGCGCGGGCGCCGTCCGGGAGTGGACGGCCTCCGACGGCACCCGCACCCAGATCCGGCTGCTGCGCTTCGGCTCGTACTCCGAGTGCTGGGACGTCTTCTCGGGCCTGCGCGCCGACAGCCTGCCGAAGGCCCTGCCCGGGGCGAAGACCGGCTCGCACGACGGCTGGGACACCCTCCCGAACGTCGACCTCGCGGTCAAGGAGTCCTCGGTGCAGGGTGACAAGGGCGTCCCGACGGCCCGGGTGGCCTACCTCGGGGCGAACGACGTCCTCGCCGTCGTCACGATGACCAACCCGAAGGGCGTGCCGGTCGCGCCGTTCCGCCAGGTGGTCACCCTGCAGTCCGACCTCCTGAACTGACGGAACGTCACATCCGCCGCCGGGGTCGGCCGCTCCGCGAGCGGTCGGCCCCGGCGGCGTCCGCCCGACCCCTAGGGGAGAGCCCGCCGGCGTCATACCGCAGCATCATCCGCGGTTCGTCATTCCAGCTCATGGTCCGTGCGGCGCGGGCCCGTTACGTTGAGGGCGTGTCCACTCCTGTCATCAAGACGGACGACCTCTCCAAGAGGTTCCCCCGGGTAACGGCGCTCGACCGGCTCACCGTCGAGGTGCACCCGGGGGTCGTCGGCCTGGTCGGCGCCAACGGGGCGGGCAAGTCCACCCTCATCAAGATCCTGCTCGGGCTCGCCCCGGCGACCTCCGGCACCGGCCGGGTCCTGGGCCTGGACATCGCCACCCAGGGCCCGGAGATCCGCGAAC
Source organism: Streptomyces sp. SP17BM10 (assembly GCF_036322405.1). NCBI lineage: Bacteria > Bacillati > Actinomycetota > Actinomycetes > Kitasatosporales > Streptomycetaceae > Streptomyces > Streptomyces sp. SP17BM10. Next base: position 82,183 of record NZ_JAQYXB010000608.1, on the reverse strand, counting down.
GCGTCGGCTACATGCCCGAGCACGACTGCCTGCCGCCGGACGTCTCGGCCACCGAGTTCGTGGTGCACATGGCCCGGATGGCCGGACTGCCCGCCGCCGCGGCCCGCGAGCGCACGGCGGACACCCTGCGCCACGTCGGCCTGTACGAGGAGCGCTACCGCCCGATGGGCGGCTACTCGACCGGCATGAAGCAGCGGGTCAAGCTGGCCCAGGCGCTCGTGCACGACCCCAAGCTGGTACTGCTGGACGAGCCGACCAACGGCCTCGACCCGGCCGGCCGCGACGAGATGCTGGCGCTGATCCGCCGCGTCCACCGGGACTTCGGCATCTCGGTGCTGGTCACGACCCACCTGCTCGGCGAGCTGGAGCGCACCTGCGACCACCTGGTCGTCATCGACGGCGGCAAGCTGCTGCGCTCCTCCTCCACCGCCTCCTTCACCGAGGCGACGGCCCTCCTGGCGCTCGAAGTCACCGACCACCCGGATGACCTGGTGCCCGACCCCGGCGCCGCCGTCCTCGAACGCCTCACCGCCGCGGGCCTGTCCGCCACCCCGGACGGCTCGCACGTGCTCCTCGTCCGGCTGGTCGGCGACGACACCTACGACACCATCCGCGACACCGTCGCGGACCTCGGCCTCGGCCTGGTCCGGCTGGAACAGCGCCGGCACCGGGTCGCCGAACTCTTCACGGACGAGTCCAAGGGAGGTCCGGAGGATGCCTCCTGAGAGCAGGCCCGCCGACGCCGGCGTCATCCACGACATCGGCTACCGCGGCTACGCGGGCCCCCGCCTCGGCCGGGCGTACGCGACCCGCTCGCTGTTCACCCAGAGCCTGCGCGCCGCGTACGGCCTCGGGCGTTCCGGCAAGTCCAAGGTGCTGCCGATGCTGGTGCTTGGCGTGCTCACCGTGCCCGCCGTCATCATGGTCGCGATCGCACTGTTCACCAACGCGGCCGAACTGCCGCTGGACTACCCGCGCTACCTGTCGTCCTTCGGCCTGATCGTCTCGATCTTCCTGGCCTCGCAGGCGCCGGTGCTCCTCTCCCGGGACCTCAGGTACCACACCGTCCCGCTGTACTTCTCCCGCCCGATCACCCGCGGGGACTACGTGCGGGCCAAGTTCGCGGCGATGTTCTGCGCCCAGTTCCTGCTGATGGCGGCGCCCCTGGTGGTGCTCTACGTCGGGGCGCTGCTGGGCCGACTGGACTTCGCGCACAACACCGAGCACTTCCTGATCGGCCTGGTGGCAGCGGTGCTGTACGCGCTCGTGCCGACCTCGGTCGCGCTGGTGATCGCCGCCGCCACCCCGCGCCGTGGCTTCGGGGTGGCCGGGATCATGGGGTACCTCGCGGTCAGCTCGGTCGTCGTGGCGATCCTGACCCGGATCGGCACCGGCGTCGAGCTCACCGTCCCGGACTCGGCCCAGTGGGCCGCGCTGCTGTCGCCGAACGACCTGGTGGAGAGCCTCGTCAACCAGCTCTTCGACGTCGGCGGCGCGGTCGGCCGGATGCACGCCCCCGGCGCGCTCGGCGCCGCCGTGTTCCTCGCCGTCGCCGCCGGGATGGCGGCCGGGGCGTACGGGCTGCTGCTGCGCCGCTACCGCAGTGTCTGACCGCACGCGGCGTCCGATCAACCGAGGAGTCTGAGAGGCAGGCCATGGCCACCATCACCATCGACAAGGTCTCGCGCTGGTTCGGCAACGTGGTCGCCGTCAACGACATCAGCATGGCGATCGGCCCGGGGATCACCGGCCTGCTCGGCCCGAACGGCGCGGGCAAGTCGACCCTCATCCACATGATGAGCGGCTTCCTCGCGCCCTCCACCGGCACGGTCGCCCTGGACGGTGCGCCGATCTGGCGCAACCAGGAGGTGTACCGGAGGATCGGGCTGGTCCCCGAGCGGGAGTCGATGTACGACTACCTGACCGGCTGGGAGTTCGTGCTGGCCAACGCCGAACTGCACGGCCTGCCCGATCCGGGCGCCGCCGCCCGCCGCGCCCTCGGCCTGGTGGAGATGGAGTACGCCCAGGACCGCAGGACCGGCACCTACTCCAAGGGCATGAAGCAGCGGGTCAAGATGGCCTCCGCGCTCGTCCACGACCCGGCCGTGCTGCTGCTCGACGAGCCGTTCAACGGCATGGACCCGCGCCAGCGGCTCCAGCTGATGGACCTGCTGCGCCGCTTCGGCGCGGACGGCCGGACGGTCCTGTTCTCCTCGCACATCCTGGAGGAGGTCGAGCAACTCGCCCGGCACATCGAGGTCGTGGTGGCCGGCCGGCACGCCGCCTCGGGCGACTTCCGCCGCATCCGCCGCCTGATGACCGACCGCCCGCACCGCTACCTGGTCCGCTCTAGCGACGACCGCCGCCTGGCGGCCGCCCTGATCGCCGACGGCTCCACCGCGGGCATCGAGGTGGACGAGCGCGAACGGGCCCTGCGGATCCAGGCGGTGAACTTCCAGGGCTTCACGACGCTGCTGCCCCGGGTCGCCCGGCAGGCCGGCATCACGCTGTACACCGTCGCCCCGGCGGACGAGTCGCTGGAGAGCGTGTTCTCCTACCTCGTCTCCGCCTGACCTCAGCACGCCATCGGGAAAGGCCGACCATGAATCCGACCGTCGCCAGGCTGACGCTGCGCGGCCTGCTGGGCCGCCGCCGCGGCGCCCTGCTGCTGGTGGTCCCCGCCCTGCTGCTGCTCGTCTCGGCGCTCGCGAGCGGGTCGAGCGGGGACCAGCACGACCTGACTGTCAAGGTCCTCGGCCAGCTCGGGCTCGGCACCCTGGTGCCGATCCTCGGTCTGGTCGTCGGCACCGGCGTGATCGCCACCGAGATCGACGACGGCTCGATCGTCTACCTCCTCGCCAAGCCGCTCCCGCGCTGGGAGATCGTCACCACCAAGCTGTTCGTCGCGATCGGCACCACCTGGGTGTTCGCCGCCGTCCCGACCATGCTCGCGGGCCTGATGCTGTACGGCACCAAGGACGGCGTCACGCTCGGCTACACCGTCGCGGCGCTGGTCGCGGGCGCCGCGTACAGCGCGGTGTTCCTGCTGCTCGGCGTGGTCACCCGGCACGCGGTGGTGGCCGGGCTCGGCTACGCGCTGGTGTGGGAGTCGCTGGTCGGCAACTTCGTGGCGGGCGCCCGCACGCTGAGCGTCCAGCAGTGGGCCCGGTCGGTCGCCGAGACGGTGGCGGGGGACGCCGCGATCGGCGCGGACGTCTCCTTCGGGGTGGCCGTGCCGTTGCTGGTGGTCGTCACCGTCGGCGCGACCGTGCTGGCCGCGGTGCGGCTGGCCGGGCTGACCCTGGCCGGCGAGGACTGAGCCGGCCGGGGACGGGCCCGTGCGGTACGGGGCGGGCTCAGAGCGTCCGGTTGCGGCCCGCGCCCCAGCCGGCCGCGCCGACCACGGCGACCAGGACGAGCATCAGCACGAGCGTCGTGGTCCATCCGCCGGTCAGCTGGTGCAGCGCACCCGCGCCGACCGGACCCGCCGCCGCGACGAGGTAGCCGATCGCCTGGGACATGCCGCCCAGCTGGGCGGCGCCGGCCGCGCTGCCGGTGCGCAGCACGATGAACGCCAGGCCGAGGCCGAGCGAACCGCCCTGCGCGACACCGAGGATGGCCGCCGCGACCCAGGCGCCCGACACCGGCGAGACCAGCAGCACGGCGATGCCGAGGCCGTTCAGCCCGGCCATGGCCACCGCGAGGGCGCGCTGGCTGGTCATCCGGCCGGCGAGCAGCGGCACCAGGAAGGCGCCGGCCACCTGCAGCAGGTTGGAGAAGGCGAAGACCAGGCCGGCCCGGCCGCGGTCCATCCCGTGCTCGGCCAGGATGGTCGGCATCCACGCCACCAGGGTGTAGACCAGCAGCGACGAGATGCCCATGAACAGGCTGATCTGCCAGGCCAGTCCGGAACGCCAGATGCCCTCGACCGGCTTGCCGGAGCCGGCCCGCCCGGCGGCCGGGGCCGCGACGGCCGCCCGCTCGCCGCGCGAGCGCAGCACCTGCGGCAGCCAGGCCACCGCCGCCACCAGCGCCAGCACCGACCAGGCGCCGAGCGAGGCCTCCCAGCCGCCGCCCAGCGCGTGCTCCAGCGGCACCGAGAGCCCGGCCGCGAGGGTCGCGCCGACCAGCATCGTGGTCGAGTAGACGCCGGTCATCGCCGCCGCCCGCTGCGGGAACTCCCGCTTGACCAGGCCCGGCATCGAGACGTTCAGCACCGCGATCGCCACGCCGATCACCACGCAGCCCGCGTACAGCGCCACCACCGAGGGCAGCACCCGCAGCAGCACGCCCGCGCCGAGCACCAGCACCGCGCCCAGCACGACGCGCTCGGTGCCGAAGCGCCGGGTCAGCCGGGGGGTGAGCGGTGCGCCGACGCCCTGGAACAGCACCGGCACGGTGGTGATCAGGCCGCTCGCGGTGGTGGACAGCCCGAAGGTGCGCTGGATCTCGCCGACCATCGGGGAGATCGCCGCGAGGCAGGCGCGCATGTTCAGCGCGACCAGCAGGATGCCGGTCAGCAGCAGGGCCGGATGGGCCAGCCGGGAGCGGACGGGGAGCGGGGCGGGGGAGGTGACAACCGGCTGCTGGGCACGGGTGACGGCCATGGGGGTGCTGTTCTTTCGGGGGTGAGGGGTGGTGCGGACGGGCGGAAGGGCGCGTGGGCCCTGTTTGCGGGCCCTGCTTGCGGCCTTGCTTACGGGCCTTGGTTACGGGCCTTGGTTACGGGCCTTACTTCCGGGCCGCGATGGTCGCGAGGAGCTGCTCGACGGCCGCGATCGGCTCGGCGAGCAGCGCCCGACACGCCGCCTCGGCGCGGTCGGGGTCACCGCTCTCGATCGCGTCGACCAGGGCCGCGTGGGTGGCGACGGCCACCTCGGGCATGTCGTGGTCGCCGAAGGCCGTCCGCATCGACTCGCGCACCGAGGCGCCGAAGTAGCGGTAGACCTCCGCCAGCGCGGGGTTGTGCGCGGCGTCGACGACGGCGGTGTGGAACTCCAGGTCGTGCTCGACGGTGGCCTCGCGGCCGGCCCGCTCCGGGTTCGCCGCGATCACCTCGGCCTCGCGGGCCAGCGCGGCCCGCATCCGGGCGATGTCCTCGGGGGTGTGCCGCAGGGCGGCCAGGCGCGCGCCCTCGGTCTCCAGTGCCGCGCGGACCTCCAGGACGTCCCGGATGCCCGAGCGCTGGACGCCGCGCAGGACGGCGGCCGGGTCGCTGGTGCTGCGGACGAAGGTGCCCTCGCCCTGCCGGGAGACCAGCATGCCGGCGTGCACCAGCACCCGGATCGCCTCCCGGACGGTGTTGCGGCCGACCTGCAGCCGCTCGGCGAGCTCGTGCTCGGTGGGGATCCTCGAACCCACCGGCCAGGCGCCGCCCGCGAGCTGCTCGCGCAGCTGGTCGATGGCGGTGTCCACGAGGGAGCGCCGTCCGGCCGCCTGCAGGCTGCCGCCGTTGCCCGTCATGCCGCTGCCGGTCATGCCGGTGCTCCCTCCGCCGCTCGTCACCATCGGTCGTAGGTCATCCTACAACTGCTTGCCCGGTCATCCTACAACTGCGGATGAACGACGTCCGGAGGCGGGAGGCCGGGGGGCCGGGCGTCAGCGCGACGGGAAGAGGCGCTCCAGGACGACGGCCACGCCGTCCTCGTCGTTGCTCGCGGTGACCTCGTCGGCCACGGCCAGGAGCTCCTCGTGGGCGTTGGCCATCGCGACGCCGTGCGCGGCCCAGCCGAACATCGGCACGTCGTTGGGCATGTCGCCGAAGGCGATGGTGTCGGCGGCGCGCACCCCGAGGCGGCGGGCGGCGACGGCCAGCCCGGTGGCCTTGGACAGGCCGAGCGGCAGCAGCTCCACCACGCCGGCGCCGGCCATGACGACGCCGACCAGGTCCCCGGCGACGCGGCGGGCGGCCTCGGCGAGGGCGTCGTCGGTCAGACCGGGGTGCTGGATGTAGAGCTTGCCGATGGGGGCGGTGAGCAGTTCGTTCCGCTCGACCCGGGCCACCGGCAGGTCGGAGCCGATCAGCAGCTCGTAGCCGGGCCCGGCGAGGACCTGGCCGTCCAGCCCGTCCTGGTTGGCGGCCACCGCCAGCGGGCCGGTCTCGGCCTCGATCTTGGCGATGGCGAGGGCGGCGAGCCGGCGGTCCAGGGTGAGCGAGGTGAGCAGCTTGTGCGCGCCGGCGTCGTAGACCTGGGCGCCCTGCCCGCAGACCGCTATCCCGGTGTAGCCGATCTCGTCGAACACCGGCCGGGCCCAGACGGCCGAGCGGCCGGTGACGACGATGTGCAGCGCCCCCGCGCCGGTGGCCGTGGCCAGGGCGGCGCGGGTGCGCGCGGAGACGGTCTCCCCGCCGGTCAGCAGGGTGCCGTCGAGGTCGGTGGCGACCAGCCGGAAGGGCAGGCCGCCACCGAGCGGAGCGTCGTCGCCGAGGGAGACGGGGCTGGGGCTGGTGGTGCTCATGGGCCGTGCGTCTCCCGGGAGTTGCTGGTGGTGCGGGACTACTTGGCGACCGGCTCGAGGACGGTGCGCCCGCCGAGGAACGGCCGCAGCGCCTCGGGCACGACCACCGAGCCGTCGGCCTGCTGGTGGTTCTCCAGGATCGCCACGATGGTGCGCGGGACGGCGACCAGCGTGCCGTTCAGGGTGGCGAGCGGGCGGGTCTTGCCCTCCTCGCGCATCCGGATGGCCAGCCGGCGGGACTGGTACTCGGTGGTGTTGGAGGTCGAGGTGACCTCGCGGTACTTGCCCTGGGTGGGGATCCAGGCCTCGATGTCGAACTTGCGGGCCGCCGAGGCGCCGAGGTCGCCGGAGGCGACGTCGATCACCCGGTAGGGCAGCTCCAGCGCGTTGAGGAAGTCCTTCTCCCACTGGAGCAGGCGGCGGTGTTCGGTCTCGGCGTCCTCGGGAGTGGTGTAGACGAACATCTCCACCTTCTCGAACTGGTGGACGCGGATGATGCCGCGGGTGTCCTTGCCGTAGGTGCCGGCCTCGCGGCGGAAGCAGGACGAGTAGCCGGCGTAGCGCAGCGGCAGCTTCTCGGCCTCGATGATCTCGTCCATGTGGTACGCCGCGAGCGGGACCTCGCTGGTGCCGACGAGGTAACGGTCCTCCTCCTTGAGGTGGTACACGTTCTCGGCGGCCTGGCCCAGGAAGCCGGTGCCGTCCATGGCGGCCGGGCGGACCAGGGTCGGCGTGATCATCGGGATGAAGCCGGCCGCGGTGGCCTGCGCGAAGGCCATGTTGACCAGGGCGAGCTCCAGCAGCGCGCCGACGCCGGTCAGGTAGTACGAGCGGGCGCCGGCGACCTTGGCACCGCGCTCGGTGTCGATCGCGCCCAGGATCTGGCCGAGCTCGACGTGGTCGCGGGGCTCGAAGCCCTCGGCGGCGAAGTCGCGCGGGGTGCCGATCTCCTCCAGCGTGACGAAGTCCTCCTCGCCGCCGACCGGTGCGGCCGGGTCGATGAGGTTCGCCAGGGAGCGGAGCAGTCGGTCGGCCTCCTCCTTGGCGGCGCCCTGTTCGGCGTCCGCGGCCTTGACCTCGGCGGCCAGGTCCTTGGTGCGCTGCAGCAGGGCGGCCTTCTCGTCGCCCTTGGCCTGGGCGACCTGCTTGCCCAGCAGGCGCTGCTCGCTGCGCAGTTCGTCGAAACGGGTGCCCGAGGACCGGCGCCGCTCGTCGGCGGAGAGGAGGGCGTCGACCAGGTCGACGTCCTCGCCACGGACGCGCTGCGAGGCGCGCACTCGGTCAGGGTCCTCACGGAGCAGGCGAAGGTCAATCACGCGGCCAAGCCTACCGGGCGGGGGCTCGTCCACCGGTACCGGTTTTCCCCTGGGGATAACTCCCCTCCGTCTGTGGATAACTCCTGTGGGGAATCGCCCGGCGGCGAGTTATCCACAGGTGCGGGGCCGGGGCTGTGGATCCTTGCGGAGTGCGGCCCTCCGGGTGATCGAACCAGCGAATTGAGGTTTCAAACCTCATCTGACCTTCTCGGCCGAGGGAATTTAAGCACCGGAACGGGTGATTTGCTGGCAGAAGGGTGACTCTGGTCCGATGAGTCAACTCTGCGGAGCAAACCGACGATCTGACCGTTCTGCGCAGTGGCTATACCGGTTTGTCGACTCATCCCCAGGCCTGTGGATAACTTTCGGCTGTGGATAGCGGTCTGCCCTGTGGACAGGCGGTTCCGGGCCCGGACGACCCTGTGGACGACGGGTGCGGTCACCCACCCCCGCTCGGGGAGTCCGGGCGAAAACGGTCAGAAAAGGTCAGAAAGACAAAGAGTGTCGCTCAGATGTCGCCGCGGCCGTCGAGGGCGCGCGACAGCCAGTCGGCCGCCGCCGCGAAATCCTCGTCCGAGGTGCCGGGCCGCCGGTGCGAGGACTCCTGCCGGTCGGCGCGCGGATAGGAGCCGAGGAAACGCACCTGCGGGCAGATCCGCTTGAGGCCCATCAGCGCCTCGCCCACCCGGCGCTCGGACAGGTGCCCCTCGCAGTCGATGAGGAAGCAGTAGCTGCCCAGCCCCTCGCCGGTCGGCCGGGACTCGATCCGCATCAGGTTGATCCCGCGCACCGCGAACTCCTGGAGCAGTTCCAGCAGCGCACCGGGGTGGTCGTCCGGCAGCCAGACCACCATCGAGGTCTTGTCGGCCCCGGTCGGCGACGAGACCCGCCCCGGCTTGCCGACCAGGACGAACCGGGTGGTCGCGTTCTGGGCGTCGGCGATGTCCTTGACCAGCGGGTCCAGCCCGTAGATCGGCGCCGCGAACTCGCCCGCGAACGCGCCGTCGTACCGTCCCTCGGCCACCAGCCGCGCGCCGTCCGCGTTGGACGCGGCCGACTCCCACTGCGCGTCCGGCAGGTTGGCCGCCAGCCAGCGCCGCACCTGCGGCTGCGCCACCGGGTGGCTGGTGACGGTCTTGACCTCCGCGAGCTCCGTGCCGGGCCGCACCAGCAGCGCGAAGGAGATCGGCAGCAGCACCTCACGGTAGATCATCAGCGGTGTGCCGGAGGCGAGTTCGTCGTTGGTCGCGGTGACGGCGCCCTCGACGGAGTTCTCGATCGGCACGAAGGCGCCGGAGGCCTCGCCGCCGCGCACCGCGTCCAGCACCAGCGGCACCGAGGCCAGCGGCACCAGCTCCCGGGTCGCCGCCTCGGGCAGGGTGCGCAGGGCGGCCTCGGTGAAGGTGCCCGCCGGGCCGAGGTAGGTGTAGCGGGTGGCCGACATGCCGTCTCCGTCTCGTCAGGTCGAAGTAGCCACCATAACCACTCCGTTCCCCGCCCGGGAAAGCGTTCCGATGGGCGGGATCCGCCGCCGCCGTCCAGCAGTTCGGCGGCGGCTCAGCCGTCCAGCAGTTGCTGCCCCACGTACCCGCCCTGCGGGGCGCCGGGCGGGACGGCGTACACGCCGCTCGCCTCGTGCCGCAGGAAGCGGGAGAGGCCGTCGCCGCGGGACAGCTTTCGCTGCACCGGGGTGAAACCCGTGCGCGGGTCGGCCTGGAAGGCGAGGAAGAGCAGGCCGGCGTCCGGCGAGCCGTCCGCCAACAGGCCGTCGTGGTAGGAGAATCCGCGCCGCAGCATGGTCGCACCGCCGTTGGAGGACGGTGCGGCGACCCGGATGTGCGCGTCGGAGGGGATCGCCAGGGCGCCGTCCTCGCCCTGGGCGGACAGGTCCACCGCGGCGTGCTCCCCGGCCCCGGCGGGCGTGCCGAGCGGCGCGCCGTCCGCCTTGCGCCGCCCGATCACCCGCTCCTGGCGCTCCACCGGCAACGCCTCCCAGTGGTCGAGCAGCATCCGGATCCGCCGGAACACCAGGTAGGAGCCGCCGGCCGTCCAGGCCGGCTGGTCGCCCCCGGCGGTGGCGAACACCTTGGCGGCGAAGCCGTCGTCGGTGGGCTTGGGGTTGTTGGTGCCGTCGATCTGGCCCATCAGGTTGCGGCCGGTCACCGGGTGCGCGGTGGCGCCCGGGGTGCGGGCGAAGCCGGCGCACTGCCAGCGCAGCGCGGCCGTCCCGGCCGCCTGGCGCTGGAGCACCCGCAGGGCGTGCACGGCCACGAGGGCGTCTTCCGCGCCGATCTGGACGAACAGGTCGCCGTCGCCGCGCGCCGGGTCGAGCGCGTCGCCGGGGAAGGCGGGCAGCGGTTCGAGGGCGGCCGGGCGGTGGCCGGCCAGCCCGGCCTTGTCGAACAGGGCGGCCCCGAAGCCGAAGGTGAGCGTCAGCGAGCAGGGGCCGGCGTCCAGCGCGATCTGATTGTCGGACTCATCGGCCGGCTCCCCGGCGGTCAGCCGGGCCGCAGTGCGCGACCAGCGCTGGAGCAGGCCGCGCAGCCCGTCCCGGCCGACGCCGTCGGCCAGGTCGAAGGCGGCGAGCTGGACCCGGGCCTGCTGCGGTTCGAGGATGCCGGCCTGGTGGCCGCCGAAGAACGGGACCCGGGCCGTGCCGAGCGCCGGGGCGCCGCCCGCCGCGCCGGCGGCCGGGCGATCCAGGGCCACGGCCCCGGCGATCCCGGCGCCGACGCCGGCGACCAGGCCCGCGCCGGCGGTGCCGAGCAGCGCGCGCCGGGTGAATCCGGTCCGTGCGGTGGTGGCGTCGGTCATGCTCAGCCGATCTTCAGGGACTTCGTCGGGGTGGTCTGGTCGATGTCGGAGGAGCGGATCTGCACCGACACCACCCAGTCCCCGGCCAGCGGCAGTTGCGCGGTGCCGGTCCAGCGGCCGGTGCCCCCGGGGGTCAGCGGCACGGGCAGCGGGCCGAGGTCGCGGTCCGGCAGGGTGAAGGCGAGCTGCACCTCGGGGACGTCCACCGGCTTGCCGTCCGCGCCGTCCAGCGCGAGCTTCACCTCGTTGGAGCCGGTCCCCGCCGGGTTCACGGTCACCGTCGCGGTGCCCTTGGCGTTCGGGGTGCGGCCCTTGGTGTCGTACGGGAGCTTGAGCTCCACCGTGCGGCCCGGCTGGGTCTGCGCGGGCGCGGCCACGCCCGCCGCCGGCGCCGCGGCGCCCCCGGCCTTGACCTCGCCCGCGACCCGCCCGGGCGGTGAGTTGGTGAGCATCGTGGTGACGACCAGCACGGCCACCGCGACGGCCGCCTCGACCAGCACCGAGCGGCGCAGCCCGGCCCGGGTCGGGGTCAGCCCGCGCTCGCGGCCGGCGCTCGCAACCGCGGCCCGCTGGCGCTCCAGCTGGGCCTGGCGGACCGGGTCCTCGGAGTGCGCCGCGACGGTCACCGGCTCCGGCAGTTCGGCCGGCTCGACCTCGGCCGCCTCGTCCGGGGCCGAGCGCAGCCGGGCCAGCCAGGAGCGGGAGAGCCAGGCGACGCCGAGCATCACGACCACGCAGCCGGTCTTCACCAGCAGCAGCCGCCCGTACTCGGTGCCGGTCAGCGCGCCCCAGCTGCCGAGGCCGCGCCAGGACTGGTAGCCGCCGGTGACGACGAGCACCACGACCGAGCCGAACGCGACCTTCGAGAAGCGGTCGACGACCTCCGCGCCGACGCCCTCGCGCAGCGCGACCAGCAGCGAGGCGAGGCCGCCCAGCCAGAACGCCATCGCGATCAGGTGCAGCAGGCCGAGCGGCAGCGCCAGCCAGACCTGGATGCCCACCGACGCGTGGTCCGCGCCGACCCAGGTCGCCGCGAGGGCGACCGCCAGCACCAGTCCGCCGACGCCGAGCCCGATCCGGGCCTCGCGCTGCGGGCGCCCGGCGGCGCGCCGTTCCAGCTCGCGCAGTTCGGCCGCCTCGTGGTCGTCCTCGTGCCCGTCCTCGCGCTCGTCCTCGGGTGCAGGCTGCCCCAACTGGCCGACCAGGAGCGACAGGAACACCCCGCTCGCCGCGAGCAGCAGCAGCCGGGCGGCCAGCGCGGTGCCGATCCGCTCGTCCAGCGTGGCGCGCACGAGCGACAGGTCGAGGGCCTGCCCGATCCCCGAGCCCCGCTCGTACGGCCCGCGCAGCATCAGCACCGTGACGGTGGACACCAGCAGCGCCACCCAGCCGGTCATCAGCAGCCGCTGCACCGGGCGCCGGGCCACTCCGGCGGGCCAGCAGATCAGCGTGAACGCGGCGGCGCCGGCCAGCAGCGCGAACGCGACGTACGCGACGGTGCGCCCGGCGCCGTACAGCGCGGCGACCACGCCGTCCGCCTTGGCGCCCTGGAGCGCGGTGGCGGACACCGAGGTGTCCGAGGGCGCGCCGATGGAGAAGGTGAACGCGCCGCCGACGGGGTGAGAGTCCTCCGAGACCGCCCGCCAGGCCACCGTGTACGTGCCGTTGGCGAGGTCGGGGCCGAGCCCGACCCGGGCCGTGTCGGTCCTGCCGTCGGCGTGCCCCGGGTTGCCGGTGTCGACCGCCTTGCCGGCCGGGTCGAGTACCCGGACCGAGTCGCCGGAGAGCGACACGGCCTCGCTGAAGGTCAGCGTGACCGCCTGCGGGGCGGTGGCGAGCACCGAGTTCTGGTGCGGGTCGGTGGATTCCAGGGTGGCGTGCGCGGAGGCCGGCCCGGCGCCGGCGAGCATCAGCGCGAACAGCGCGCCGAGCAGTCCGAGCAGGCCGGCGACGCGGCGGGGGGCGGTGCGCGGGGCGGCGATCCGGCGGTGCGAGGCCTTCTCCATGCTGGCGGACCCTAACTCTGGCCGGGACGGTAGGTGAGCTCCTTGACCGGCACCTTGACGGAGATGGTGCCGGACTTGGCGAAGGTCAGGTCGAGCTCCAGCTCGTCCCCGAGAGCCGGGGCCTTCTGCCATCCCATGATCATGAGATGGGTGCCGCCCCGGGTGAACTGCAGCGCGCCGTGCGCCGGCACGTCCAGACGGTCGACCTGCTCCATGCTCGACGGGGTCGACCGGTGCATGGTGACCGAGCCGGCGCCCGGGCTGGTCACCTTGACCAACTGGTCCTCGCCGCCGTCGTTGCGCACGGTCAGGTAGCCGGCCGCCATCCCGCCCGCCGGGGGCAGCGGGATGTAGGAGTCGGCGACGCTCAGCTTGGCCGCCCCGCCGCCGGCACCGTCCTGGCCGCCCGCCCCGCAGGCGGCCAGGAAGGCGCCGCCACCGAGGGCCGTCGCCAGCACCGCGCCGGTGAGGGCCGTCCGCCGGAACCCGCGCGTGCCGATCACGCCGCGACCCCCTTGGCGAGCAGCGGCAGGTCGTGCTGGTAGGTCTTCACCTCGGTGCCGCTCATGTACAGCACGTGGGCCTTGTCGTCCGAGGGGAGGAAGGCCAGCACCTGCGCGCCGTGGGTGGAGGTGACGGTGCCGTCGGCGTTGACCACCGGGTCCTCGATCATGATGCCGAGCGACCGGGCGGCGGTCTTGACCTTCTCCAGGTCGCCGGTGAGGCCTATGAAGTCGCTGCCCATCGAGTCGAGCCAGGTGCGCAGCACCTTGGGGGTGTCGCGCTGGGGGTCGGTGGAGACGAACACGACGTCGATCTTCTGCCGCTCCTCGGGGGAGAGGCCCTTCATCGCGACGCCGATGTCGCCCATGGTGGTCGGGCAGACGTCCGGGCAGCTGGTGTAGCCGAAGAACAGCAGCAGGCTCTTGCCGTTCGTGCGCTGACGCAGGTCGAACGGCTGGCCGGAGGTGTCGGTCAGCGTGAGGTCCGGCTTCTCGAAGTTCTTCGCGAGCTTGGTGCCCTCGTACGGCGTGGCGTCCTTCTGCTGCGTCACCCTGGCGGTGGTCGAGCCGCCGCCGGAGGAGCCGCAGGCGGTCAGGGTGAGGGTGGCGGCCAGGGCGACGGCGGCCGCGCCGGCCAGGCGGGCGGTGCGGGTGGTGCGGGGCATGCGGGTTCCGATCGTGCGCGGTGGGCCGCCGGCGGGGCCGCTCCCGGGGTGCGGGAGCGGCCCCGCCGGCGCGGGGGTCAGGAGGCGGAGCCGCTCTTGCGGCGCAGGCCGAGCACGCCGACGGCGGTGCCGATCACGCCGACCACGATGCCGACGACGCCGAGCACCCGGGCGGTGGAGTCGCTGCTCTTCTTGTCGCCGTCCGGGGCCTGGGCCTGGTCGGCGCTGGAGCCGTGGCCGCCCGCGGCCGGGGAGGCGGTGGCGGAGACGCCGTGGCCGTCGTCGCCGGCGGCCTTGGTGAGCTTCAGGACGGGCGCCGGGTGGGCCGGCTCGGGCTGGCCGGCCTGGGCCTCGTCGATCCAGCGGACGACATCGCCGTTGTCGTAGGTCTGCAGGGCCTTGAAGGCCATGCTGTCGGCGTCGGACGGCAGCGGGCCGAGCGAGACGCGGAACTCCTGGAACTGCCCGGGGGCGATCTTGGTCCCGGTGTCGGCGGTCCAGGTGATCTTGGAGACGGCCTCGTTGACGTCGGCGCCGTGCACCTTGATCGGCTTGTCGAGCTTGGCCTTCTCGACGGTCGCGGTCCAGCCCGGCATCGGCAGGGTCCGGACCGAGGCGAGCGGGTGGTCCAGCGGGAGGTTGACCTCCAGCTTCACGGTGCTCGCGGAGTCGCTCTCGTTCGGCACCCGGAAGTCGACGGCCGTGTAACCGCCCTGGGCGGCCGAGCCCGGGTTCACGGTGACGTGCGCGAAGGCCGGGCCGGCCAGCACCACGACGGAGGTGGCGGCGACGGCGAGGGCGGCGGCGAGGCGGCGGGTGGGAAGGGAACGCATGGGTTCGGTGGTCTCCGTTCGGAGCTCGGCGGACCGGCCCGCCGGGATCAGGCCCGGTCGGGGTCCGCGCGTGGGGACGTGTGGGGTGGAACGGCGCACGGACCGCCGCGACCTGAACGCGGGAGCGGCCCTGCGACCTGCGCACACCCGGCGCCCGGCAGGAACGGGGCACCAGGGGGCCGGTCAGTACGCGAACACCCCGGTCGGCGGCCCGCGCCGCACCACGCTGTGCCGCAGGGCGACACCCCCGGGCAGCGGGTGCTCCCCGCCCCGGACACCGAACCGGCGGGCCGGGCCCCCGGCCCCGAACAGGCCCCGCAGCAGCGCCGCGACCAGCGCGAACGCCGACCGCAGGGGCGCCGCCCAGTGCTCGCGCGCGGCCGTCGCGGCCACCCGCACCAGCCGCCACAGCGCCGCCTCGCCGCGCCGCAGCCACCACCCGGCCACCAGGGCCGCGACCAGGTGGCCCGCCAGCATCACCGGTGTCATGCCGAACACGCCGCCCTGCCACCACGGCACGACCGGGAACGCGGCCGGGTCGAGCCCCGCCGACGACACCAACTGCTCGGCGGTCGGACCGCCCGGCAGCCCGGTCAGCGTGCCGGGGTGGGCCTCGTTGCAGATCAGCCGGCCGGCCACCTGCGACAGGGTCATCGGACCGGAACCGCCGTGGTGCATCCCGGCCATCGCGCCGCTGGCGCCGAAGCCGTGGAAGAGGCAGTGCAGGGCCAGCTGGCCCGCGCCCAGCGCACCGGCGATGGCCGCCAGCGAACGCTCCCGCGCGCCGAACGCCACCGCGAGCACCAGCACCGCCGCGAAGCCCGCTACGAGGGCGGGCAGGGCGACGTCGCCGCCGCCCGCCAGGGCGTGCCCGGCGGCCGCGATCAGCGTGCAGACGAGGGCGAACGGAACGGCCCTGGCAAGCCGCAGGTCCCAGGCGGCGACCCCCACCGGCGCGTCCGGTGCGGGGGCGCCCGGGTGCGGGGCGGCGGCGAGGGCAGTCATGGCCGAGCCATCATCTCATCGCCCACCACGCCACCGGGGGCAGGGTGGGAAATCCCTACGAATCCCCCGTCCGGCCGAGGCGCGTGCCCCCGCGTGTGCGCCGCTCGGCACAGACCACGGCACCAGTCCATCCGCCGAACGGGCGGTAGCGGACCTTCGTCACGGTTCACCGGCCGAGCGGCCGGAGATACCTAGTTGTATGTGGAGCCGCAGCCAGGAGGGACCTCCCGTGGACATCTGGTGGACTCTGCACCTCAAGCGCGACCCGGCCAGCGTCCCGCTGGCCCGGCGCATCCTGCTCGGTGCCATGGCGACGGCGGGCGTCGACCCGCAGATCGCCGACGACCTCGGCGTCGCCCTCAGCGAGGCCTGCGCCAACGCCGTCGAGCACGGGGTCGGCGGGCGGCCCGACGAGGGCTTCCAGGTCACCGCGTCGATCTGCGGCGACCGCCTGCGGATCGAGGTCACCGACTCCGGCCCCGGCCTGCCCGTGCCGGCCGCCGCCCCCGCGCCGCCGCCCCGGCGCCGCCCGTCCGCCCCGCCCCAGGCCCACCCGGCCCCGCGCCGCACCCGCCGCGGGCGCGCGACCGTCCCCGCCCGGGTGCTGACCGGGCACCGCCCGCCCCGCGACGGCCGCCCCTACGACACCCACGTCCTGCCCCGCCGCCCCCAGCCCCCGACGCTGCGCCCGGTGGACCTCGACACCCTCCCCGACCTCACCGCCGAATCCGGCCGGGGCCTCTTCCTCATCCACGCGCTCACCGACCACGTCCAACTCCGCAACCACCCCCTGCGGGGGGCGATCGTGAGCTTCGACAAGATCCTCAAGTGGCAGGACGGCGCCCTGCTCCAGGCGGCGTCGTAGGGCTCGTCCGCCGGATCAGTCCTCGTCGGCCGCGGTGGTGCGGCGGCGGGTGAGCAGGAGGAGGGCCGCGCCGACGGCGATGGTGGTGGCGCCGGTGATCGCGATGGGGGTGGAGTCGGTGCCGCCGCCGGTGTCGGCGAGCTGGGCCGCGGTGCGGGGCGGGGTCGCCGAAGGGGCCGGGGCGGTCGTGCCGGTGGTGCCCGCCGGAGCGTGGGCGGTCACCGCGAAGGTGCCGCCGGTGCTCGCGGTCAGCTGGGGGCAGGTGTACTTCTTCGCCGGGGCCGAACCGATCGGCAGTACCTCGGACTTGGCCGCGAACGCGAAGCGGTAGTCCCCGAGCGCCGCGCCCGCGCCGGCCGTCACCCGCACCTGGAGGGTCAGCTTCTGGCCGTGTTCGACCCCGTAGGTGCCGGCGTTCGTCCCCGCGATCGGCTTCCAGTCGCCGCCGGGCGCGCGCAGCTTGACGTCGAGCCCGGTGGCCGCGCCGTCCTTGCCGGTCAGCGTGAAGGTCGTGGCCAGCTCGCGGACCGTCGCGCTGCTGGTGTTGTCGAAGGTCACCGAGAGCTCGCCGGGTGCTCCGCCGGTCACCACGGCGCCGCCCGCCGGGCCGGTGGCCGTGGCGGGCATCGGGGAGGCCATCGGGCCCTCGGGGCAGTCGTACGGCCACGGCGAGCCGGTGGCCGTCGGGGTTGCGGCGGCGGTGGGCGTTCCGGTCGCGGTGGGCGTCGCCGTCGCGGTGGTGGCGGGCGCGGTCGGCTCCCCGGTGGCCGGGGCGGCCGGGCTCGCCGAGGTCGTGGGGGCCGCGTCGGCGAGGGCCGGGGCGGCGCCGACGGCCACCGTGCCGGTGGTGAGCACGAACAGGGCGCAGGCGGCGGGCAGCCGGGGGGAACGCATGGTCAGGGCTCCAGCGGTGGGGTCGGGTGTCGCTCTCCGGCTGGGAAGACCACCGAGGGGCGGGAACGGTTGTCCCCGCCCGCCGGTGAATCGGTCAGCCGTTCGCGCCGGCCTTGCGGCGGCGCAGGAGGAACAGGGTGCCGGCGCCCGCGACGAGCACCGCGGCACCGCCGACGGCGATCGGCAGGGTGTTGGACGACGCACCGGTCTCGGCCAGGTGCGGGCCCGCGGCCGGCGAGGCGGAGGGCGAGGCGGCAGCGGTCGCCGGGGTGGTGGCGGCCGGGGTGGTGGCGGCCGGGGCAGTGGTGGCGGAACCCGCCTCGACGACCTGGAAGGTGCCCTCGTGGTCGGCGAGGAACTGGGTGCAGGCGTTCGGCTTGTCGTTGGCCGGGTTCGGGACCTTGTCGTTGTCGAACGCGTCCGAGCCGGCCTCGTAGTTGCCGCCGTACTTGCCGGCCGGGGCCTTGGCGTTGGCGGCGATCCGCAGCTGGACGGTGAACTTCTCGCCCTTGGCCAGCTTGAAGTCCTGCATCTGCAGGACGCGGTCCTTGTCGTTCAGCTGCTTCCAGCCGTCGGCGGTCTTCAGCTGGACGGTGAAGAACTCCGGGCTCCAGTCGACCGGGCGCTCCTGCATCTCGTCGGTGAGGTAGAGCGAGTGGTGGACGACCGGCAGGTCGACACCGCTGGTGTTCTCCCAGGTCAGGCTGAGCTCGGCGGCCGGGCCGCCCTTGACCAGGGTGGTCCCGTACAGGCCGGTGCCGGTGACCTTGAGCAGCCCGCTCTGGTAGACGCCGCCGTGGCAGCGGTCGCTGTTGGTCGGCGTCGGGACGGGCAGGACGGTCGGCTTGGCCGTCGGGGTGCCGGTGGTGGGGGCCGGGGTCGTCGGCGCTGCCGTGGTGGGGGCGCCGGTGGTGGTCGGGGTCGGCGTGATGCCGACGGCGCTCGCGGCGGCGGCGCCGACCGTGGCGCCGAGCGAGAGCGCCACGAGGGTGGACGCGGCCAGGAGGCGGGAAGAGCGCACGGTCAATGCTCCAGATTTGGGTGAATACTGTCCGTTTTCACGCGACTTGGGGCACCGCTGGTGGGGCGTCGGCGGTGGTCGCGACCGCGAACCCTATCGGTCGGGATGGCCCGTTCTCGATCAGGGGGTGCCGGCTTGCGATCGGCATCGAAAGCGGCGTGGTCCGCCCCGGTTGCCGGGCCGTTCGGGGGGCCGGACGATGGGGGCATGATGCACCAGATGCGAGCCGAGTACGGCGTGGGCGGTCCGCCGGACGGGGTGCGGCTGTGGCACATGGTCCGGGGAGCCGAGCAGGTCGCGATGTGCGGCCGGGAGCTGGAGGCCGGGGCGCCGGTCCGGGAGGCGGTGGACTGGGGGAAGACCCCCGAACTCTGCTGCCACACCTGCGGGGCGTACGTCCTGCGCGAGTCGCCGTACCTGGGCGCCGAGCACCAGTAGCGCCCGGCGTGCGGGCTACCGTGATCGGCATGGAGGAACCCCTTGTCCGGCCCCGGTCGCTGACCCGCGAGGCAGCCGGGCTGCGTGCCGGTGAGCCGCCGTTGACCGAGTACGTCGAGCGGCTGTGCACCCGCGTCGAGCGGGTCGACCCGCTGATCCACGCCTTCGTCCCCGAGCCGGGGCGCCACCACCGGCTGCTCGGGGAGGCCCGGGTGCTGGAGGCACGGTACGCCGGGGAACCGGTCGGGCGGCCGCCGCTGTACGGGGTGGCGGTCGGGATCAAGGACGTCATCCACGTGGACGGCCTGCCCACGCACGCCGGTTCGGCGCTGCCGCCGGGCGTGCTCGCCGGGCCGCAGGCCGTCGTCGTGGACCGGTTGCGGGCGGCCGGGGCGCTCGTGGCGGGCAAGACGGCGACGGCCGAGTTCGCGGCCAGTGCGCCGGGGCCGACCCGCAACCCGCACCACCCGGACCACACCCCCGGCGGGTCGAGCAGCGGTTCGGCGGCGGCGGTCGCGGCCGGGCTGGTGACGCTCGCGGTGGGGACGCAGACGATCGGCTCGGTGATCCGGCCCGCCGCCTACTGCGGGGTGGTGGGCTTGCGGCCGACGTACGGGCGGATCCCGGTGGCGGGGGTGATCCCGAACGCGCCGTCCTTCGACACGCTGGGCGTCTTCACCGCGGACGTGGCCGGGGCGGCCCTGGCGGCCGGGGTGCTCTGCGACGGCTGGGACCGGGCCGCGGCGGGCGCCGCCCGGCGGCCGCCGGTGATCGGGGTGCCGGACCGCCGGTACCTGGAGCGGGCCGACGCGGAGGCACTGCGGGTGTACGACGCGCAGGTGGAGCGCTTCGAGGCGGCCGGGATGACGGTGCGCCGGCTGGGTTTCGGGATCGGGTTCGAGGAGATCGTCCGGCAGGTGCAGACGATCAACCGTTTCGAGCTGGCCCACAGCCACGCCGACTGGTTCGCCCGCTTCGGCTCCCTCTACCGCCCGGAGACGGTGGCGGGCATCCGGCAGGGCCGGGCCGTCGCGGCGCAGGACCGCGAGGCCGCGCTCCGGGCGCGCGAGCACCTGCGCGAGCTGGTCGCCGGATCGATGCGCGAGCACGCGGTGGACCTCTGGCTGGCGCCCTCCGCCACCGGCGGGGCACCGAAGGGTCTGCACAGCACCGGGGACGCGGTGATGTCGCTGCCGTGGAGCTTCCTGGGTATGCCCGCCGTGAGCCTGCCGGCCGACCGGACGGCGGACGGATTGCCGCTGGGCCTCCAACTCGTGGGCGGGGAGGGGCGGGACGAATCCCTGCTGTCCTTCGCCGCTTTCCTGGAAGGGGAGTTGGCTGGGCGTCGGTCCTAGGCCAGTGCGGGATCCGCCGGATCGGGACTCGACGCACCGCGTCGAGCGCGAGCTCTTCGCCGGCGTCGAGAACCCGTGGCAGCTCTTCGACGCCGCCCACCGCCCGAAAGAGATCGACGCCCGGGTCCTCGTCGTGCACGATGAGGGCGACACCGTGGTCGGCCCCGACCACGCCCGCCGGCTGAAGGCCGCCTACGGCGACCGCCTCGATCTGCTGCTCACCCGGGGGCTGGGCCACCGCAGGATCGTCACCGAACCCACCGTCATCGACCAAGCCGTCGGCTTCGTGACCGCCGGCCAGGAGAGTGCGATCCGATGGACCTGACAGCGCTGTACGCCCGCTCGGTGGAACTGGCCGCCGAGGTGGTCGACACCGTCACGCCGGAGCACCTGGAGCTGGCGACCCCCTGCGGGGACTGGACGCTGCGCCGGCTGATGGAGCACGTGGTCGGCCAGCACCAGGGCTTCGCCGCGGCCGCGCGCGGCGCCGGTCCCGACCTGGCGCTGTGGGCCGACGCCCCGGTCGGCGACGACCCGGCGGGCGCCTTCCGGCGCACGGCGCAGGACCTCGAGGCGGCCTTCGCCGAGGCCGCCGCGGCGGACCGGAGGCTGTGGCTGCCCGAGATCCGCGACGGCGGCCCGTTCCCGCTGGAGGTGGCGGTGGGCTTCCAGCTCGTCGACACGCTGGTGCACGGCTGGGACGTCGCGGCCGCCCTCGGCACGCCGGCGGGCCTCGCGGCGGCCGTCAACGCCGACCCGGAGCTGGCCGGGGCGCTGGTGTCGGTGTCCGAGCTGGTCCCGGCCGGGCCGGAGAGCCGCGGGCCGGACCGCGCGTTCCGCGAGCGTCTCCCGCAGGAGGACGACCACGGGCTGTTCGAGCGCGCGCTGGCGCTGCTCGGCCGCGACCCGGCCTGGAAGCCGTAGAAGGGCCCGGACGGTCAGCCGCGCGGGCGCTCGGGGCCGCGCGGCTCGTCGGGGAAGCGCGGCCCGCCGATGAGGAAGAGCAGCGCGGCGGTCGGGAAGCCGAGCCCGGCGGCCAGCAACACGATGAACTGCCAGAACATGTCCTGCTCCTCGTCGCCCGGGAGCCGTCGGGGGTGGGGCTGCCGGAGCCGTCAGTCCCGGATGCGGCCCGCCACCCGAAGGTGGACCGCAAACCCGACCGGCCCTGATTGGCCGAATTGTCCACTCGGTATCCGACGGTATGGCCGGATTGCCCCGGCTGCCACCGGACGCCGGTGAACCCGGGGGCTCGGGCTCGCGCCACACCGGTGCAAGGGTCTGGGCGCGGGCCGGGGGAGGCGGCCACACTGTCGGGATGCAGCTACAGCTCGCAGGGGAAGCACGGCGGCCCGGCCGCGAGAGCGAGGACTTCGCGGCGGCTTCGCCGGAAGCGCTGGTCCTGCTGGACGGTGCGAGTTCACCGGCCGGCCTGGAGTCCGGCTGTCGGCACGGGACCGCCTGGTACGTCCGCCGGCTGGGTGTGCACCTGCTCGCCCGGCTCACCGACCGGGTGGACCGCTCGATCGCCGAGTGCCTGGCCGATGCCATCGTCGAGACGGCCGCGCTCCACGGCGGCCGGTGCGACCTGGCCCACCCGAACACGCCCGCGGCGATGGTCGTCGCCGCGCGGCGCCACGGGGAGTCGCTGGAGTACCTGGTGCTCGGCGACTCGCTGCTGGTCCTGGAGTTCAAGGACGGCCCGCCGCGGGTGATCGGGGACAACCAGCGCTTCCCCGGCGGCGAGGGCCTGCGCCGGCAGATCTGGCAGACCGTGCCCGGCTCCACCGAGCGGGCCGCGCTGCACCTGGAGTACGCGCTCGCCGTCCGCGCCGCGCGCAACACCGGGAACGGCCCGTGGATCGCCGCGGCCAGCCCGCGCGCGGCCGGGCACGCCGAGACGGGCTTCGTCCGGCTGGAGCGGCTGCGGGCCCTGGCGGCGCTGACCGACGGCGCCTCGCGCTACACCGAGCGCTTCGGCCTGGGCAGTTGGGCCGACGCGCTGCGGCTGCTCGCCGAGTCGGGCCCGGGCGAGCTGATCGCCCAGGTCCGCGAGGTCGAGCGGGCGGACGCCGCGTGCGAGCGGTGGCCGCGCGGCAAGGCGCAGGACGACGCCTCGGCCGTCTACGCGCTGCTGTAGACGGCCGGGGCGTGCGGGCCGGCGGGGCGGGTCAGTCGACCGGGTGACCGAAGCGGCCGGACTGGTAGTCCCGCATGGCCTGCTCCAGTTCGCGGTGGCTGTTCATGACGAACGGCCCGTACCAGGCGACCGGCTCCCGGATCGGCTGCCCGCCCAGGACGATCACGTCCAGGTTGGGGTGCCGGGACTCCTGCCTGGCGTCGGCGGCGATGGTGATCGTGTCGCCCTCGCCGAACACCGCGGCCTGCCCGCTGCGGATCGGCCGGCGCTCGGCGCCGATCGTGCCGTCGCCGTTCAGGACGTAGGCCAGGGCGTTGAAGTCCTGCTTCCACGGCAGGGTGATCTGCGCGCCCGGCGTGATGCTGGCGTGCAGCAGGGTGATCGGGGTGTGGGTGACGCCCGGGCCCTGGTACCCGCCCAGCTCGCCCGCGATCAGCCGCAGGATCGAGCCGCCGTCCGGGGTGGAGAGCAGCTTGACGTGGCCGCCGTGGATGTCCTGGTAGCGCGGGGCCGCCATCTTGTCGGACGCCGGGAGGTTGACCCACAGCTGGATGCCGTGGAACAGGCCGCCGGACAGGACCAGCGACTCCGGCGGGGTCTCGATGTGGAGGATGCCGGAGCCGGCCGTCATCCACTGGGTGTCGCCGCCGCCGAGGTGGCCGCCGCCGCCGTGCGAGTCCTTGTGGACGAACTCGCCGTCGATCAGGTAGGTGACCGTCTCGAAGCCGCGGTGCGGGTGCCACGGCGTGCCCTTGGGCTCGCCCGCGGCGTACTCCACCTCGCCCATCTGGTCCATCATGATGAACGGGTCGAGGTACTTGGTGTTGATCTTGGCGAAGGCGCGGCGCACCGGGAAGCCCTCGCCCTCGAAGCCCTCGGGCGCGGTGACCACGGTGAGGACGGGCCGCGCACTCGTGGCGGCGGGGTCGGGGGTGGCGACGCGGGGGAGGGTCAGCGGGTTTTCGACGGTCACGGCGGGCATGTCGGCCTCCTTCGGGGGGTTCCTCTGGCCTACGTCCACGAGAGTAGTTCAATTCTCAACAAGTAGCAAGTTGAAAATTGAACTATGTGGGGGTGGAGGAGCTCGGGGGTGGGCGTGCGGCGCCCGTCAGCCGTACATGCGGCGCATGGTGAAGTCGACCATCTGCTCCACGGCCTTCGCGTCGAAGACCATCCGGTGCTCGCCCTCCATGTCCAGCGCGAAGCCGTAGCCCGTCGGCAGGAGGTCCAGGACCTCGGCGCCGGTCACGGTGAAGTGCTTGGAGTCCTTGCCGGCGTAGCGGCGCAGCTCCTTCAGCGAGCTGAACATCGGGATCACCGGCGTCGGCGTGTTGTGCAGCGCCAGGAAGCCGGGGCGTTCGCCGCGCGGGCAGTGCACCTTGGAGGTGATGAAGATGGCCTGGAAGTCCTCGACCGCCATCGACCCGGTGGTGAAGGCCCGCACGGCGTCCGCGAGGGACGGCGGGGAGGGTTCCGGGTAGAGCGACTGCTGCGACGCCTGGGACTGCGCGCCGTAGGCGTCGGCGCCGGGCATGCCGTTCATGCCCGGCTGCGGACCCGCCTGTTGCTGGTAGGGGTCGCCCGGGTATGCGTTCTGGTCATATCCGTACACACGGACAGGCTAGCGGGCGCGCACCCGCCCGTGGTGGCGTCGATCCTGACAAGGAGTCGTCGTCCCGTCTTGTGGGACGTGACCACGTTCATACCGGATTCACCGCCGGGGGCTTGCCCAAGTTACCGCTGGGTAGCATCATGATGCCTACTGGTGGGTACGGGGCGCCGGAACGCGGCGGTCTCCCGGAAGCGACGAACCGGAGAAAACGGCCATGGGTCACTACAAGTCCAACCTGCGGGACGTGGAGTTCAACCTCTTCGAGGTGTTCGGCCGCGACCAGGTGTACGGCACCGGACCGTTCGCCGACATGGACGTCGAGACCGCGAAGAACATCCTGAGCGAGATCTCGCGCCTCGCCGAGAACGACCTCGCCGCGTCCTTCGTCGACGCCGACCGCAACCCGCCGGTCTTCGACCCGGAGACCAACACCGCCCCGATCCCGGCCTCGTTCAAGAAGAGCTACCAGACCTTCATGGACGCCGAGTGGTGGCGCCTGGGCATCCCGGAGTCCATCGGCGGCCAGGTCACCCCGAACTCGCTGATCTGGGCCTTCGCCGAGCAGATCCTGGGCTCGAACCCGGCCATCTGGATGTACTCCTCCGGCCCGGCCTTCGCCGGCGTCATCGCCGAGGAGGGCACCGAGGCGCAGCTCGAGATCGCCAAGCGGATGACCGACCGCCTGTGGGGCTCCACCATGGTCCTCACCGAGCCCGACGCGGGCTCCGACGTGGGCGCCGGCCGCACGAAGGCGATCCAGCAGGAGGACGGCTCCTGGCACATCGAGGGCGTCAAGCGCTTCATCACCTCGGGCGAGCACGACATGTCCGAGAACATCATCCACATGGTGTTGGCCCGCCCCGAGGGCGGTAAGCCGGGCACCAAGGGCCTCGGTCTGTTCATCGTCCCGAAGTTCGACTTCGACTGGGAGACCGGCGAGCTCGGCGAGCGCAACGGCGTCTACGCCACCAACGTCGAGCACAAGATGGGCCTCAAGGCCTCGAACACCTGCGAGATGACCTTCGGCGCCAAGCACCCGGCCAAGGGCTGGCTGCTCGGCGAGAAGGTCGACGGCATCCGCCAGATGTTCAAGATCATCGAGTTCGCCCGCATGATGGTCGGCACGAAGGCCATCGCCACCCTCTCCACCGGCTACCTGAACGCCCTGGAGTACGCCAAGGAGCGCGTGCAGGGCGCCGACATCTCGCAGTTCCTGGACAAGACCGCCCCGCGCGTCACCATCACCCACCACCCGGACGTGCGCCGCTCGCTGCTGACCCAGAAGGCCTACGCCGAGGGCATGCGCGCGCTGGTCCTGTTCACCGCGTCCACCCAGGACGACATGATGGCCGCCAAGCTGCGCGGTGAGCGCGACGAGGCCGCCGAGCGCCTGAACGACCTGCTCCTGCCGATCGTCAAGGGCTACGGCTCGGAGAAGTCCTACGAGCAGCTCGCCCAGTCCCTGCAGACCTTCGGTGGCTCCGGCTACCTGCAGGAGTACCCGATCGAGCAGTACATCCGCGACGCCAAGATCGACACCCTCTACGAGGGCACCACGGCCATCCAGGGCCAGGACTTCTTCTTCCGCAAGATCGTCAAGGACGGCGGCCAGGCCCTCACCGCGCTGTCCGAGCAGATCCAGAAGTTCCTCGCCTCCGCCGAGGGCGGCGACGCCCTGGCCGCCGAGCGCGAGCTGCTCGCCAAGGCCGCCGGCGACCTGGAGGGCATCGTCGGCAAGCTGCTCGCCGACCTCTCCTCGGTCGAGCAGGACGTCAAGAACATGTACAAGGTGGGCCTGAACACCACCCGCCTGCTGATGGTCTCCGGCGACGTCGTCGTCGGCTGGCTGCTGCTGCGCCAGGCCGCGGTGGCCCTGGCCAAGCTGGAGGCCGGCGCCTCGGAGAAGGACGTCCCGTTCTACCAGGGCAAGGTCGCGGCGGCCCGCTTCTTCGCCAAGAACGTCCTGCCGACCGTCGCCCCGCAGCGCCTGATCGCCGAGGGCATCGACAACGAGATCATGGACCTGGCGGAGGAGGCCTTCTAAGGCCCGCCCACCCGAGCTGCCTGACGAAACCCTCATGCCGAAGGGCCCGACCCACCCGGTCGGGCCCTTCGGCATGCGGCCGCCCCCAGGGGCGGATGACCGTCTGCGACCAGGGCCGTTCACTGCGTGAACGGCGGTGGGGGCGAAGGCACTTCACGGATGTGTCTGTGTTTCGCATCCGTTGTGACGTTGCGAGTGCCCTGTCCGTGTACGGGCATATGCTCAGGGTGCGAAGCCGACCCCCATCCGGCTCCGGCCCTCCATCGACTCAGGAGCAGTATGTCGCCCGCCGCCCGACAGGCGTTCTTCGACCGGACGCACACCGATGATCTGATCGCGTTCCTCGGAACCTCGCCTTCCCCGTACCACGCGGTCGCGAGCGCCGCCGAGCGGCTGGAGAAGGCGGGCTTTCGGCAGGTCGCCGAGACGGACGCGTGGGACGCTGCGGCCGGTGGGCGCTACCTCATCCGCGGCGGCGCGCTCATCGCCTGGTACCTGCCCGAGGGCGCCGGCCCCGAGACGCCGTTCCGCGTGGTCGGGACGCACACCGATTCGCCGAACCTGCGGGTCAAGCCGGTGCCGGACACCGGCACGGCCGGCTGGCGGCAGGTCGCGGTGGAGATCTACGGCGGCGTCCCGCTGAACACCTGGCTCGACCGGGACCTCGGCCTGTCCGGTCGGCTGGCCCTCAAGGACGGCAGCTGGCGCCTGGTGCAGCTGGACGAGCCGCTGCTGCGCGTGCCGCAGCTGGCCATCCACCTGGACCGCCAGGTCAACGACGGCATGAAGCTCGACAAGCAGCGCCACCTCACCCCGATCTGGGGCCTCGGCCCGGTCGACGAGGGCGGCCTGATCTCCTACGTCGCCCAGCGGGCCGGCCTGGAGCCGGCCGACGTGGTCGGCTGGGACCTCATGACGCACGACGTGCAGCCCGCCTCCTACCTCGGCCGCGACCGCGAGCTGCTGGCCGGCCCGCGCCTGGACAACCTGCTGTCCGTGCACGCGGCCACCGCCGCGCTCGCCGCCGTCGCCACCGCCGAGGGCGCCTCCGAGCTGCCGTACATCCCGGTGCTGGCCGCCTTCGACCACGAGGAGACCGGCAGCGAGTCGGACACCGGCGCGCAGAGCCCGCTGCTCGGCAACGTCCTGGACCGCACCGTCCACGCGCGCGGCGGCTCCCCGGAGGACCGCGCCAGGGCGCTGGCCGCCACCGTCTGCCTCTCCTCGGACATGGGCCACGCGATCCACCCGAACTACACCGAGCGGCACGAGCCGGGCCACCACCCGATGCCGAACGGCGGCCCGATCCTCAAGGTCAACGTCAACAACCGCTACGCGACCGACGGCGTCGGCCGGGCCGTGTTCGCGGCCGCCTGTGAGCGGGCCGGCGTGCCGTGGCAGTCCTTCGTCTCCAACAACGCCATGCCCTGCGGCACGACGATCGGCCCGATCACCGCGGCCCGCCTCGGCATCAGGACGGTCGACTGCGGCATCGCCGCGCTGTCCATGCACTCGGCGCGCGAGCTGTGCGGCGCGGACGACCCGTACCTGCTCGCCAGCGCGATCAAGGCCTTCCTGGAGGGCTGAGACGTCCGGAGGTGCGAAGGGCCCGGCGCAATCCCCGCCGGGCCCTCCGCACGTCCTGCCGGGTTACTCCATGCCCGCGAGCACCAGCGGCAGGCGGCGGGCGCCGTCGGCGGCCAGCTTCACCGGCACGCCCCAGTCCTGCTGGTGCACGTGGCAGGCCGGGTACTCGATCTCCGGGTCGTCGTCGCAGGAGGCGGCCATCGCCGACACGTGCAGCACGCCCTCGGTGACCTCGTCGGACAGGACCAGCTCGCGCGAGAGGTCGCAGTCCGCGCCCGCGCCGGAGACCAGCAGCTCCGGCGGCGTCGAGCTGACCAGCAGCCGGGTGGACGGGCCGTAACGCTCGTCCAGCTTCTGGCCGCTCGGCGCGGAGAAGACCACGTCCAGCCGGAACGGGCCCGGCGCGACCTCGGTCGCCGCGCGCTGGGTGCGGTGCGCGACCGACTCGACCCGCACGGCCTCCTCGGGCAGCCGCAGCCTGGTCAGCCGGTGCCGGGCCGACTCGACCACGACGATGTCCTCGCCCACCAGGACGGCCCCGGACGGCTCGCGCAGGTCGGTGGCCAGTGTGCTGACCTCGCCGGTCGCCGGGTCGAAGCGGCGCAGCGCGTGGTTGTAGGTGTCGGCGACGGCCACCGAGCCGTCGGGCAGGACGGTGACGCCGAGCGGGTGCTGGAACAGGGCCTGCTCGGCGGCGCCGTCGCGGTGGCCGAAGTCGAACAGGCCGGTGCCGACGGCCGTGTGGACGGCGTGGGTGCCACGTGCCCCTTCCGATCGACCGACCCAGCGCAGGGCCGAGGTCTCGGAGTCGGCGACCCAGAGCCTCTCGCCGTCCGCGGAGACCGCTAGGCCGGACGGCTGGGCGAACCAGGCCTCGTCGGCGGGCCCGTCCACCAGGCCCTCGTTGGTCGTGCCGGCCGCGACGGCGACCGTGCCGGCCGCCGGGTCGAACGCCCACAGCTGGTGCACGCCGGCCATGGCGATCCACACCCGGCCGTCGAACCAGGCGACGTCCCACGGCGAGGAGAGGTCCACCTCGCGGGCCGGGCCGTCGGTGGCCGAGCCCTGCCACCACTGGCGGCCGGTGCCGGCCAGGGTGGTGACGTGGCCGTCGGCGAGCCGGACGCCGCGCAGGGCGTGGTTGACGGTGTCGGCGACGATCACGTCGTAGTCGTACGGGTGGCCCTCGGGCAGCAGCGCGAGGCCCTGCGGCTCGCTGAACCGCGGCTCGGTGCCGTCGACCAGGCCGCGCCGCCCGTCGCCGATCCGGCGCACCACCGTCTCGCCGTCCTCGGCCAGCTCGACCAGCGAGTGGTGGCCGGAGTCGGCGACCAGGAAGTGGCCGTCGCCCAGGCGCAGCGCCTTGCCCGGGAACGTGAGGTCCCCGGCGGTCGGCTCCGGCGCCACGTACGGGCCGTCGCCGCGGCGCAGCGTGCCCTTGGCGGCGTGCTCCTCCTCCAGTTCCTCCACGAGTCGCGCGATCGCGTGCGCGTGGCCCTCGCCGGCGTGCTGGGCGACGACGTACCCCTCGGGGTCGATCACCACGAGGGTGGGCCAGGCGCGGACGGCGTACTGCTTCCAGGTGGCGAGCGCCGGGTCGTCCAGGACCGGGTGGTGCACCTCGTACCGGGCGACGGCGTCGACGACGGCCTGGTGGTCGGCCTCGTGCACGAACTTGGGCGAGTGCACGCCGACGATCACCACGGTGTCGCGGTGCTTCTCCTCCAGCTCGCGCAGTTCGTCGAGGACGTGGAGGCAGTTGATGCAGCAGAAGGTCCAGAAGTCCAGGACGGTGATCTTGCCCCGGAAGTCGGCGAGGGTGAGCTCCTTGCCGCCGGTGTTCAGCCAACCGCCTGCGCCGACCAGCTCGGGGGCGCGTACTCGTGCACGAGATGCCATGGCTGTATCCAACCTCATCGGGTGGGGCCGGCATTCCGGGGCGGGTGGGATAGGTGGGGCGGGTGGGTAGGCGGGGGCTCAGGCGGGCGGGTCCACGTGAGCCTGCCAGCGGGTTTCGCCGTCCTGCCGGTGGGCGGTCGGGGTGAGGCCGAGGGCGCGGGCCACGGCTGCGGAGGCGTGGTGGTCGGGGTGGATGTGGGCCGTCACGGTGGTGATGCCGGCGGCGGCGAGGTGGGCGAGCAGGGTACGGGCGGCCTCGGCGGCGAGGCCGCGGCCCTGCCATGGCGTGCCGACCACCCAGGCGAGCTCGGCGCCGTCCCCGCGGACGGTGGTCTGGACGTAGCCCGCGAGGCGGCCGTCGTCGTGCAGGCGCAGCGCCCAGTTGCCCCAGGTCTCGTCGGGGTCGGGGGAACCGGCGGCGAGCCGGGCGTAGCGGGCGCGCAGGGCGTCGGCGCCGTCAGGGGTGCCGCCGGTGAAGGCGTGCAGGGCGGGGTCGGCGAGGGTGGCGGCCATCTCCTCGGCGTGTTCGGGCCGCAGCGGGACGAGGTCGAGGCGTTCGCCGTGGAGGGTCGTGGCGGTGTCGGGGTGCACGGGTTCGTCCGAGGCCGCTCAGTGCGGGTACGGGCTCGTGTCGCCGAGGACGTGTTCCCGTCCCCACGCGCCCAGCGGGGCCAGCGCCGCGTTGAGGCGGGCGCCGGCGTCGGTCAGCGTGTACTCGACCCGGGGCGGGACCTCGTCGTGGGCCTCGCGGTGCACGACGCCGTCCGCCTCCAGCTCGCGCAGGTGGGCGGCCAGCACCTTCTCGGTGATGCCCGGCACCAGGCGGCGCAGCTCGCCGAAGCGGCAGCCCGGGCGGTCGGCCAGGGCCCAGAGGATCAGCACCTTCCACTTGCCGCCGATCACGTCCATCGCGGCGTCGATCCCGCAGACGTACGCCCCCGGCCTCGGCACGGTCGCCATCCTCCACCCCTCCCACCTCGTCACTCACCCCAGGGTAACCACCCACTTCCACGTGCGTACTTGATCACCCGTGAGCGGGCGCCGAGGCTGATCGGCATGGAAAGCACCGGAGTTGAGAAGACCCCCGTCACCCTGCTCGGGCTCGGTGCCATGGGCACCGCCCTCGCCCGCGCCTGGCTCGCCGCCGGGCACCCGCTGACCGTCTGGAACCGCACCCCCGCCCGGGCCGGGGCGCTCGCCGCCGAGGGCGCGGTCGTGGCCGCCACGGCCGCGGAGGCCGTCGCCGCGAACCGGCTGGTCGTCGTCTGCCTGCTCGACGACGCCTCCGTGGAGGAGGCGCTGGCCGGCGCCGGTCTCGCCGGGAAGGACGTGGTCAACCTGGTCACCGGCACCCCCGCCCAGGCCCGGGCCCGCGCCGGGTGGGCGCAGGCGCGCGGTGCGCGCTACCTGGACGGCGGGATCATGGCCGTCCCGCCGATGATCGGCGTCCCGGCAGCCGGGCCGTACGTGTTCTACAGCGGCTCGACCGCACTGTTCGAGGAGCACGCGGAGGTGCTCGCCGTGCCGGCCGGCACCCGGTACGTCGGGGCGGACCCGGGGCACGCGGCGCTGCACGACGTGGCGCTGCTGAGCGCGATGTACGGGATGTTCGCCGGGGTCGCGCACGCGTTCGCGCTGGTGGGGAAGGAGGCCGCGGTCGCGCCCGGTGACCTCGCGCCGCTGCTGACCGGGTGGCTGACGGCGATGACCGGGTCGATCGCGAAGATGGCGGAGCAACTGGAGAGCGGCGACTACGCCAAGGACGTGGTGTCGAACCTGGCGATGCAGGTGGCCGGGCGGCGGACGCTGCTGGGCACGGCCGAGGAACAGGGGGTGAGCGACGAACTCCTGGCGCCGTACTTCCGGTTGATGGAACGGCGGCTCGCGATCGGCGGCGGCGAGGAGGACCTGGCGGGGGTGGTCGACCTGCTGCGGCGCTGAGGCCCGGCCGGTAACGTACCGGCATGGCTGACCTTGAAGAACGCGCCAACGTCGTCGCGTCCGGTTCCCGGCAGGCCGGGGCGGGGGTGCCGGTCCGCCGGCGCCGCGTCACGGACCTCGCCGAGTGCGTCCGGCTGCTGGGCGACGTCCACGCCACCGACGGCTACCCGGTCGACTGGCCCGACCGCCCCGCCGCCTGGCTCGCCCCCGAGGGGCTCCTGGCCGCCTGGGTGGCCGAGGCGGACGCCCGCGTCCTCGGGCACGTCGCCCTCTCCCGCAGCACTCCGGGCGACGCCGCCCCGGTGCTGTGGAGCCGCCGCACCGGCGCCCGGCCCGAGCTCACCGCCGTGGTGAACCGGCTGTACGTCTCCCCCGCCGCGCGCGGGCGGGGCGTCGGCGCCCGCTTGCTGGCGAACGCCCTGACCCACGCGCGGGCGCTGGGCCTGCACCCCGTCCTCGACGTCCTCGCCACCGACACGGCGGCGGTGGCCTGCTACCGGCGTCTCGGCTGGACCTGGCTGGGCAGTGTCGACCAGCAGTGGGGCGGCGGGCGCACCGTCGTCGTCCACTGCTTCGCGGCGCCCCGGGAGCCGTAGCCACGTCGCCTGCGGGGAGCCGCCCGGCTCCCCGCGGGCCGTCCGTCAGCCCGCCGAGCGGTCCGTGGCGGGGCGGCGGCGCAGTGCGGGGGTGG
Source organism: Streptomyces sp. SP17BM10 (assembly GCF_036322405.1). Classification (NCBI taxonomy): domain Bacteria; kingdom Bacillati; phylum Actinomycetota; class Actinomycetes; order Kitasatosporales; family Streptomycetaceae; genus Streptomyces; species Streptomyces sp. SP17BM10. The sequence continues at coordinate 50,095 of NZ_JAQYXB010000608.1, read as the reverse complement.
TGAGCGCGGGCGGCCGCCAGACGCCGTCGGCCCGGTAGACGTCGGTGCCGGGCGGGACGATCGCGTCGATGCGGTCGAGGGTGGCGTCGTCGAGGACGAGGTCGGCGCCCTCGAGGGCCGATTCGAGCTGTTCCATCGTGCGCGGGCCGAGGATCACCGAGGTGACGGCCGGGTGGGCCAGGGGGAAGGCGACGGCCAGCTCGGGGAGCGTGCGGCCGAGGCCCTCGGCGAGGGCGGTGAAGGCCTCGACGGCGTCCAGCTTGGCCTGGGTGAGCGGCAGTTCCGGATCGAAGCGGCCCGGGTTGATGGCGGCGCGGCCCCGGGTGAGGTCGATCGCCCCGCCCTTGCGGTAACGGCCGGTCAGGAAGCCGCCGGCCAGCGGGCCCCAGGTCAGCGCGCCCATGCCGAGCTTCTGGACGGTGGGCAGCACGTTCGCCTCGATGCCGCGGGCGAGCAGCGAGTAGGGCGGCTGCTCGGTGCGGAAGCGGGGGAGGCCGCGGCGCTCGGCGACGTGGTGGGCGTCGACGATCTGCTCGGCGGGGAAGGTCGAGCAGCCGAAGGCGCGGATCTTGCCGGCCCGGACGAGGTCGTCGAGCGCGGAGAGGGTCTCCTCGATGTCGGTGGTGTGGTCAGGCCGGTGCACCTGGTACAGGTCGATCCGGTCGGTGCGCAGCCGCCGCAGGCTCTCCTCGACCTCGTGGACGATCCAGCGCCGGGAGTTTCCGCCCCGGTTGCGGCCCTCGCCCATCGGGAAGTGCACCTTGGTGGCGAGCACGATGTCGTCCCGGTCGCCGCGGGCGGCCAGCGCCTTGCCGACGATCTCCTCGGACTCGCCGGCCGAGTACATGTCGGCGGTGTCGACGAAGTTGATGCCGCGGTCGAGGGCGGTGTGGATGATCCGCACGCAGTCGTCGTGGTCGGGGTTGCCGATCGCGCCGAACATCATGGTGCCGAGGCAGTAGGCGCTGACTTCGATGCCGGTGCCGCCTAGGACGCGGTAGCGCATGGTCGTTCTCCCCGCAGTGTCGGGACCCGTTCTCTGCGTCAGAGGCTAGGAGTTGGAGTGCGCTCCAACGCAAGGGCCGGGATTCCCCCGGCCGGGGGAGCGGGGTCCCCTCGCAGGGGGAGGCCGGGGCGGGGCCGTGCGGGTGAGCGTGGGGGCATGACGAGGAACGCGTGGAGTGTGGTCGGTTGGGGCGTCGCCTGGGCCGGCTCCGGGACGGGCTGCGCGCTGAGCGGGACGGCGCTGCTCGGGGCCGTCTGGCCCGGCTGGGTGGTCGCCGGGGCGGGGGCGGTCGCGGTGCCGACCGGGATGGCGGTGGCCCGGGGGAGGCCGGGGCCGGGGCTGCGGGCGGTGCTGTGGGGGCTGGCCGGGGTGGCGGCGGTGGCGGCCTGGGGGCTGCTGATGGACGTACTTGCGCTGCTGACCGGGGCGGCCGTGGACAGCGGGCCCGCAGCGGTGCTGCACGCGCTGTCGGCGGTCGGCACGGTGCTGCTGGTGGGTGCCGCGCGCCGCCGGCCGTCCGCCGGGAGGCGGGCTTCGGCCGCGGCGCCGTCCGAGGCTCCGGCGGCCGTCCAACTAGCCGCTTGGGCAGGCACGGTGGCGTTCGTCCCGTACGTCGTGATGAAGCTCGACTGGGCGCTCGGCGGCAGTTTCGCGGGGCTCGACGGGGCCCGGATCCGGGTGGCCGACGAGCGCAACGGCGCGTCCGGGCTCTGGCTCGCGCTGGAGGACTGGGGGCTCGACGCCACCGCGCTGATGGCCGCGCTCGGGGTGTTCCTGCTGTGGGGCCTGGTTCGCCCGTGGGGGCAGGTCTTTCCGCGGTGGACCCTGGTGCTGAGCGGCCGCCGGGTGCCGCGCTGGCTGCCGCTGGCCCCCGCGCTGATCGGGGCCGGCACGCTCGCGCCGTACGGGCTGATGGGGGTCGGGTACCTGTCGCTGTGCACGATCGGCGTGACGACGATCCGGACGGGCGACTTTCCGACGCCGGACGACGCGCTGCTCGTCGGCTGGGTCGGGATGAGCGCGTTCGCCGCGTACGGGGTGGCGCTGGCGGTCGCGGTCCGCTCGTACTGGCGGCGCACGGGCGGCTGAGCCCGGTCCGCGGCCGGGGTCGATTTGCGGGAACGGCAACAAAGCTTGCCGGTACGGCGGCGGTGGCCGCAGCCTGGCGGTGGAGGTGACGGCCAGGCTGCGGCCACCGTGTGAACGGGGAGGCTCCCTTCCGTGCCCCCATGCTTTCCCGCACCACCCGACGACCCCACGATCGGAGACACCGGATGTCCGGCCGCCACCATCACCACCACACCAAGGGCCAGGGCCGCGAGCACGGCCACGACCACGACCACGTCCCCGCCGCGGACTTCGACTGGGACGCGCTCGCCGCCCACCTGGAGCGCGAGGCCGAGCTGAAGGCCTCCGCCGTCACCGCGGCCGCCCACTGGCTGCGCGGGCTGACCGGCGACGGGGTCCGGCGGGTGCTCGACGTCGGCAGCGGCCCCGGCGTGCTCGCCGGGCTGCTCGCGGAGGCCTTCCCGGCGGCCGAGGTGGTCGCGGTCGACCAGTCGGCGGCGTTGCTGGAGCGCGCCCGGACCCGCTCCGGCGGGCGCCTGAAGACCCGGCAGGCCGATCTGCCGGAGGAGTTCGGCAAGCTCGGCGAGGCCGACCTGATCTGGTCCGCGAACGCGATCCACCACCTCGGCGACCAGCAGACCGCGCTCACCGGCCTGGCCGGCCTGCTGCGTCCCGGCGGGGTGCTGGCCGTCGCCGAGCGCGGGCTGCCGCTGCGCTACCTGCCGCGCGACTTCGGCCGCGGGACGGCCGGTTTCCAGGCCCGCCTGGACGCCGCCCACGAGGCGGGCTTCAGCACGATGCGCGCCGAACTTCCGGGCGCCACCGAGGAGATCGAGGACTGGCCGGCCATGCTCGGCCGGGCCGGCCTGACCCCGACCGGCACCCGGACCTTCCTGATCGACCACCCGGCCCCGCTCGCCGCCCCCGCCCGCGAGCACCTCCACGCCCAGCTCGGCCGCCTGCACGACCAACTCGCCGACCACCTGGACCCGCAGGACGCGGCCACGCTGGCCGCCCTGCTGGACGAGGACGCCCCGACCGGGATCCTGCACCGGCCGGACGCCTTCTACCTCTCCGCGATGACGGTCCACACCGCCCGCGCGGCCGGGTAGCCCCGGAGCCCCCGGGGTGCCGCCGGGAGAAACCGGAGGCACCCCGGCGGCCGGTACCGTCGCCTCATGACTGGCAACGAGCACGGAACCGGCCCCGGATTCGTCGTCGTGACGACCACCCACGAGACCGAGGACCTGGCCCGGGCCCTGGCGTCCGCCGCCGTCCGTGAGCGGCTGGCCGCGTGCGCGCAGGTGTACCCGGTCCGGTCCGTCTACTGGTGGGAGGGCGAGGTGCAGGACGCCGAGGAGTGGCGGATCGACCTCAAGACCCGTGAGGAACTCGCCGACCGTCTGGGCGAGTTCCTCACGGGGCGCCACGCTTACCAGACGCCCGAGGTGATCGCCGTCCCGGTGGTCGCGGGCAGCCCCGGCTACCTCGCGTGGGTCACCGCCGAGACGGCCGCTCCCTGAGGCCCCGCGCCCCGGAACCCTTACGCGCCGCCGAAGCGCGCCGTCCAGGCCGCCAGGTCCTCGTCGGTGACCTTGGCGAACAGCACCGGCGGCACGGTGAACGCCGTCCCGGCCGGCACCAGGTCGAGCGACCGGGCCTCCTCCGGGCTGATCCAGCGCTGCGCCGCCGCCGGGGCGTCGTCGGCCAGGGCGAACGCGCCGCGCATCGCCGCCGCGGTGGCCGGGACGAACGGCTCGGACACCACCGCGTAGAGGTGGATCAGGTTCATCGCCGTGCGCAGCGTCAGTGCCGCCGCGTCCGGGTCGGTCTTCACCTGGAGCCACGGCGCCTTCTCGTCCAGGTACGCGTTGCCGGCGCTCCACAGGGCGCGCAGCGCCTGCGCCGCCTTGCGGAAGTTGAGCGCGTCGAGTTGTGCCTCGTACTCGGCGAGCAGGCCGGCGATCTGCTCGCCGAGCCGCTCCTCCGCCTCCCCGGCGGCGTGCCCGCCGGGGACGTCGTCGCCGAAGCGCTTGCGGCTGAAGGTCAGCACCCGGTTGACGAAGTTGCCGAGGGTGTCGGCGAGGTCCTTGTTGACGACGGCGGCGAAGAGGTCCCAGGTGAAGCTGGAGTCGTCCGACTCGGGCGCGTGCGCCATCAGGAAGTAGCGCCAGTAGTCGGCCGGCAGCAGGTCCAGGGCGACGTCGGTGAAGATGCCGCGCTTCTGGCTGGTGGAGAACTTCCCGCCGTAGTACGTCAGCCAGTTGAAGGCCTTGACCTGGTCGACCTTCTTCCACGGACGGCGCGAGCCGAGGATCGTCGCCGGGAACATCACCGTGTGGAACGGGACGTTGTCCTTGGCCATGAACTCGGTGTAGCGGACGGTGTCGTCGGCCTCGTACCACCAGGACCTCCAGTCCCGGGGCCGGTCGGCCGGGGCGGCGTCCGCCCACTCCTTGGTGGCGCCGATGTACTCGATCGGGGCGTCGAACCAGACGTAGAACACCTTGCCCTCGGCGGCCAGCTCCGGCCACACGTCGGCCGGCACGGGCACGCCCCACTCCAGGTCACGGGTGATCGAGCGGTCCTGCAGGCCCTCGGTGAGCCACTTGCGGGCGATCGAGGAGGCGAGAACCGGCCAGTCGTCGGCGTGGGCCGAGATCCACTCCTCGACCTCCTCGGTCAGCTTGGACTGGAGCAGGAACAGGTGCCTGGTCTCCCGGACCTCCAGGTCGGCGCTGCCGCTGATGGCCGAGCGCGGCTCCAGCAGGTCGGTCGGGTCCAGCACGCGCGTGCAGTTCTCGCACTGGTCGCCGCGCGCCTTGTCGTAGCCGCAGTGCGGGCAGGTGCCGACGATGTAGCGGTCCGGCAGGAAGCGGCCGTCGGCGTTGGAGTACACCTGGCGGATCGCGCGCTCCTCGATGAAGCCGTTGCGCTGGAGCTCGCGGGCGATCTCCTGGGTGATCTCCCGGTTCTGCGGCGAGGAGCTGCGGCCGAAGTAGTCGAAGGAGAGGCCGAAGCCGTCGTACACCGCGCGCTGCGCGTCGTGAGCCCGCGCGCAGAACTCGGCGACCGGCAGTCCGGCCTCCTGCGCGGCGAGTTCGGCGGGCGTGCCGTGCTCGTCCGTCGCGCAGATGTACAGCACCTCGTGGCCTCGCCGGCGCAGGTAGCGGGAGTAGACGTCCGCCGGGAGCATCGACCCGACCATGTTGCCCAGGTGCTTGATCCCGTTGATGTACGGAAGGGCGCTGGTGATCAGGTGCCGAGCCATCCTGGGATGCTCCGATTTCTCCCGCACGCGCACCCCGCCCGGGGTGCCGTGCCAGGCGCAGGGTTCCACTGTGGGTGCCAAAGCCTACCGTCGCGGGTCGAGGCGGACCGTGGATTGACGGCGCCCCCCGGCGGTCAGGGCGCGCCCGGCGACTGGAGTCCGCCGAAGTCGCCGTGGCGGTCGAACTCGCCGGCCTTCACCCCGCGCACGAAGGCCGCCCACTTGCGCGGGGTGGTGCGCACGACCACCTCGGCGCTCTCCGACTCGCGGATCTCCACCAGCCCGTCGGCGGTGCGGATCTCGACGCACTCGTTGGCCTCGGCGCTCGCCGAGGACTTCTGCCAGTTGCTCATGAGGACGCTGGTTTCAGTATGGTCCGGATGAACTCCCGCGAGTCGTCGATCCCGAGGGCGATCGCCTCGGTCTCCGTCTTGATCTCGCGGTAGGTGTGCAGGTCGGCCTCGGAGTGCACGAACTTCGGCCCCTGGGAAAGGTCGATCTGGACGGTGTCCAGCTCCGGGACGGGCCCGCAGGCGAGGTACATGCTCTCCCCGGAGCCGGGGAAGGTGTCCAGGCTGAACGGGATCGCGCGGATCTCCACCCCGGGGCGCTCGGAGTCCTCCAGCAGCCGGCGCAGTTGGTCGCGCAGCACGGCCGGCCCGCCGAACTGCATGCGCAGCGCGGACTCGTGGACGAAGGCCGTGTACGGCTTCGGCCGTTCGACCAGGACGCGCTGGCGCTGGATCCGGAACGCCGTGCGCACGTCGGTCTCGTGCCGGGGCAACGGCGGGCGCAGGCGCGCGAACACGGCGTTGGCGTAGGCGGAGGTCTGGAGGAGCCCGGGGATGAAGCTGGTGTGCAGGATGGTGAGCGACTCGGCGTGGTGCTCCATCTCCGCGATGTCGATGACCCCGCTAGGGACGCGTCCGCGGTAGCCGTCCCACCAGTACTTGCGGCGGTCCTGGGTCATCGCGAGCAGCGCGTCGAGGTAGCGGCCCCCCTCGAGGCCGCAGGTGCGCGCCCAGGCCCGGAGCCGGTCGGCGCTGATGCCGGACTTCCCGTTCTCCATCTGGGAGATCTTGGGCAGGTCGGTGCCCAGGGCGGCGGCCAGGGTCTTGGGCGTCACGCCCACGCGTTCGCGCATCTTGCGCAGCTCGATGCCAAGGCGCTGCTGGCGCACGGTCGGCGACAAGCGGGGTGGCATGACTCTCTTCTCCGGGTCGCGGGCTCCGTCGATGCTTCCGGTGAAGTGTGCCGTGCGAACCGGACCCTAGCTACCGAAACGGGGGATACCCCACGATGGAGTGAACGTCCACTCTCTCGGTAGCAAGTCTTGTACTTCGACCCTAGGGTCGAAGCCGAGTCAGTCGCCGTCCGGTCGTCGCCAACGGCCCGTCAAGAGGCCGTGGATCTGAACCGGATGCCCGGCGGCAGGCGCGTCATCCCCGACCGGAGACACCCATGCCGCTTCCGTCGCCCCTTCGCCGTTCCCGACGCGTTCCGGTGAGCCGGTGAACGCTCTGGTCGTCGCCGGCCTGTCCCTCCTGCTGCTCGCGGTGCTGTTCGTCGGCTGGCTGGTCTGGCTGGTCAACGTCCAGCCCAGGGATCCCCGTTCGGCGAAGCCGGAGTTCGCCGCCCGGCACTCCCGCTGCGGTGAGGACACCTAGTGCCGTGGCCGGCGCCGCGAGACGCCGACGCACCGTCAGCCGCGGGCGCACCGTCAGCCGCGGGCGAGCCGTTCGACCAGCCGGGCCTCGGCGGCCGGCCACTCGTCGGCGAGCATCGAGAAGTAGGCGGTGTCCCGCCAGACGCCGTTGGCGCGCAGGCGGTCGCGGCGGAAGGTGCCCTCGTACTGGGCGCCGAGCCGCAGGATCGCGTTGCGGGAGCGGTCGTTGAGCGCGTCGGTCTTCCACATGACCCGGCCCATGCCGAGCTCGCCGAAGGCGTGGCGCAGGAGCAGCAGCTTCGACTCGGAGTTCACGGCCGAGCGCCACACCGAGCGGGCGTACCAGGTGCCGCCGATCTCGACGAGCTCGTGCGTCGCGCTGAAGTCGTAGAAGCCGGTGATGCCGACGGCCCGGCCGCTCGTCAGGTCGATCACGGCGAACTTCACCGCCTCGCCGGCGGCCATCTCGCCGATGCGGTGGTCGATGATCCCGCCCAGCTCCTCCTCGCTCTGCGGCGGGAGGAAGGGGATCCAGCGCCAGACCTCCGGGTCGGGGCCGACGGCGGCCCAGAGCTCGGGGACGTGGTGGCGCCCGAGGGGCTCCAGGCGGACGTGGCGGCCGGTCAGGGTGACGGGCTCGGGCAGCTCGGCGGTCATGACCCGAACGTACCGGCGATCTGCACTAGATGCAAAGGATTTATGTTCTAGTGCAAAACCCCGGGGCAAACGGAAGGGCCCCGCGGGATCTCTCCCGCGGGGCCCCTCGGACCGGAGGATCCGGACGGCGGTCCGGAGCCGGGTCAGATGAACGAGTTGATCTGGATCGTCTCGTCGCGGCCGGGGCCGACGCCGATGGCGGAGATCGGCGCGCCCGACATCTCCTCCAGCGCCTTCACGTAGGCCTGCGCGTTCTTCGGCAGCTCGGCGAAGGTCTTCGCCTTGCTGATGTCCTCGGTCCAGCCCGGCAGCGTCTCGTAGACCGGCTTGGCGTGGTGGAAGTCGGACTGGTTGTAGGGGAGCTCCTCGACCCGGCGGCCGTCGATCTCGTACGCGACGCAGACCGGGATCTGCTCCCAGCCGGTCAGGACGTCCAGCTTGGTGAGGAAGAAGTCGGTGAGGCCGTTGACCCGGGTCGCGTAGCGCGCGATCACGGCGTCGAACCAGCCGCAGCGGCGGTCGCGGCCGGTGGTCACGCCGCGCTCGCCGCCGATGCGGCGCAGCGCCTCGCCGTCCGCGTCGAGCAGCTCGGTCGGGAACGGGCCCGAGCCGACGCGGGTGGTGTAGGCCTTGAGGATGCCGATGACCCGGTCGATCTTGGTGGGGCCGATGCCGGCGCCGGTGCAGGCGCCGCCCGAGGTCGGGTTCGACGAGGTCACGAAGGGGTACGTGCCGTGGTCGACGTCGAGCAGGGTGCCCTGGCCGCCCTCCAGCAGGACGACCTTGTTCGCCTTGAGGGCCTCGTCCAGGACGAGGGTGGTGTCGGCGAGGAAGGGCTTGATCTTGTCCGCGTAGCCCAGGTACTCCTCGACGACCAGCTCGGCCGGGACGGCGCGGCGGTTGTAGAGCTTGACCAGGATCTGGTTCTTGTCGTGCAGCGCCGCCTCGATCTTCTGGCGCAGGATCGACTCGTCGAACAGGTCCTGGACCCGGATGCCGACGCGGTTGATCTTGTCCGCGTAGGTCGGGCCGATGCCGCGGCCGGTGGTGCCGATCCGGCGCTTGCCGAGGAAGCGCTCGGTGACCTTGTCCAGGGTGCGGTGGTAGGGCGTGATCAGGTGGGCGTTGCCCGAGATCAGCAGCTTCGAGGTGTCGATGCCGCGCTCGTTCAGGCCGGCCAGCTCGGAGAGCAGCACACCCGGGTCGATCACGACGCCGTTGCCGATCACCGGCGTCACGTTCGGGCTGAGGATGCCGGAGGGGAGCAGGTGCAGGGCATACTTCTGGTCGCCGATGACCACCGTGTGACCGGCGTTGTTGCCGCCCTGGTAGCGGACGACGTAGTCGACGGAGCCGCCGAGGAGGTCGGTCGCCTTCCCCTTGCCCTCGTCCCCCCACTGAGCGCCAACGAGCACGAGTGCCGGCACAGGCGTACACCCCTTCCGGTTGGGGCATCCTGCGTAGGCCGCAGTCTGCCCCGAGATAGACGAAGCCCCTGGCGCAGTAGCGCAAGGGGCTCTTGCACCGAGAGATTACCTGAGGAAGGACCGGTCGTGTCGTCCCTGTCCACGCCTGCCACCGGCGGCTCCGAGCCGCTCCTGCTGCTCCTCGACCCGGTGGCCCGGCAGACCGACGGCGAGTCGGTGCGGATCGCGAAGGACGTGCTCTGCGGAGGTGCGGACGTCAAGGTGGTGTACCCGGAGAGCTCGTCCGAACTCGATCGGGTGCTTTCGCACCGGGGTCGGCGGCGACCGGTGGTGATCGGTTCCGACCTCGCGCTGCAGCGGGTGCTCCAGGCCCTGCACCGGCACCGTGAGCTGGGCACGGATCCGGTGGGCATGGTTCCGGTCGGCCGCGCGGAGGAGCTGGCGGCGGCCCGCGCGCTCGGGGTCCCGGGTGAGCCGGTGCCCGCCGCGCGGGCGGTGCTGTCGGGTGCGCCGCGGAAACTGGACCTGCTGGTCGACGACGGTGGCGGCGTCGCGCTGGGCGGGGTGCGGATCGCGGGGGCGGGGGCCCGGCGCCTGATCGGCCGTCCGGGTGGCTGGCGTTCGCTATGGGCGAAACTGGCTGCGGCCGAGCAGGGGAACGCACTCACCGTCGAGGCCACCGAGCAGGACTCCCGGATCCGGGTCGAGGCCGACGGGCGGCTCCTCGCGGACGTCCACCGGCCGGTCCGGCTCGTGCAGGTGTCCCTCCCCTGTGGCGCCTCGGACGGCTCCGGCGTCATGGAGGTCGTCGTCCGCGGGCCCGGCGCCCTGGTGCGCGCCCGCGCCGCGAGCGTCTCCGTGGTCGGCCGCGGCTTCGGCTACGAGGTCGACGGCCGCCCGGTCGGCCCGGTCCGCGCCCGCACCTGGACGGTCCACCCGGCCGCGTGGGGCCTGCTGCTCCCCGCGGCCTGAGGGCGCCCGGTGACGCCCGCGTGAACTCCGGGTGAGCAGGCTCACGTTCGACGCCGTCCCGACGGCGGGCGCTTCGCACCCGGAATGCGCCAACAGGCGCGAACCACAAGGCCATCCCGCGCACACGGGAATTCCCCCGGGCCTAAATGCCCACCCGGTAAGGGGTTTTGTCTACGCGCGTTGCCGAACGATCGCCCGACAATCCCGGCATCCCGGGTTCCGGAAGCCTGTGCCAACTGCCCTAGACTCGAAGGCGTGCCACGTGGTGACGGAAGACTCAACCACGATCTTCTTCCCGGCGAGAAAGGCCCCCAGGACGCTTGCGGCGTCTTCGGTGTCTGGGCTCCCGGCGAGGAGGTCGCCAAGCTCACGTTCTTCGGCCTTTACGCCCTGCAGCACCGCGGTCAGGAATCCGCGGGCATCGCAGTGAGCAACGGCTCCCAGATTCTCGTCTTCAAGGACATGGGGCTCGTCTCCCAGGTCTTCGACGAGGCCTCCCTGGGGTCGTTGCACGGGCATATCGCCGTCGGACACGCCCGCTACTCGACCACCGGTTCCTCGGTCTGGGAGAACGCCCAGCCGACCTTCCGGGCGACCGTGCACGGTTCGCTGGCCCTCGGGCACAACGGAAACCTGGTGAACACCGCCGAACTGGCGGCCATGGTCGCCGAACTCCCCGGCGAGGAGCACGTCTCCCGCTCCGGGCGGACCGCCGCGACCAACGACACCGACCTGGTGACGGCGCTGCTCGCCGGCCACCCGGACCTCTCCATCGAGGAGACGGCCAAGGTCGTGCTGCCCAAGGTCAAGGGCGCGTTCTCGCTCGTCTTCATGGACGAGCACACCCTGTACGCCGCCCGCGACCCGCAGGGCATCCGCCCGCTGGTGCTCGGCCGGCTGGAGCGCGGCTGGGTGGTCGCCTCCGAGACCGCGGCGCTGGACATCTGCGGCGCCTCGTTCATCCGCGAGGTCGAGCCCGGCGAGCTCATCGCCATCGACGAGAACGGCATGCGCACCTCCCGCTTCGCCGAGGCGAAGCCCAAGGGCTGCGTGTTCGAGTACGTCTACCTGGCCCGCCCGGACACCAGCATCGCCGGCCGCAACGTCCACCTCTCCCGCGTGGAGATGGGCCGCCGGCTGGCGAAGGAGGCCCCGGTCGAGGCCGACCTGGTGATAGCGACGCCCGAGTCCGGCACCCCCGCCGCGATCGGCTACGCCGAAGCCAGCGGCATCCCGTACGGCTCCGGCCTGGTGAAGAACGCCTACGTCGGCCGCACCTTCATCCAGCCCAGCCAGACCATCCGCCAGCTCGGCATCCGGCTCAAGCTGAACCCGCTGCGCGAGGTCATCGCCAGCAAGCGCCTCGTCGTCGTCGACGACTCGATCGTGCGCGGCAACACCCAGCGCGCGCTGGTGCGCATGCTGCGCGAGGCCGGCGCCGCCGAGGTCCACATCCGGATCTCCTCGCCGCCGGTGAAGTGGCCGTGCTTCTTCGGCATCGACTTCGCCACCCGCGCGGAGCTGATCGCCAACGGGATGACGGTGGAGGAGATCGGCCGCACCCTCGGCGCCGACTCGCTCGCCTACATCTCGATCGACGGCATGATCGAGGCCACCACGCAGCCCAAGGACAAGCTCTGCCGGGCCTGCTTCGACGGCGAGTACCCGATGGAGCTGCCCGATCCGGCGCTGCTCGGCAAACTCCTGCTGGAGGCCGAGATCAAGGGCGGCCAGCAGCCGCCCGCGGTCCGCGGCAAGCCGACCGGCAGCGACCTGGACGGCGTCCAGTCGCTGCTCGGCGGAGCGGGCGCGGCCGACGCGCTGCGCCGCCCGTAGTACCTCAACGGTGGGGTCCCGGAACCCGGGACCCCACCGCCGTTCCCACCCCTGACCGACCCTGCTGTTCCGAACCACCCCCACCTCGACCCGAAAGGGCCGCACCGCAGTGACCACGAACCAGAACGGCGCCACCTACGCCGCCGCCGGCGTCGACATCGAGGCGGGCGACCGCGCCGTCGAGCTCATGAAGCAGTGGGTGAAGAAGGCCAACCGCCCCGAGGTGGTCGGCGGCCTCGGCGGCTTCGCCGGGCTCTTCGACGCGTCCGCCTTCAAGAACTACGAGCGGCCGCTGCTGGCCTCGGCCACCGACGGCGTGGGGACCAAGGTGGCCATCGCCGCCGCCATGGACAAGCACGACACCATCGGCCACGACCTCGTCGGCATGGTCGTCGACGACCTCGTGGTGTGCGGCGCCGAGCCGCTGTTCATGACCGACTACATCTGCGTCGGCAAGGTCGTCCCGGAGCGCGTCGCCGCGATCGTCAAGGGCATCGCCGAGGGCTGCGCGCTGGCCGGCTGCGCCCTGGTCGGCGGCGAGACCGCCGAGCACCCGGGCCTGCTCGGCCCGGACGAGTACGACGTCGCGGGCGCCGGCACCGGCGTCGTCGAGGCGGACGCGCTGCTCGGCGCCGAGCGCGTGCGGGCCGGCGACGTGGTCATCGCGATGGCCGCCTCGGGCCTGCACTCCAACGGCTACTCGCTGGTCCGCCACGTGCTGCTGAACCAGGCCGGCTGGCAGCTGGACCGCGAGGTCGAGGAGTTCGGCCGCACCCTCGGCGAGGAGCTGCTGGAGCCCACCCGGATCTACTCCCTGGACTGCCTGGCGCTCACCCGCGCCACCGAGGTCCACGCCTTCTCGCACGTCACCGGCGGCGGCCTGGCGGCCAACCTGGCCCGGGTCATCCCGGCCGGCCTGCACGCCCGCCTGGACCGCGGCACCTGGACCCCGCTGCCCGTCTTCCAGACCGTCGCCGAGGTCGGCAAGGTGAGCACCCTGGAGATCGAGAAGACGCTCAACATGGGCGTCGGCATGGTCGCGGTCGTCCCGCCGCACTCGGTGGACGTCGTGCTGTCGGTCCTGGAGGACCGCGGCGTCGAGGCCTGGCTGCTGGGCGACATCGTCGACCGCACCGACGAGCACGACGGCGGCGCGGCGCTCTACAACGCCTACGAGGGCTTCACGGCGGGCTGAGCCTGGCCCGGCGGGTGATGTGACGAGAGGGCCCTTCCGGTGCGCCGGAGGGGCCCTCTCGCGTCCCCGGGGACGCCGGTGGCCGGCGGCCCGCCCGGGGAACGCCGAAAACCGGCCCGGCGCCCTGGGGCGTCCGGACCGGTCCGGCGTTACGGCGGTTACGAGCGGCGGGAGGCCTGCGACGGCCCGGTGCCCGGCTCGGTGTCGTCCTCGTCGTCGAGGTCGGCGTAGCGGGCGGCGTACTCCGCGTACGGGTCGTCGTCCTCCTCCTCCTCGATCGGCTCGGGGTCGATCGAAGCGGTGGACGGCGATACGCCCAGCTCGTTGGACAGACGGTTAGCGTCGAACCCGCCGCTGTTGTACTTCAGCTCGCGGGCGACCTTCGTCTGCTTGGCCTTGGCCCGGCCGCGCCCCATGGGTCGACCCCCTCAACGATGGGGCTCACGGCCCCGAGTCTGACACGTGTTCATGATCAGGACCGGCCTGCCCGAATGGGGAGGACCGTCCCTTGGAGCATTAACGGTACCTGTTTCCGCCGCTGGACGGTACGTCGTCGGTGTGACGTGGCGCGCACCGACCTCACCCGCGACCAGGTCTTCCCAGGTCAAGGGAGGTTTTGCGGCGGTTTGCGCGCTGTCCGGAGGTGTCTGAGGTCCGTCGTTCCGGGATCGATTATCCCCCCAAGGGGGACCTCGGATCACCCGTTCGGGCGCAGAAGTGAGAATCCGGTTCCACATCGTGATGCGCGGGGGACGGAAGAGGACCGTCCCCCGCGCACGGGATGACCGGATCGGCTCCGGACGGGGCCGGGTCAGGCGCGGCGGGCGCCCGGGAGCAGGACCGTGCGCAGCGCGCTGATCTCGCGCATCCGCTTCTCGGCCAGGCGGTCGGCGGCGACCGCCGGCGGGACGCCGTCGGCGGCGGCCCGGGTGAAGATCTCCAGGGTGGTGTCGAAGATCTTCGTGGCCTTGTTCTTGGCCCGCTCGAAGTTGAAGCCGTCGATCTCGTCGGCGACCTGGATGACGCCGCCGGAGTTCACCAGGTAGTCCGGGGCGTAGAGGATCCCGCGGTCGGCGAGGTCCTTCTCGACGCCGGCGTGGGCCAGCTGGTTGTTGGCCGCGCCGCAGACGATCGAGGTGCCGAACTCGCCGAGGGCGGCGACGACGTCGTCGGTCAGGGCGCCGCCGAGCGCGCACGGGGCGTAGACGTCCAGCTTCGCCTGGAGCAGGGCGGTGGCGTCGGCGACGACCTCCACGTCCGGGTGGGCGGCGCGGACGCGGTTGACCGCGGCCTCGAACGGGTCGGTGACGACGACGGTGGCGCCGTCCGCGACGAGGTGGCCGACCAGGTAGTGGCCGACCTTGCCGACGCCCGCGACGCCGACCCGCTTGCCGCGCAGGGTCGGCTGGCCCCAGCGGGCCTGGGCGCTGGCGCGCATGCCCTGGAAGACGCCGAAGGCGGTCAGGATGGAGGAGTCGCCGGCGCCGCCGTGCTCGGGCGAACGGCCGGTCACGAACTCGGTCTCGCGCGCGATGACGTCCATGTCCTGGACGTAGGTGCCCACGTCGCAGGCGGTGATGTAGCGGCCGCGCAGGGACTCGACGAAGCGGCCGTATGCGCGGAGCATCGCCTCGTTCTTGTCCTTGTTCGGGTCGCCGATGATGACGGCCTTGCCGCCGCCGAGGTCGAGCCCGGCGAGCGCGTTCTTGTAGGACATCCCGCGGGACAGGTTCAGCGCGTCCTCCAGGGCCGCCTCCTCGGAGGCGTACGGGAAGAAGCGGGTGCCGCCGAGGGCCGGGCCCAGCGCGGTGGAGTGGATGGCGATGATCGCCTTGAGCCCGGAGCTGCGGTCGTGGCAGAGGACGACCTGCTCGTGGCCGTCGCCGGGGGCGCCGTCCTGCTCGGTACGGAAGATCCTGCTGAGCACGCCGGGTGCGGGGTGCGTGGCGGATGTCTGTACGTCGGTCACTGTGGTGACTCCAGTATCGAAGGCCCGCTGCTGTGGTGCGGGCGCCTAAGGCGAAGCGTAGTCGCGTGCCCGTCGACGATCTGCCCTCTTGTCCGAGCTTGTGCCGGTTGTCCGAAGGGTGAGACGGGAGGGCCCCTGAGTGCGGGCGCGAACGGTTCGGGGGCGCGCCCTCCCGGCGCCGCGCGCCGCGTGCGACCATGCAGGACGTGACCGTCGTCCGTACTTCCGTACAGCCGCCGTACGCCGCCCACCTGCGGGTCTACGAGCCGCTGGCCGCCTATCCGGAGCCCGAGCGGGCGCACTGGCAGGCGTACGCGGCGCAGCACGGTCCGGACGCCGCGGAGGCGGCCCGTCCGGTGGCCGAGGCGGTGCTGGCGGAGCAGCGCGAGGCGCTCGCCGGGCTGGTCGGGCGCACGCCCCGGGCGCTGCCCGAGCGGGAGAGCGAGCGGGCGTTCGTGCGGCTGGTGGACGGCGTCCTCTACGTCTGCCCGTGGGCGACCAGGCTGCGCAGCTGGCAGGCGCTGGAGGAGCTGATGGCGGGGGCGCCGGTGGCGCTGCTGGACACCGCGCTGCCGCCGGTGGCGCGGGCCGCCGCGGAGGCGGACCGGGAACGCTGGCGGGCCGGGCACCCGGACGCCCGGCCGTGGATCCTCACCAGCCGGTGGGAGGTGCCGGTGCGGTGGTTCCTGCCGTTCGGGGAGGAGGACCGCTGCTTCGTTCCGGCGGAAGCGGGGGACGAGGGGGAGGGGGCCGGGGGCCGGGCGCCGGCGCTGTTCTACTTGACGCCGATGTCGCAGGCGCGCCGGCGGGTGGCGCGGGCCTACCGGGCGTTGCGCGAGGCGGTTCCGGAGGGGGAGCTGGTGCGGGGGGCGGAGCAGGTCGGGCGGTGGCTGGAGGAGTTCCATCCGCGGTCGCTGGTGGAGCTGGACTACGGGGGACTGGTGCATCTGCTCGGGCCGGAGCGGTTGCTGGCGGACCGTTCGGCGGGGGAGCTGGAGGACGGCCTGCGGGCGCTGCGGGCGGGGGACGACGCGGAGGCGTTGCGGGTCTACGGGGAGCTGACGGTGCGCTGGCGGCGGGTCCTGGCGCTGCGGTACGCGAACTAGCGGCCGAACTGGCGTCCGAGCCGGCGTGTATGACTGTGGGGGTCCTTGGGCCCGAGCCGCATGACGAAGGTCCTGGTTCGGGTCAATACCTGCCGAACGTGACACTACTCACCGTTGACGCGAACTTACCCCTATGTGCAAAAATGGGACAACCAGCCCAACTCCACGCGAGCGTGCCCACTTTTGGGTGGTTCTGGAGTCGATGCGTGCTTTGCGGGGGAACGGAGGGTCTGGTCCCCTCGTAACCGGACGTCACTGGCGCGTGACTGTCCGTTATGGGGTGGTCCATCGCCATCCGTCGGCCTTGAACCCGTGAGGGGTCAATTTTGGCGGTTTGGTCGATAGGGCTGGACGGATGGTGTAGTTGTAGACACCAGGACAAGCCGTTCGTCCTATAACCGACTCGGCCCGTGTATGCCATTTCGGGCATCGCGGGCCAAGGTGCAGAATTTGAAGGATAGAACCGCCCTGGTTCGGTTCTCCCGAGGAGGCCGCTCATGACCGCTCGTACCCCTGATGCTGAGCCGCTGCTGACGCCGGCAGAGGTTGCCACCATGTTCCGCGTGGACCCGAAGACGGTCACCCGCTGGGCCAAGGCGGGCAAGCTGACGTCCATTCGCACGCTCGGCGGTCACCGCCGTTACCGCGAGGCGGAGGTGCGCGCACTGCTGGCCGGGATTCCCGCCCAGCGCACCGAGGCCTGATAGGCCGAAGGCTCTTTAAAGGGGCCGCTTACCGGACTCCGCCGGGTCCGGTAAGCGGCCCCTTTGCCGTGCCCGCGGCCGGCCGCCGATCTGTCGGAACGTTGAACTCCGGATAACGATTCGATGCACATGGGGCGGGGGGGATTTACAGTGAATAACTGTACAATTTTACATATTAAATTAGTGGCTTCCGCGCGAGGCCCCGACGCGCCGGTTGTGAGGAAGCCGTAAGTGACGACCGTCACGCGCCCCGGCGCTTGTGGTCTAGACCTAGGGTGGGGTAAGGGGGCGGCGTCCAAAACGCGAGAGGCCCGGAACCTGAACGGTTCCGGGCCTCTCGCACTACGGCGATCCCGACGGGACTTGAACCCGCGACCTCCACCTTGACAGGGTGGCGAGCTAACCAACTGCTCCACGGGACCAGAGTTTTCTGATCTCGTTCACTCGCTTGCCGCGCTGCGAACAAGACAGATCGTAGCCCATGTCGGGCCCCCAGGTCGAACTGGCTCCTGAGGGCCCCACCCCGGCCACCGGCGGGAACTCAGAGCGCGGCCCGCGCCGCCTCCATCGCCTTCATGATCCGCTTCTCCGACACCGGGGTCGGCGTGCCCAGCGACTGCGCGAAGAAGCTGACCCGCAGCTCCTCGATCATCCAGCGGACCGCCCGCACCTCCGGGGACGGCTGCTGCTCGGCCGGGACGGCCGCCAGCAGCTCCCCGTAGGCCTGCTGCACCTGCTGGACCTTCAGCAGCTGCTGGGCGTCGCGCTGCGGGTGGTTGGGCAGTGCCTCCAGCCGGCGGTCCACCGCCAGCAGATAGCGCTTGAGGTCCGGCAGGCGCTGCCAGCCGGTGTCCGTCACGAAGCCGGGGTGGACGAGCGAGGCCAGGTGCAGCCGGATGTCGTTCACCGCGGTCAGCAGTACCGGGCTGCTGACCGTCCGCAGGCGGGTCGACGCCTTGTGGAAGGCGATCAGCGCGGCGGCCGTCTTCAGCGTGGTGTCCGCGGACAGCTCGTACAGGTCCGCGCGCATCTTGTCGTGCAGCTTGCCGAAGGCCGCCTCGTCCCAGGCCGGGCCGCCGCCCAGGGTCATCAGGCGGTCCGTCGCGCAGGCCACCACGTCCTCGAACAGCTCGGTGATCGAGCCGTGCGGGCTGTGCGAGAGCGCCAGCTTGGCCTGGTTGCCCAGGCGGCCCTGGATCGACTTGGCGGGCGAGTTGGTGGTCAGCACCAGCAGCCGCCTGGTGCCCTCCCACATCGCCCGCTCCTGGGCCTGCGGGGTGTCGAACAGCTTCACGCCGACCGACTGCCCCTCGTCCACCAGTGCCGGGTAGGCGCGCAGCGAGTGGCCGCGGGAGCGCTGCTCGAACGTGCGCTGGAGCACCGGCAGGCCGGCCGGCCAGGCGGTCAGCCCGCTCTGCTCGATGCCCTGGCCGGAGGCCGCCGAGGAGAGCGTCTCCTTGAGCTCAGGCTTCAGCCGCAGCCGGAGCTCCTCCAGGTCCTTGGACTCGGCGAGCTTGCGGCGGCCGTCCACGACCCGGAACGTGACCTTGAGGTGGTCCGGCACCCGGTCGTCGTCCCAGGCCTCCGGCGGGACGGTGACGGCCGTCAGGCGCTTGAGCGCGTGCTCCAGCGACGGGAGCAGCGGCTCCTGGCGGTCCTTCACGGCGCGCAGCGCGGCCCTGGCGAAGTCCGGCGCGGGCACGAAGTTGCGCCGGACCGCCTTCGGCAGCGACTTGATCCACGCGGTGACGAGCTCCTCGCGCAGGCCGGGGATCTGCCAGTCGAAGCCCTCCGCGGTGACCTGGTTGAGCACCGGCAGCGGGATGTGGACGGTCACGCCGTCCGCGTCGCTGCCCGGCTCGAACTGGTAGGTCAGCTTGAAGCGGAGCTTGCCCTGCTGCCAGTGGTCCGGGTAGTCGGCCTCGGTGACGCCGTCCGCGGCGTCGTTGATCAGCATCGACTTCTCGAAGTTGAGCAGGTCCGGCTGCTCGTGCCGGGCCTTCTTCCACCACGCGTCGAAGTGCCGGGTGGACACCACGTCCTCGGGCAGCCGGGCGTCGTAGAAGTCGAACAGGGTCTGGTCGTCGACCAGGATGTCGCGCCGGCGGGCCCGGTTCTCCAGCTCCTCGACCTCGCCGAGCAGCCTGCGGTTCTCCGCGAAGAACTTGTGGTGGGTCTCCCAGTCGCCCTCCACCAGCGCGTTGCGGATGAACAGCTCGCGGCACAGCTCCGGGTCGATCTTCCCGTAGTTGACCTTGCGCTGGGCGACGATCGGCATCCCGTAGAGCGTCACCCGCTCGTAGCCGAGGACGGCGCCGGCCTTCTTCTCCCAGTGCGGCTCGCTGTAGCTGCGCTTGAGCAGGTGGCCGGCCAGCGGCTCGACCCACTCCGGCTCGATCTTCGCGTTGATCCTGGCCCACAGCCGGGACGTCTCGACCAGCTCGGCCGACATCACCCAGCGCGGCGGCTTCTTGAACAGCCCGGAGCCCGGGAAGACCGCGAACCGGGCGCCGCGCGCGCCGCCGTACTCGCGCTTCTCCACGTCGAACAGGCCGATGTGGGAGAGCAGTCCGGCGAGCAGCGACTGGTGGATCCGGTCGGCGTCCGGCTCGGCGTCCGGGTGGGGCTCCTCGATCGTGACGCCCAACTGCTTCGCCACCGTGCGCAGCTGGGTGTAGACGTCCTGCCACTCCCGTATGCGCAGGTAGTTGAGGAACTCCGTCTTGCACATGCGGCGGAAGGCCGAGGACGACAGCTCCTTCTGCTGCTCCCGGACGTAGCGCCACATCGCCAGGTAGGAGAGGAAGTCGGAGGTCTCCGAGGTGAACCGGCGGTGCCGGTCGTCGGCGGCCTGGCGCTTCTCGGTGGGGCGCTCGCGCGGGTCCTGGATGGACAGCGCGGCGGCGATCACCATGACGTCGCGCACGCAGCCGTTCCGGTCCGCCTCCAGCACCATGCGGGCCATCCGCGGGTCCACCGGGAGCTGGGCCAGCTTGCGGCCGAGCGGGGTGAGGCGCTTGCGGGGGTCCTTCTCGTCCGGGTCCAGGGCGCCGAGCTCGTGCAGCAGGTGCACGCCGTCCTTGATGTTGCGCGAGTCCGGCGGGTCCAGGAACGGGAACGCGGCGATGTCGCCCAGGCCGGCGGCGGTCATCTGCAGGATGACCGAGGCCAGGTTGGTGCGCAGGATCTCGGCGTCGGTGAACTCCGGCCGGGAGAGGAAGTCCTCCTCCGAGTACAGCCGGATGCAGATGCCGTCCGAGGTGCGTCCGCAGCGGCCCTTGCGCTGGTTGGCGCTGGCCTGGCTGATCGCCTCGATCGGCAGCCGCTGCACCTTGGTGCGGTGGCTGTAGCGGGAGATGCGGGCGGTGCCCGGGTCGATCACGTACTTGATGCCGGGGACGGTCAGCGAGGTCTCGGCGACGTTGGTGGCCAGCACGATCCGGCGGCTGCCCGAGCGCTGGAACACCCGGTGCTGCTCGGCCGAGCTCAGCCGGGCGTAGAGCGGCAGGATCTCGGTGGACTTCAGCTTCAGGCGGGTGAGCGCGTCGGCGGTGTCGCGGATCTCGCGCTCGCCGGAGAGGAAGACCAGGATGTCGCCGGGCCCCTCGGCCTGGAGCTCCTGGGCGGCCTCGCAGATCGCCTGGATCTGGTCCCGGTCGCGGTCGGCGTCGGCGGAGTCGTCCTCGGCGTCCTCGTCGAGGATCGGCCGGTACCTGACCTCCACCGGGTACGTCCGCCCCGAGACCTCGATGATCGGGGCGTCGCCGAAGTGCCGGGCGAACCGCTCGGGGTCGATGGTCGCGGAGGTGATCACGACCTTGAGGTCCGGGCGGCGCGGCAGCAGCTGCTTGACGTAGCCGAGGATGAAGTCGATGTTGAGGCTGCGTTCGTGCGCCTCGTCGATGATCAGGGTGTCGTACTGGCGAAGGTCGCGGTCGGTCTGGATCTCCGCGAGCAGGATGCCGTCCGTCATCAGCTTGACCAGGGTGTCCTGGCCGACCTGGTCGGTGAAGCGGACCTTCCAGCCGACGGCCTCGCCGAGCGGGCTGCGCAGCTCCTCCGCGACGCGCTCGGCCACCGTGCGGGCCGCGATCCGGCGGGGCTGGGTGTGGCCCACCAGGCCGCGCACGCCCCGGCCGAGCTCCAGACAGATCTTCGGGATCTGGGTGGTCTTGCCGGAGCCGGTCTCGCCGGCGACGATCACCACCTGGTGGTCGCGGATCGCCGCCAGGATCTCGTCCTTCTTCTGGCTGACCGGGAGCTCGGCGGGATACGTGATGGCCGGGACGGCGCCCCGGCGCTGCTCGACCAGCAGCTCGGCGCGTTCGATGTCGGCGGCGATCTCGGTGGCGATCTTCTGCCGGGCCTCGGGTTTGCGGACCCGGCGGGCCCCCTCCAGCCGGCGTCCGATCCGCACCTCGTCGCGCAAGGTCAGCTCGGGCAGGCGGGCGGCCAGCTCGCCGATACCGGGGCCCTCCGCGGGAGCGGCGGCGGACTGGACTGCGGGAGAACTCACTGCGGGCATCCCTCTAGGTTCGCAAGGAGGCACGGCGGCGCGCACCTCGGTTTTCGAGCCCCTCCAGTGTCACAGTCGCCGGTGGCGATCGGCGAACGGCGGGTGGCCGGGTCGGTGCGCAAACGCCGAGACGGGTCCGGAGGATTCCGGGCGGGTGGCGACGGCGGCTGTCGGGCGGGGTTCGGGGCGGGTTTCAGGGCAGGGTTCCGGGCGGGTTTCCGGGCAGGGTTCCGGGCGGGTTTCCGGGCGGGTTTCGGCGCGCCCGAGGGGCCGTACCGGGGAGGCGTCGGCGCGGCCGCGTCGCCGGGCCTCGAGGACACGGCGAAGTCCGGCCTCCCGCCGGTGCCGGTCGGCGGCGTCGCGCCCGCCGTGGCGAAGATCGTGATCGCCTGGGAGGCCGACAGCTCCGCCGAGGTGGTGCCGGCCGGGGCGGGGACTCCACGATGCGCTGGTACGGCCCCATGGCGACGCAGGGGTCCGGCGTCCGGACCCACACCGCCTGCGCGGCGAACGGCTCCGTGCTGCACACCACCGACCACTGGGTCCGCACGAACTGAGCCGCCGCCCCCCGCGCCCGCCGCCGATTGTCGGCGCCGTGCGCCATCGTGGTACCGGACGCGTTGATCGACGGGCCGTCAGTGGTCCGGAAGGGCGGTGGACGATGAGCGGGTTGTCGAAGCAGCGGCTGGAGCGCCTGCACGGGGTGCTGGCGGGGCACGTCGAACGGGGCGCCGTGCCCGGCCTGGTGGCGGCGGTCGCCCGGGACGCCGACGAGCACGTCGAGGTCCTGGGCCGCCTCACGGCCGAGGGCGGCGCGCCGGTGCAGCGCGACACGATCTTCCGCATCGCGTCCATGACCAAGCCCGTCACCGCCGTGGCCGCGCTCACCCTGGTCGAGGAGTGCGTCCTGCGCCTCGACGACCCGCTCGACGACCTCCTGCCCGAACTCGCCGGCCGGCGCGTGCTGCGCCGGCCGGACGGTCCGCTCGACGACACCGAGCCCGCCGTCCGCCCCATCAGCCTGCGCGACCTGCTCACCTTCCGGCTCGGCTACGGCCTCACCATGATCCCGCCGACCGCCCCGATCGCCGCCGCCATGGCCGAGCGCGGCGTCAGCGTCCTGCCGCCGCGCGCCGACTACCCCGGGCCGGACGAATTCCTGCGCCGGCTCGGCGAGTTGCCGCTGCTGCACCAGCCCGGGGCCGGCTGGCACTACCACACCGGCTCGGTCGTCCTCGGGATCCTGCTCGCCCGCGCCTGCGGCCGGCCCCTCGGCGACGTGCTGCGCGAGCGCGTCCTCGACCCCCTGGGCATGCGGGACACCGGTTTCACCGTCCCGGCCGACCGACTGCACCGGCTCCCCGTCGAGTACTGGCACGACCCGGACCGCGGCCTGGTCGTCTACGACGACCCCGCCGACAGCGCCTGGTCCCGGCCGGCCGTCCTCGACGACGGCGGCGCCGACCTCGTCTCGACCGTCGACGACTACCTCGCCTTCGCCCGCATGCTCCTCGCCGGCGGCACCCACGGGGACGTCCGGATCCTCTCCCGCCCCACGGTCGAGCTGATGACCACCAACCAGCTCACCCCCGCCCAGCTCGCCGCCTCCGCACCGCTGCTGGGCCGTGCCGAGCTCACCGGCTGGGGCTTCGGCCTCTCGGTCACCACCACCCGTGACGGCCTCCCCGCCCCCGGCCGCTACGGCTGGGACGGCGGCCTCGGCACCACCTGGTTCAACGACCCGGTGGAACGACTGACGGGCATCCTGCTCACCCAGCGCATGTTCGACGGCCCCACCCCGCCCGCGGTGGCACGGGACTTCGAGGTGCTCGCCTACCAGTCGGTGGCGTGACGGCGCCCTGGCGCCCTACGGAATGAGCGCGGCCTCGTCCGGACCCGGCAGCCAGTCGCGGACCGGGTCGTACTCCAGCCACCTGCTGCGCCGCGCCTCCTCGGCGAACGCCCGCAGCAGGGGCTGGAGCCGGGGGTGCTGATCGGCGGTCCCGCCGCCGCCCGTGCCGCCGCCCGTGCCGCCGCCCGGGCCGCCGTCGGTGCGCCAGAGCAGCGACCACGCGTACAGCGGCGTCGGCTCGACCAACGGGACGGTCCGCACACCGGGGCGGTCCGGCAGCGGGACGTCGGCGGGGACGAGGGAGAACTCGTCGGGGGCGGCGCGGACCTGCTCGACGAAGTGCTCCAGCCCCAGGTTGGTCGAGCCGGCCCGCCGCTCGATGCCGAACCGGTCCGCGAACCTGGTCAGGAAGTCCAGTCGGCCCACCGCCGCCGGGTAGCGCAGCACGCTGCCGCGCAGGTCGGCCGGGCGCAGCACCTCCCGGCCGGCCAGCGGATGGTCGGCCGACAGCAGCGCGTCCACCGGCTCCAGCCGCACCAGCCGGTGCGTCAGCCCGGCGTCCCGTCCGTCCGGCAGCGGATGCACCCGGCCGAAGCCCGCGTCCGACTCCCCGCGCAGCAGCGCCGCCGCGACCGACGGCAGGTCCCAGCCCGGTACC
Source organism: Streptomyces sp. SP17BM10 (assembly GCF_036322405.1). NCBI lineage: Bacteria > Bacillati > Actinomycetota > Actinomycetes > Kitasatosporales > Streptomycetaceae > Streptomyces > Streptomyces sp. SP17BM10. The sequence goes on along the minus strand of NZ_JAQYXB010000608.1, from coordinate 26,192 downwards.
GGATCCACCTCCAGGCCCGGCGCGCCGTCCAGCGCCTGCGCGACCGTCCGCATCGGCGCGAACAGGTGCCCCCAGACGTCGATCCGCAGCGGGCGGGCGGCGCAGGTCACCGCTGCCACCGCCCGGTCCCCCTGGTCGAGCACCCGCCGGGCCGGCTCCAGGAACCGCCGGCCCTCCTCGGTGAGGCCCACGCCCCGGGAGTCCCGGTCCAGCAGCCGCACCCCGAGGGCTCCCTCCAGCCGGGCCACCCGCTTCGACAGCGCCTGCTGGCTGACCCCGAGCCGCCCCGCCGCCCGCCCGAAGTGCGCCTCCTCGGCGGCGGCCACGAACGCCCGCACCTGCGCGAGATCAAGATCCATGGGGCGTCAGCCTAGGTGTCCCCTCGACCTTCGGCGGCACCCGGTCCTCGGACGACAACCGGCCGTTGTCGGCGGCGCCCCGCGGTTGTTGGACCGGCTCCGGGCGGGAGCGGTGTGCTGAACCGGTCAACGGGACGCACGCCGAGAGGGGCGAACGGGATGAAGGCGCTGGTACCGACCGGCCGGGCGGACGCACCGGTCGGGTTCGCGGAGGTCGCGCAGCCGGAGCCGGGGCCGGGGGAGGCCCTGGTCAAGGTCGAGGCGTTCTCGGTCAACCGGGGGGAGACCTTCAAGCTGGAGGCCCCCGAGCCGGGCTGGCGGCCGGGCAAGGACGTCGCGGGCCTGGTCGTCCAGGCCGCCGCCGACGGCTCCGGGCCGGGCGTGTGCCGCCGCGTGGTCGGCCACCCGCCCGCGGACGGCTGGGCCGAGTACGTGCGCGTCCCCACGAGCTCCCTCGCCGAGCTCCCCGAGTCCATCGACGCCGTCCGGGCCGCCGCGCTCCCGCTGGCCGGCCTCACCGCGCTGCGCCTGCTCCGGACGGCGGGCGCGCTGGCCGGCCGCCGGGTGCTGATGACCGGGGCCTCCGGCGGCGTCGGGCACTACGTCACCGAGCTGGCCTCCGCCGCCGGGGCCGAACTGACCGTCGTCACCGCCTCCCCCGAGCGCGGCCGGCGGCTCGCCGAGCTCGGCGCGGCCGAGGTCGTCCACGAGGTCGGCGCGGCGCTCGGCCCGTACGACCTGGTGCTGGAGTCCACCGGCGGCGACGCCCTGCCGCTCGCCCTCTCCCGGCTGGCCCGGCGCGGCACCCTGATCTGGTTCGGCCAGGCCTCCCGGCGGCCCGCCACCCTCGACTTCTTCGACTTCTTCACCGGTCCGGAGTCCGCGACCCTGCGGCACTTCCACTACGCCGACTCCGACGTCCCCGACGGCCGCGACCTCGCCACCCTGGTCCGCCTGGTCGAGGAGGGCCGTCTGACGCCCGAGCTCGGCCGGGTCGCGCCGTGGAGCGAGACCGCCGCCACCCTCACCGACCTGCGCGAGCGCCGCATCCGCGGCAAGGCCGTCCTGACCGTCAACTGACCTGCTGCGAAAGGGAAACGACGATGTCCGACGACTCCTTCCTCTCCTTCCTCGACGACCCCGGCTTCCTCGCCGGCTTCGTCGAGGTCAGCCGCCCCCGCGCCCACGGCGCCGGCCTCGACCTGTACGAATACGACCGGGTGACCGCTTCCCTGGCCTCCGCCCGCGACTGGCTCGCCGCGTGCGCCGCCGCCGGGCAGCGGTACGCGGAGGCCGCCGGGCGCGCCGCCGCCGAGGGCCGGGGCGTCACCGCCGGCGAGGCGTACCGGACGGCCGCCCGCTGGCACCACGTCGCCGGGTGGCTCCCGCACCCCGACCGCGAGGCCGCCGCCCGAACCGCCGCCGACGCGGACGAGGCCATGCGCCGGGCGCTGGAACACCTCGACCCGGCGACGGAGCGGATCGGGGGCGACGGCTTCGTGGGCTGGCTGCGGCGCCCGTCCGGCGGCCCGGCGGAGCCCCGGCCGGTCGTGCTGGTCGTGCCGGGGATGGACTCCGGCAAGGAGGAGTTCCACGCGCTGATCGAGGCCCTGCTGGCCCGCGGCTCGGTCGTCCTCGCGATCGACGGTCCCGGCCAGGGCGTCCTCGTCGCGGGAAGTGCCCCCGAACCGGACTACCACCGCGTCGTCGGCCGCGCGATCGACGCCCTCGCCGGTCGCGACGGTCTGGACCTCGACCGGATCGCCGTCGTCGGCCTGAGCCTCGGTGGCTACTACGCCGCCACGTCCGCCGCCCACGAGCCGCGCGTCCGGGCCGCCGCACTGGTCAGCGGCCCGTACCGGCTGGCGTGGGAGGAGCTGCCGCCGTTCGTCCACGCGACCCTCGTCCAGCGCTGCGGCGGCGCTGACGCCGCCCGCGCGTTCGCCGCCCGGCTGGACGTGACGGCCCTCGTGCCCGCGCTCACCGTGCCCGTCCTCGTCGTGGAGGGCGGCGAGGACGTGATCCCGGGCGTCACCGACGCGACCACCCTCGCGGCCGAAGTCCCGACCGCCGAACTCCTCTTCGTCCCCCACGGCAACCACCTCCTGGGCACGGCGCTCCCGGACTGGCTTCCCACCACCGCCGACTGGCTCACCACCTGTCTGACGGCGCAGCGGTAGGTGCCGGCGGGGAAGGATCAGCCGTCGACCACGAGCCGCCACGGGTCGAGGACGGCCGCTCGGGCCAGGTGGGTCAGGAGGTCCGTGCGGCCGGTCGGGACGACCGCCACGCCCTGGTCGCCCGGTTCGGCACCGGCGGGGCTGGACAGCGTGTACACCTTCGCCGCCAGGGAGCCGGGGATCCCCGTGACCGGGAGGAAGGGCTCCACCGGGACGGTCTCCGTGCCCCCCGACCCTCCGGCGACCGCGGTGCCCCGCTGACGCCTTCCTTCCGTTCACGGGGTCGCCGAGGGACACCCGTGGCCCGTGGGCCGTGACCAAGCTGCTGGAATATCGATGCAGGCATTTCGCAAGCGTTGCAGCTAAATGCATGCATGACCGCGATCACGATTCGTGAAGTCCCGGACCCGATTCTCGAAGCCCTCAAGCTCAAGGCGGCCAAGGCGGGGAAGAGCCTCCAGGCGTACCTGCTCGACCTCGTCACCCGCGACGCGGCCACGCCGACGTTGGCCGAGATGATGGCCCGCCTTGACCGGGAGACCCGTACCGACGTCAGTACCTCTGACATCCTCGCCGCGATCGATGACGGGCGGGAGCGTCGGTGAATTCGAGCGTCGTCACTGACTGCTCTGCGCTGGTGCGGGTGCTCACCGACCACAGCCCCGTCGGCCACGCCGTCCGCGACCGACTCCGCGGGATGGATGCGCTCGCCGCCCCTGGCCTGCTCGACTACGAACTCGTGTCGGCTCTCTTCGGCATGGTGCGGGGCGGCAAGCTCGTGGAGAAGGAAGCGGTGAAGGCCGTAGCCGACTACCAGGCACTCGCCATCACGCGATACGAGACGCTGATCCTCTGGCAGCGGGTGCGAGAACTGCACCACAACATCAGCGCATATGACGCCCAATATGTGGCCCTCGCCGAGACCCTCGGCGTGCCGCTCGTCACCAGCGATGTCCGAATCCAGCGCAGCGGTGCGGCCAAGTGCACCATCGAGGTCTTTGCCTAGCCGGGTGCAGGCGGGCCGAAGCAGGGCAACGACTGTCCGCTGCACCGTTGGCGTCAACCGGCACGAAAATGCCCCCGAAGCGAGCTGCTTCGAGGGCATCGTGCCTGGTCAGGCTATGTGGCCAGGGCCGGGGTCGAACCGGCGACCTTCCGCTTTTCAGGCGGACGCTCGTACCAACTGAGCTACCTGGCCGTACTGCACCGTCTCTTGCGAGACGAGCGATCCCGACGGGACTTGAACCCGCGACCTCCACCTTGACAGGGTGGCGAGCTAACCAACTGCTCCACGGGACCTTGAGTGGCTGGTGGGCCACCAGGTCTTGCGGTCATGCACTTTACTACGGTACTGCGTGCCCCCAACGGGATTCGAACCCGTGCTACCGCCTTGAAAGGGCGGCGTCCTGGGCCACTAGACGATGAGGGCTTGCGGCCTGTCCCGCTGTTTCCAGCGCTCGGGGACGTCGAGAAGCATATGGGATGCAGGGCGGATCGCCAAAACGGGTTTCGGCCGGGTGGGGCGGGGGCCGGTTCCGGCACCCCCCGGGGCCGGTGCCGGCGGCCTCCCGGGGCGGGTGGTCGTCGGGACCGCCGGGGTGGCTCAGGACCAGCCGAGGTCGTGGAGCTCGTGGTCGTCGAAGCCGAAGTGGTGGGCGACCTCGTGGATCACGGTGGTGCGGACCTCGTCGACGACCTCCTTGCGGGTCTCGCAGTGCCGCAGGGTGGGGCCGCGGTAGACGATGATCCGGTCCGGGAGGACCCCGGCGTACCACTCGCCGCGCTCGGTGAGCGGGGTGCCCTCGTAGAGGCCGAGGAGCTCGGGGTCGCCGGGTTCGGGCTCGTCCTCGACGAACACCGCGACGTTGTCCATCAAGGCCGCGAGCTGCGGGGGAATCAGGTCGAGCGCGTCCCCGACCAGCGTCTCGAACTCTTCCCGGGTCATCTCCACCGGATCATTGTCGGGTCTGGGATGAGGGTGTGCCAGGGGGCGGAACCCGGTGTTTCATGGCCCTATGACGACCTCGGACGGGACGGTGGACGACGTGGCACGGACGGTGCCGCCGGTCGTGGCGGCGGTGCGGCGGCGCCCGCCGGTGCTGCGCGGGCAGGGGTCGGCCGTCGCGGTGATCGCGGTGGGTGGGGCGATCGGCGCGGTGGCTCGGTACGCGGCCGGGCTGGCGTGGACGGGCGGCGGGCAGAGCGCGTTCCCGTGGACGACGCTGCTGATCAACGTGGTCGGCTGCGCGGTGATCGGGGTCTTCCTGGTGGCGGTCACCGAGGGCCGCCCCGCGCACCCGCTGCTGCGGCCGTTCTTCGGGACGGGTGTGCTGGGCGGGTTCACCACCTTCTCGACGTACGCGGTGGACATCCGGCGCCTGGTCGAGGCGGACCGTCTCGGTCCCGGCCTGGCCTACCTCGGGCTGACGCTGGTGGGCGCGCTCCTCGCGGTGTGGACGGCGGCCGCGGTGACGCGCCGTCTGATCCACCGCGGCGCCCGGGAAGGTGGCCGGGGATGACGGCGTTGAACGGGCCGGCGCTGCGGCTGACCGTGCTGGTCGGGGAGAACGACCGCTGGCACCACCGGCCGCTGTACAGCGAGATCGTGCACCGGGCGCGCGCCGCCGGGCTGGCCGGGGCGAGCGTGTTCCGGGGGATCGAGGGGTTCGGGGCGTCGTCGCTGGTGCACACGACGCGGCTGCTGTCGCTGAGCGAGGACCTGCCGGTGGCGGTGGTGATCGTGGACGAGGAGCAGCGGGTGCGGGGCTTCCTGCCGCAGCTGGACGAGCTGGTCGGGGAGGGCCTGGTGGTGCTCGACCCGTGCGAGGTCGTGCGGTACGTCGGGCGGGCGGGGTCCGGGCGGGTGGCGGGTTCGGCCGGGGGCGCAGGTTCGGCCGGGGGTGCCGGTGCGGACGGTGCCGGGGAGGACGGGAAGTGAACTGGCTGTTGGTGGTGGCGGGGGCCGTGGTCGGGGCACCGATGCGCTACCTGACGGACCGGGCGGTGCAGTCCCGGCACGACTCGGTGTTCCCGTGGGGGACGTTCGTGGTGAACGTCTGCGGCTGCGCCGTGCTGGGCCTGGTGACCGGCGCGGTGGCGGCGGGGGCCGCGTCCCCGCACGTCCAGCTGCTGGTCGGGACGGGGTTCTGCGGGGCGCTGACGACGTACTCGACGTTCTCGTACGAGACGCTGCGGCTGGTGGAGACGGGGGCCGGGCGGTACGCGGCGGCGAACGTGGCCGGCAGCCTGGCGGCCGGGCTGACGGCGGTCTACGCGGGGGCGGAGCTGGCCTCGGCTCTCTGGGGCTGACGCTCCGAGGCTGACGCGCTCGGGCCGACGTTCGGGCCCGCCCTTCGCGGGCCGAGGCCTCTGGGGCCGACGCCTCTGGGGCCGACGCCTCTGGGGCCGACGCTCGCGAGCGTGACGGTCCGCCGCTCTGCGCTCCCCCGTGGGGGTGAATTCCAACCGGCACGCGTTTGAACCGTCGGCGTGGGGCCGGGTGGTTGGCGGCCGGTGGCTTCCTCGTGCACTGCCCGTGTCCCGCCGGGCCCGGCGGGCGTTGGGCACCGGGAGCGGCCGCGCGGCGTGCGGCGGCCAGGGTGGGGCGGTAGAGAGGGAGCTCGGTGGCTTCGGTACGGGCGGTTCGGACGGCGGTGCGTACGGTTTCGGCGCGGGCACAGGCGGCGGATCAGGTGCGCGGCGCGCACCTGCGCACCGGTGTGGTGCGGGCGGCGGCGATGCTGGCGGTGGCCGGACTGGGGCTGACGGGGTGCATGTCGGTCGGCCCGGCGGCGGAGGAGAAGCACGGCGGCGTCGCGCCGGTTGGCCAGGCCGGTCCGGCCGCCAAGCCGGGGGCGACGGCCGGCCCCTCGGCCACGGCGGGCGGCGGGCACCCCGGGGGTGCGTCCGGGCGCTCGGAGCGGCAGGGGGGCTTGCAGGCGGAGAGCGCGCCCGTCGGGGGCACGTCACAGGCGCCGGGGGAGCCCGCGCCGGTCGCGAACGCGGCCACGGCGGGCGTGATCCCCGTGCCGGGCGCCCCTGCGGCGGAGGGAGCGCCGGGTGTGAGCGGTGCGGCCGGGGGCGTGAGCGCCAGCCCCGCACCCAAGCCGGGCGGCGGCTCGTCGGCGGGCGGCGGAACGGCGGGCACGGGTGGCTCGGCCGGCTCCGGCACCGGCGGCACCGGGGAGGGCCGGTCCGGCGGCGGCACGTCGGGCGCCCCCTCGGCGTCGCCCAGCGGCCACGCGTCCACGACTCCCGAGCCCGATCACTCCTCGCCCGCCGTGACCGTCCCGCCGGTCCCGGAACCGTCCTCCGGCAGTTCGGGTTCCCCGACCCCGAGCCCCCACGCGGGCACGCATTAGGGGGATGGCCAGGGCGTTTGCCTCTGATCCCCAGGATCCTCTATGGTGGTAGATCGTTCGTTTGATTCATTTGTCTGGCGCCCTATTCCCAATCGGCGCCCTTGGCGCGTTCCGGCGATCCGTGGCTGACCGCATAGAGGCGGTTGTGAAACAGAACCCCGGACTTTGGCGCGTGCCACTTCCGGAAGGTTTTGCATGTCTCTCGTTGACGACGCCCGCTTCGCCATGCCCGCGAGCGAGTCCGCCGCCGATGTCACCACCACCCCCGAGTCCGACGCCGTCGAGGCTGTCGAGACCACCGCGACCGAGGCCGTCGAGATCGACGCCGCCGAGTCGGACGCCGTCGAGACCGACGCCGTCGAGTCCGCCGAGCCGACCATCACCTTCGCCGACCTGGGCCTGCACGACGACGTCGTGCGTGCCCTCGCCAAGCGCGGCGTGACCACCCCGTTCCCGATCCAGGCCGCGACCATCCCGGACGCCCTGGCCGGCAAGGACGTGCTCGGCCGCGGCCGCACCGGCTCCGGCAAGACCCTCAGCTTCGGTCTGCCGCTGCTCACCCGCCTCGCCGACGGCGAGCGCACCAAGCCCAAGCACCCGCGCGGCCTGATCCTCGTCCCGACCCGCGAGCTGGCCATGCAGGTCGCCGACGCGCTGGAGCCGTTCGGCTCGGTGCTCGGCCTCAAGCTCAAGGTCGTCTGCGGCGGCACCTCGATGTCGAACCAGATCTACGCGCTGGAGCGCGGCGTCGACGTCCTGGTCGCCACCCCCGGCCGTCTGCGCGACCTGCTGAACCGCGGCAGCGCCAAGCTGGACGACGTCCGCACCGTCGTGCTCGACGAGGCCGACCAGATGGCCGACATGGGCTTCCTGCCCGAGGTCACCGAGATCCTCGACCAGGTGCCGGCCGGCGGCCAGCGCCTGCTGTTCTCCGCCACCCTGGAGAACGAGATCGACACCCTGGTCAAGCGCTACCTGAAGAACCCGGTCACCCACGAGGTCGACCCGTCGGCCGGCGCCGTCACCACCATGACCCACCACATCCTCGTGGTGAAGCCCAAGGACAAGGCGCCGATCACCAACGCGATCGCCGCCCGCAAGGGCCGCACGATCATCTTCGTCCGCACCCAGATGGGCGCCGACCGCGTCGCCGAGCAGCTCCTCGAGGCCGGCGTGAAGGCCGACGCGCTGCACGGCGGCATGACCCAGGGCGCCCGCACCCGCGTCCTCGGTGACTTCAAGGACGGCTACGTCAACGTCGTCGTCGCCACCGACGTCGCCGCCCGCGGTATCCACGTCGACGGCATCGACCTGGTCCTCAACGTGGACCCGGCCGGCGACCACAAGGACTACCTGCACCGCTCCGGCCGCACCGCGCGTGCCGGCCGCTCCGGCGCCGTCGTCACCCTGGTGCTGCCGCACCAGCGCCGCGGTGTCTTCCGCCTCATGGAGGACGCGGGCGTCGACGCCAGCCGCCACATCCTGGACCACGCGTTCGACGCCGAGGTCGCCAAGATCACCGGCGCCCGCTCGCTGACCGAGGTGCAGGCCGAGAGCGCCGCGAACATCGCCGGTGCCGCCGAGCGCGAGCTCGCCGACATGACCCGCCAGCTGGAGCGCGCGCAGCGCCGCGCCACCGAGCTGCGCGAGGAGGCCGACCGCCTCGCCGCCCGTGCGGCGCGCGAGCGGGCCGAGCTGGGCATCGAGGACGAGGCCCCGGCCGCCGAGGGCGACGCCGTCGCCGAGGGCGCCCCGGCGGCCGACACCGCGGTCGCCGTGCCGGCGCAGTCCGGCCCGGTCGCCGAGGAGCGGACCCCGGCCTACCGCGAGGCCCGCAACGAGCGTCCGGCCTTCAACCGCGACCGTGACCGCGACGACCGTCGTTCGGGCGGTTTCAACCGTGACGACCGTGGCGACCGCGGTGGCCGTTCCGGTGGCTTCAACCGTGACGACCGCGGTGGCTTCGGCGGCCGTGACCGTGACGACCGTGGCGGCCGTTCGGGCGGCTTCAACCGTGACGACCGTGGCGACCGCGGTGGCCGTTCCGGTGGCTTCAACCGTGACGACCGCGGCGGCTTCGGCGGCCGTGACCGTGACGACCGTCGTTCGGGCGGTTTCAACCGTGACGACCGTGGCGACCGCGGCGGCTTCGGCGGCCGTGACCGTGACGACCGTCGTTCGGGCGGTTTCAACCGTGACGACCGTGGCGACCGCGGTGGCTTCGGCGGCCGTGACCGTGACGACCGCGGCGGCTTCAACCGGGACCGCGACGACCGCGGCGGCCGTTCCTTCGGCGACCGTCCGGCCCGCACCTTCGGCGACCGCCCGTCCTTCGGCCGTGACCGCGACGAGCGCGGCAGCAGCAGCCGCCCGTTCTCGCGCCGCGACGACCACCGCTCCGGTGGCCGTCCGCAGTCCGCGGGCTTCGGGGGCCGTGACCGCGACGACCGCGGCGCCCGCTCCGGCGGCTTCAACCGCGAGGACCGCGGCGGCTTCAACCGGGACGACCGCAAGCCCCGCTGGAAGAACTGAACCCGCACCGCCGGTAGGTGACGAGACCGCCGGCTGACGGACGAAGGGCCCGCTCCACTTGGAGCGGGCCCTTCGGCGTTCCCCCCGGAACTTCCCCGGCGTCCTCCTGGGTCCCCGATATCCCCCGATACCCCCCCTGGGACCCCCCGGACGTTTCCCCCGAGGCGTTGTTCTTGTAGTGAGAATAACCTGTGGCGCGGGCGGAGGGAAGTCCGTTAGCGTCGGGCGCATGAGCAGCAGACTGCACGGTGTGGCCGTGGTGAACGAGGAGATCGCGGCGCGGGGGAGCTACCGGGCCGCCAGGGGCGAACTCGTCGAGGTGGGAGAGCAGTTGGCGGCGGCCCGGGCGGGGACGGTGTCCTACGCCCCGGCCGCGCTGGACGCCCTCCTGCGGGCCGGCGACCCCGGCCCGGGGCCGGGCCGCGGGGCGGTCGAGGTGACGGCCGAGGGCAGCGTCCAGGCCGCGCGGCGCCTGGTCGAGGCCGGCGCGGGACCGGTCGGGGTGCTCAACTTCGCGTCCGCGCGCAACCCCGGCGGAGGCTACCTGCGCGGCGCCCGCGCCCAGGAGGAGGACCTCTGCCGCAGCGCGCTCCTCTACACCTGCCTGCTGGAGGCGCCCGACTACTACGAGGCGCACCGCGCCTCCAGCGACCTCCGGTACAGCCATCGGGTGATCGTCTCGCCCGGCGTGCCGGTCGTCCGGGGCGAGCACGGCGACCTCCTCGCCCGGCCCTACCCCGTCACGTTCCTGACCTCGCCCGCGCCCAACGCGGGCCAGCTGGCCCGGCGTTCGTCCGGCGTCGACGTCCGCCGCGTGCTCGCCGAGCGGGCCGTGCGGGTGCTCGCGGCGGCGGCCCGGCACGAGGTCCGCGCGCTGGTGCTGGGGGCGTGGGGCTGCGGCGTGTTCGGCAACGACCCGGCGGAGGTCGCCGAGGCCTTCGAGGGCGCGCTGGCCCGGTACGGGGCCGCCTTCGAGCGCGTCGTGTTCGCGGTGTGGGACCGCTCGCCGGTGTCGGTGAACCGGGCCGCGTTCGAGGCCCGGTTCACCGGCTGATCCCGTCCGCGGGCTCCGCCGGCTGATTCCGTCCTGCGGGGTCCGCCGGGGGCTCAGGCCTCGGCGCGGCCGGACAGTGCCGTGGCCACGGTCGAGGCGGCGGCGACCACCCCGGTGACGGCGAACACCGACGGCCACGCGCCGATCCGCTTCGCCAGCGGGTGCGAGCCGCCGAAGGCCGCCACGTACAGTCCGGTCAGCACGGCCGCCGTCCGCGCGCCCGAATGGCGGTTCCACTGCGCGGCCGCCCCGGCACCTGCCACCGCCAGCACGGCGCCGCCCAGTTCGCGCCGGCCGGTCCAGCGGGCCACGCCGTAGCCGCCGATCAGGCCGCTCGCGGCGGTCAGGGCGGCGGGCGCGCCGTCCGCGATCACGTTCGGGACCTTCGCCATCGTCGACTCCGCTCGTCCGTTCGGGGATGCCTTCCGGCTTCCGACCATAACCCCACGCGCCCCGGGGCCTCGCAGCCGCCGACCCGTGCCCTGGGGGCCTTAACGGAACGCCTCCGCGGAGCTCTGCGCGGGCGCCGTCCGGGACAGCCGCTCGGCGGCCTCCGCCGGGGACAGCACTCGCTCCAGCCGCAGGTCGCCCGGGAGGTCCGGGATGAACCGGCCGGCCGACCACGTCCGCTCGTACGGCTGCGGCTCCAGCACCAGCGTGCGTACGCCGTCCAGGAGCGGGATGTCGGCGGGCGTGCCCTCGTTCCAGAGCCACGAGCCGTCCGGCGCCACCAGGTTGAACGCGCCGGCCGCGATCAGGCGGCGGCCCTCCGGGTGCGCGGTGCGGCACAGCGCCACGACCTCCGGGTCCTGCCGGACGCCCGGCAGGTGGCCGCCGCCGATCAGCACGTCGGCGAGGAGAGTGTGCAGCTGGAAGGTGTCGCTCAGGCCGTCCATGCGGAGCAGGTAGCCGGTGCCGGTCGGGCGGTCCAGCACCAGCAGCGGTTCGTCGTCGAGCACCTGGGCCAGGTACGCGAGGCCCTTGAGGTCGTGCCGCTCGCCGCCGTACCGGGCGATCAGCTCCAGCAGCACGGCGGTCACGCCCGAGGCGCGCGCCTCGGCCCGCACCGGCGCGTGCGCGAGCACCGCCCACGCGGCCTGCTGCCACAGCTCCAGCGTCCACCAGCCGACGACGGCCAGGTGCGCCTGCCAGGCGTCCAGGACGGCCGGATCCGCGATCCGCTCGTGGGCCTCGCCCGGGTCGTCGTCCTCCGGATCGGGCAGCGGTCCGCCGCCGGTCGCCTCCCAGCGCTCCACCAGCCGCTGCGCGCCCGTCAACGCGCCCCGCAGACCGGCCAGCACCGGGCCGGCGCAGGCCGACGGGTCCGCGCCCCGCTCGACGCACGCACCCACGATCATCGCGAGGTGCGAGCGCGGGAACGGCGGCGCGTCCGGCAGCAGCGCCGCCAGCCGGGGTCCGGCCGCCGCCACCTCCTGCGGGCCGGCCGGGCCGAAGAGGCTGCCGACGAGGCCGAGCGCCGGCCCGAACCGCTCCTCTTCCTCCGCCGCGACCACCGCCTCCAGGACGGCCACCGCCTCGGTGAACGCAAGTTGCTGATGGGGTGTGGGGGTGTGCTGGGAAGCCATTCGCCGCAGCATAGGCGGCTGGCCGGGCGGAGGGCAGCGCGGGGTGGTGCGCGGGGTCGCCCGGAGCGCTTCGGCGGAACCCGCGGCGCGGTGCAAGTCCCGTGACGCATACTCACGCGGTGACTGCGCCCCATCCGATACGCACCCCCGCCGCCGGCACCGAGGCGGAACCCGCCCTGAAAGTCGCCCCGCTCGAACTCTTCCTCGACCTCGTCTTCGTCTTCACGATCACCCAGCTCACCGGCAGCCTGGCCCACCACCTCACCGCCGACGGCCTCGTCCAGGTGCTCGTCATGCTGGCGGTCATCTGGTGGATGTACGACGCCTTCATCTGGCTCACCAACGCGATGCCGCCCAGCAACCACCCCCGGCGCGGCCTCCTCATGCTCGCCATGGGCGCGTTCCTGGTGATGTCGCTGTCCGTCCCGCACGCCTTCGAGGGCAGCGGCGTCGCGTTCGGCTGGGCGTACCTGGTCGTCGTCGCCGTACACACCGGCATGTTCGCGGCCTCCGGCGTCGTGCTGGCCTCCGTGCTGCGGATGGGCGGGGCCAACCTGGTCGGCGGCGCGCTGGTCGTGACCGGCGGCTACTGCACGGGCACCCTCCAACTCGTTTTCTGGGCTGCGGCCTTCGCCATGCAGTTCGTGACCCCGCGGGTCGCCCGGCTGCCCGAGTTCCGGCTCCGCGCCGACCACTTCGTCGAACGCCACGGCCTGATCGTCATCATCGCCTTCGGCGAGTCCGTCATCGCGATCGGCGTCGGCGCCGGGGGCCTTGACCTCACCCTGCCCCTCGTCGCCGTCGCGCTGCTCAGCCTCACCGTCTGCGTCGGGCTCTGGTGGGCCTACTTCGGGCACGACGACGACGCGCGCGCCGAGCACCACATGGCCACCCTCACGTCCGCGCGCCGCAACTGGACCGCCGTCACCGTCTACTACCTCGGGCACGGCGGACTCCTGCTCGGCATCCTGCTGTTCGCCGCCGGGGTCAAGTCCGCCGTCGCCCACCCCGGCGCCCCGATCACCCTCCCGCAGGCCGGCGCCCTCGCCGGCGGCATCGCGCTCTACCTCGTGGTGAACACCGCCATCCGCCGCACCTTCGGCCTCACCCCCAACGCGCCCCGGCTCGTCGCGGCGGCACTCCTGCTCGCCACCGTCCGGCTCGGCACCACCGTCTCCGCCCTCGCCCAGGTCGCGGCCACCGCCACCGTCCTCGCCGCCGCCTTCACCTACGAGGCCCGTCGGTCCCCGGTGGCAGACTTCCCCCGTGACTGACACCGCGATCACGGACGGTACCTACCTGATCCGCAACGCCGCCGACGGCCTGCTCCTCGAAGTCGCCGACGGCAGCCGCCGCAGCGGAGCCCGCGTCCGCTGCGGCGCGGCCACCGGCACCGACGCCCAGCTCTGGCACCTCACCGCCGTCCACCCCGGCGGCGCCCTCTACCACCTGGAGAACGCCAACAGCGGCAAGCGCCTCGACGTCACCAACGCCTCCCCCGACGACGGCGTCCCCATCCAGCAGTGGTCCGCCAACGCCTTCGGCGCCCAGGAATGGCTCCTCGAACACCACGACGACGCCCCGGGCACCTACACCATCACGAGCTTCATCGGCGGCAAGCCCCTGACCGCCACCGAGACCGGCGTGGAGCAGCGCGAGGACGCCGACTCCCCGACCCAGTGGTGGCACCTGGAACGCCGGGGGTAGGTCGGCGGGGCTTCGCCCGTCGGCTCGGGTCAGGCGGAGAGGTTGGTGCGGAGGGCGGTGAGGTCGGCGGCGGTGATGCCGTGGGGGGCGAGGTAGGCCGCGATGGAGCCGTGGTGGGTTTCGATCCAGGTGAGGGAGGAGGCGAGGAGGGCGGCGGACACCGGGCGGGAGACGCGTTCGGTGCCGGTCTCGTCGACGTACGGGGTGGGGCCGTCGAGGAGGCCGAGGCCGGTGTTGGAGCGCAGGAAGTCCTCGGTGATCTCGGCCTCGGAGGCGCCGAGGAGGGACTGGACGACCGCGATGGTGAGGCCGGTGCGGTCCTTGCCGACGGCGCAGTGGATGACGGCCGGGACGGCTTCCGGGGCGGCCAGGCGGCGGACGGCCGCGGCGATCGACGGGGCGCCGGTGCGGGCCATGAAGGGATAGAGCGCGGCCTGGTCCTCGGGCCACGGGTGCTCGTCGTCCTCGCGGTCGGCGGGGAGGGTCGGCACGTGGAGGGTCTGGTGGTCGAGGCCGTGCCGCAGGTCGGGCCAGACCTCCAGCTCGAACGCGCTGCGCAGGTCGATCACGGTGCGCAGGCCGAGGGCCTTGAGGCGCCGGGCGCCCTCCTCGGTGAGGGTGTGGAGGGAGCCGGAGCGGTAGAGCACGCCGCGGCGGAGGGCGCCGATGCCCCCGGCGTCGCGGAAGTTGCGCACGCCGGGGATGTCGATGAAGGCGTCGATGGCGTCGGTCATGGCACCACGGTACGGGTGCGGGCGGTGGCGGCGGAAGGAAACCGGAAGAGGCCTTTCGGTGCCTTCCGGCCGCTGCGCGCGAGCCCGGTCAGCGGCCGCCGGCGACGTCCAGGAACGCGCCGGTCATGTACGAGGAGGCCGGGGAGAGCAGGAAGAGGATCGCCTCCGCGACCTCCTCCGGCTGCCCGCCGCGCCCCATCGGCAGGTGGGGCCCGACCCGGTCGACGCGGCCCGGCTCGCCGCCCAGGGCGTGGATGTCGGTGTGGATCAGGCCGGGGCGGACGGCGTTGACGCGGATGCCCTCGGCGGCGACCTCCAGCGAGAGGCCGCGGGTCATCGAGTCGACGGCGCCCTTGGCGGCCGCGTAGTCGACGTACTCGTTCGGCGAGCCGAGCCGGGAGGCGGCCGACGAGACGTTGACGATGGCCCCGCCGCGCCCGCCGTGCCGGGTGGACATCCGGCGGACGGCCTGCGCCGCGCACAGGAACGGGCCGGTGATGTTGGCCGCCCAGATCCGGTTCAGCCGGTCCTCGTCGAGGTCCTCGAGCCGGCACTGCCGCTCCAGCGTGCCCGCGTTGTTCACCAGGCCGGTGAGCGGTCCGAGTTCGCCGTCCACGGTGGCGAACAGCCGCTCCACCTCGGCGGTGCGGGTGACGTCCGCCCGGACGGCGGCGGCGGTGCCGCCCTCGGCCCGGATCGCGGCCACGACGGCGTCCGCGGAGGCCTCGTCGGAGCGGTAGTTGACGCACACGTGGTGGCCGCGACGGGCGGCGAGCAGGGCGGTGGCGGCGCCGATGCCGCGGCCCGCGCCGGTGACGAGCAGGACCTCGGGAGGAGTGGTCGACATGTCCGTACGCTACCCGGTGGCCCGGCCGGCGGTGCCCGCCATCGCCCGCAGGGCCGCGATCTTCGGTGCGCGGCTCTTCGGCGAGTCGAGGCTGAACCCGCGCGCGTCGCCGAGCTCGTCGCGGACGAAGGCCTCGGTGCGGGCCACCGCTTCGCGCAGCGCGTCGTCCGGCGGCACGAAGGACTGGAGGACGATCTCCGCGCGGTCGGTGTCGTACTCCCACAGCCCGACGATCCGGCCCCGGTCGAGCACCACGTGGGTCTGCGGGTCGGCCTCGCTGCCGAACGACCGTCCGGCCCGGCCGGCGGGCAGTGGGCGCGCGGCGTCGGCGGGGTCGAGCAGCCGGGAGAGGTCGCGGTGCAGGAGGTGGATGCCGTCGATGCCCGCGAGCAGCGTGTAGTGCGGCTCGTCCGGGGCCGTGAACTCGGCGTATGCATCGAGTAGTTCGGGTGGCATGAGGAACTCCGAACCGGGCGCGAGCGGCACCAGTCCGGCCTCGGTGACGGCCCGGCGGGCGGTGGCCGCGGTGAAGCCGGAGAACCAGCGGAAGTGCCGCAGGGTGGCCGGGGCGGCCCAGGCGAAGTAGCGGCGGGCGAGGTCGACGGCGCCCCCGGCCACCGGCTGGTCCCAGCCCACGTAACCGTAACGCTGCTGGTCCAGACGGCCGTTGACGGGCACCCGGCGGATCCGGCCGCGCGACTGCATCAGCCCGAGCGCGAGCGGCAGCGTCGTCGACACGCCGCGCTTCTTCCCCGCCTCCCCGAGCGGACGGACCGCATCGCCGACCGCCTCCCGGATCGACGTCGGGTCCAGCGGCTCCGCCTCCGACAGCACGCGCTCGATGGCCAGGCAGAGCTTCTCCACCTCGTCCCGACCGACCCCCAAGTGCTTCTCGGCGGCGACCAGTTCGGCGACCGGCCCACCGGCGCCGGCGGCCAGCCCGAGCGCGAAGTCGGCGGCCGGCAGGACGTACGTGCAGCCGCGCGCCGCCGGCAGCTCGTGCACCTCCAGCCGTGCCACGGCCGCGTCCACCGCCGCCCGGCGCAGCCCGGCCCGCGCGAACAGCCCCAGGTACGGCGCCGCGCCGCCCACCGACCGCGCCCACCCGGTGGCGGCCAGCACCTCGGCGGCGGGCGCGCCGGGGCGCGGGCGGTCCAGCCACTGGCGGTGCGACCACCAGGCGCGCAGCTTCGCGGTGTCGGCGTCCGCGTGGGCTTCGGTGGGGGTCTCCGGTCCGTGCTCCATGGGGCCAGTATCGGCCGCCGGACCGGCTCCGAGCAGGAAATCGGTCGCCCGGCGCGGCCCTGCTCGGGGAGGATGCGGTCAAGTGCCGCGCACCATCGCTGCGCACCATCGCCGCGGCTGTCCGAGCTGTTCGAGCTGTTCGAGAGGGGAACCCGCATGCCCGCAGCACCCGGAACCGTCCTCCTCGCCGGCATCGTCGGCTCGACCGCGTACGGCTTCGCCCACGCCGGCTCCGACATCGACCGGCTCGGCCTGTTCGCCACCCCCACCGAGGAGTTGCACGGTCTGCACCGCCCGGCCGAGTCCCACGTGACCACCCGGCCGGACGCCACCCTGCACGAGGCCGCCAAGTGGTGCCGCCTCGCGCTCTCCTGCAACCCCACCGCGTCCGAACTCGTCTGGCTGCCCGACGACCTGTACGACACGCGCACCCCGCTCGGCGACGAACTCATCGGCATCCGGAGCTCGTTCCTCAGCGCGCCGGCCGTCCGGAGGGCCTACCTCGGCTACGCGGACCAGCAGTTGCGCAAGCTGTCGACTCGCGACACCGCGGACGCCACCTCGCGGCGCCGCGCCGCCAAGCACGCCCGCCACCTGGCGCGGCTCGTCGAACAGGCCGTCCGCCTGCACGAGACCGGCACCAACCTCGTCCGCCTGCCCGACCCCGAACGCATCCGCGACCTCGGCGAACGCATCGCCGACGACCCGGCCGCCGCCCGTCCGCTCCTCGCCGCCGCCGCCGACCGCCTCGACCACCCTGGCGTCCTCCCCGCCGCCCCCGACCCGCGTCCCGCCGAGGCCTGGCTCCGCCGCGTCCGTGCCGCCCACTACACCCCACCGTCGGCATCCCCGGCTCCGGCGCGTCCCCCCAATCCACTGGCGGACCCCTGGTGCCCACCGGGTAGGATCGCGGTGGCCCTCCCCACACGGGACGGGGCTGCGGGCCACTAGCTCAATTGGCAGAGCTGCGGACTTTTAATCCGTAGGTTCAGGGTTCGAGCCCCTGGTGGCCCACAAAGGACGGGGTGACCACATGTCGTTCGCAGGGCGGGGCCAAGCAGCGGCGACGAACTGGACGGCCATGTGCGGGCGTGGTGAGGCCTCGGCCTCGGCTCGGGTGATCACGGCGTGGTCGGTGAACGAGGTGTTCGGCGCGGCGGTGTCGGAGAGGTCGGCTCCTAGCAGGTCAAAGTCGATGGTGTCGCGTGCCCAACCGTTCGCTGCCGTGATCCAGGCTGAGTCTGGTGGTGTCCTCCTGGTCGAGCGGCAGGCTCTTCGCGAACCACAGGGCGCGGTTGCGCAGGGTCGCCCGGCCGGGCCTTCGGTGTCCTCCGGTGGGCGGCCGGTCAGCTCAGTGAGGACCTGGGTGGGGGACAGCTTGCGGTCGTGGGCCGAGCGCAGGAAGTCCAGCCACGCGGGGGCGGCACGGTAGCGTCCCTCGGGGGCGACGTCGACGGGCTCGACGCTCGCGGCGTCCTCGATGCCGGAGGCCCAGAGGTGCGGCGGACAGCGTGGCCGTCGACGATCGGTACGTGCGGCACGTCTCCGTCCGTTGTCCGGCGGTAGCCGATGCGTCCGAAGCTCTTCCACCCCATTCGGTGATCGGTTCACGTTGCCCCCGTCAGGTGAGGGCCGGGGTCGGGAGGGAGGTGGCGGCGGTCAGGTAGGTGTGGGTGTCGGGGAGGGTTTCCAGCAGGGTCCGCTGGTGGCGCTTGATGCGGGTGAAGGCGTCGTCGGCGGTGCGGATCGCGTGCGGGTGGTGGGCGAGGGACGGGGGCGGGGTGGCGGTGTGCGGGGTGAGGGCGGTGAGGAGGGCGCGCAGCGGCAGCTCGTCGGCGGTTGGGGCGAGGCCGGCGGCGTGGGCGTCGAGGACCCGGCGCAGGTGGTCGGGGGCGGGGACGGGCGGTGCGTAGGGGGAGGTGAGGCGGCGGAGCCGGGCGAGGTCGAGGGCGCGCTCGTGCAGGGCGGCGGCGGTGGCGTCGAAGCGGGCGGCCGGGGTGGTGCGGCCGTCGCGGGAGGGGAAGTCGCGCACCAGCTGGTCGAGCAGGGCGAGGGTGTCGGCGTGGTCCTCGTCGAGGGGGTCGGCGCTGGCGGCGGCGGTGCCGAGGGCCAGGCAGTTCCCGACCCAGCTGCGCCGCAGCCGTCCGGCGGGGGCGGCGGTGTGGGTGACGACGGCGCCGGGCGGTGCGCCGAGGATCCGTTCGGCCTCGGCGGCGTCGGTGCACCCGCTCGCGTAGGCGAGGCCGGTGGTGCGGCGGTCGAGGAGGGGGCGTTGCCAGGTGTGGCCCTCGGGCCGGGTGGTGACGGTGGTGTAGGGCGCGACGCCGTGGTGGGCGCTGTCGTGGGGGAGGGTAACGGTGGCGAGTGCGTCGGGGAGGAGGCCGTCGTCGGCGGGCCGGAACGGTTCGCCGAGGACGCCGGTGAGCAGGCGGGCGGCGCGGCCGGTGCAGTCGAGGAAGAGGTCGGCCTCCTCGCGGCCGCGGGTAGTGTGCAGCGCCGTGACCAGGCCCGCCGGGTCGCGTTCGGCGCCGAGGACCTCCGCGCTGTGCAGCCGTACGCCGCAGGTCCGGACGGCGGTGCGGCGCAGGAAGTGGGTGAGCATCGCGGTGTCGGCGTGCCAGCCGTGGGGGAAGGCGGTGCGGCCGTCGAGCCAGCGCGGTGACTTCCGGGCGTCGAGCAGCGGCGGGGTGACGAAGCACGCGTGGTCGACGGGTTCCAGGGTGTGGCCGCTGGTGCGGCGCAGCTGCCAGAAGTCGGTGAGCGGGAAGCCCTCGCAGCTGGGGGCGGCGCCGGGGTTGGGCAGGTAGACCGGCTCGGGGCGCCAGCCCCGGTAGCGGGTGGCCGCGTTGAAGGAGGCGCAGCAGGCGCGCAGCCAGGCGCTCTCCGGGGTGCCGAGCCGGTCGAGCAGGTCGCGCCGGAAGGTGGGCGCGAGCGCGGTGACCTGGGCGGTGGGGCGCTCGGCGGTCTCGACGACCGTCACGCGGACGGTGTCCCGCAGGGCGGAGGCCAGCCGGGCCGCGGCGATCCAGGCGGTGAGCGTGCCGCCCACGATGACGATGCGGTCGACGGGGGCGGGCGTGCGGGCGTCGAGGGTCATGGCCGGATCCTTCAACGACCTTGTGTGGCAGGCCCATAGGGGATCTGTACGGGCGGTGCAAGGCGGAGCGGAGGGCGGGTACAGGCGCCGGTTCCAGTCTGTTGGTGCGGGGCCGGCGACGGCCCGACGCCACCGACGGAACCGAAACGAGGGAACGATGTTCGAGGAACTGAAGGTCGAGCACCCGCTGGACGTCCTGTCCGAGATCGAGCGCACCGCGGCCCTGGACCAGGACGTGCTGCTGCAGGACGGGGGCACGCCGTGGGCCGAGCTGCTGGCGGACTACGTCGACGCGCTGAGCGAGCTGGCCGTGCGGGGCACCGCGGAGAACGGGTACATCGCGACCTTCGGGCTGGACGAGGGCCACGCCGGTGGGTGCGGGTGAGGGCGGAGCGGCGGGCGGCCTGAGGGAGAGGGCCTCAGGCCGCCAGGACGGCGGAGCGCCCGAGCAGGCCGACGAGGGCCGGCATCCGGTAGCGGGCCGGGCGGTCGGCGCCGGAGCCGGGCTCCAGGAGCCGGGCGTCGCAGAGCCGCTCCAGGACGTCCTCGGCGTCGTCGAGGGGCAGGTCGAGCAGGGCCGCCGCGTCGGCCGCGGTGAGGGCGGCGAGGCCGGCGGCGGCCAGGACGGCCAGGGCGCGCGCGGCCGGGGCGTCGAGTGCGGCCAGGGCGGGGCGCAGCGCGGTGGTGATGTCCAGGCTGCCGATGCGCAGTTCGCCGAGCCGGCGCTCGGCGGGGGCCAGCCGGTCGGCGAGCCGGGCCGGGCGCCAGTGCGGGCGGTCGGCCAGGCGGGCGGCGGCGATCCGCAGGGCGAGCGGGAGGCGGTCGCAGTACTCGGCGATCCGGGCGGTGGACTCCGGGTCGGCGGCGAGGCGTTCGGGGCCGGCGACGGAGGCGAGCAGTCGGGCGGCCTCGGCGGGGCTCATCGGGCCGAGCCGCACGAGTCGGGCGCCCTCCAGGGCGGCGAGGGCCGGGCGCAGGCCGGTGACCAGGGTGCGGGTGGCGCCGCCGCCGGGCAGCAGCGGGCGGACCTGGGCGTCGTCGGCGGCGTTGTCGAGCACGACGAGCATGCGGCGGCCGGCCAGCAGGGTGCGGTACCGGTGGGCGCGTTCGTCGAGGCCGTCGGGGATGTGGGCGGGCGCGGTGCCGAGGGCGCGCAGGAACCAGCCGAGGACCTGCCGGGGGCTGCGCGGGGTGCCGTCGGTCTCGCGCAGGTCGGCGTGGAGCTGGCCGTCGGGGAAGGCGTCGCGGGCGCGTTCGGCGGCGTACAGGGCGAGGGCGGACTTGCCGGTGCCGGGGGCACCGGTGACGGTGACGTCCCTCCCGTCCTGCAACGCGTCGAGGACGAACCGGAGTTCGCTCTCGCGGCCGGTGAAGTCGCGCGGCGCGGCGGGGAGCAGCGCGGGGCGGGCGGCGGGCTCTTCGGCACAGGAGACGGCGGGCTCCTCGGCGGCCGCGGCCGGGGCGACGGTGACGGCCGTCCGCTCGGGCGCGGCCGGTCCCGCCAGGGTGCCGGTGAGGATCTCCTGGTGCAGGGCGCGCAGCTCGGGGCCGGGGTCGATGCCGAGTTCCTCGGCGAGCAGCCGCCGCGCCTGCTCGTACTGCGCGAGGGCGTCCGCCTGCCGTCCGGCCCGGAACAGCGCGGTCATCAGCTGCGCGCGGGCCCGCTCCCGGACGGGGTGCGCGGTGACGTGCCGGGTGAGCGCGGGCAGCAGCTCGTCGTGCCGGCCGAGCGCCAGGGCGGCTTCGGCGTGCAGTTCGACGGCGGCGAGGTGGGCCTCGGCCAGCCGGGGGCCCTCGGCGGCGGCCAGGTGCTCGGTGACGTCGCCGAGGGCCGGCCCGCGCCACAGCGCGAGCGCGTCGGCGAGGCGGCGTTCGGCCTCGGCGTGGCGGGCGGCCCGGAGGTCGGCCCGGCCGGCGTCGGCGAGTTCGCGGAAGCGGTCCCAGTCGACGGTGGTGCCGGCGGTGTCCATCCGGTAGCCGGCGCCGTGGCGGTGCAGGCCGTGGCCGGCGCCGAGCCGGGTGCGCAGCCGGGAGACGTAGGTGTAGAGCTGGTTGGTGCTGGTCGCGGGCGGCTCCCAGCCCCACAGCAGGGTGGTGAGCCGCTCGTCGGGCACGAGGCGGCCGCCCGCGAGCAGCAGGGCGGCCAGCGCGGTGCGCTGCTTGGCGCCGTCGAGCTCGACCGCGCGGCCGTCGACGGCGGCCGACACCGGCCCGAGAAGCGTGAAGTCCATGCCGGCCCCCGACCGTCCAGGGCCCGCGAACGCCCGCGGGCCGACCTGGGCGAAACGCTATTGACCTGCGGTTATATCCCGCTGTCGGGCCGCTCTCGGATCGATTTCGGCGGATCGAAAGCGCTTTGAAAGCGCCCCAAAACGCGGTCTCCGTAGCGTTCACGGCGTACCGCAGGACACCGGGTCAGGCGGACGAACGAGAGGTCCTGGAGGCCACCGTGAACAGCGCTCTTCTCTCCGCCCGCAAGACCGCTCACACCGCGGTGGTCGCCCCGCTCGGCAGGCTCGCCGCGAGCGCGGCCGTGCTCCTCGTCGCGGTCGGCGGGGTGGCGGCGGGCCAGGGCACCGCGGTCGCGGCGGACTCCTCGAACGCCACGAACGCCTCGGTCCGGGCCGCCGCTGCCAGCACCCACCCGGTCGGCTCCACCCTGAAGAAGGACGACCCGTGGACCTGATCCCGCGAGGAACGCTCCCCGTCAGGGCTGCACGAGGCCGAACAGCCGCCCCGAGTCGACCGGTCCGCCGTCCGCGATCGCCACCATGAGCCCGTCGACCCGCTCCGACCAGCCGCCCGCGCCGACCTCCGCGAAGAGGCCCGACGCGGTCCGCAGCATCGCCACCGCGCCGTCGCGGTCCCCGCGCAGCGCCTGCACGCAGCCCAGCACCGCGCCCGCCCTGGCCTGGAGGAACGTGTCCGGCACCGCCTCCGCGGCCTGGAGCGCGCTGCGCAGCACCGGCTCCGCCTCCTCGCCCCGGCCCTGGCACCACAGGGCCTCGCCCAGCGCCCGCAGCACGTGCGTCTCCCCGCGCCGGTCGCCGCTGCCGAGCACCAGCTCCAGCGCGCGCCGGCAGGCCTCCTCGGCCCGCACCCCGTCGCCCGCGCGGATCAGCGCCTCCGCCAGCCGGACGGTGCTCTGCGCCTCGCCCCGCACGGTGCCCAGCCCCCTGCTGCGCGCCACCGCCTCCGACGACAGCACCAGGCTCGCCTGCGCGTCCCCGCGCTCCAGTTCGATCTGCGCCAGCAGGCCCAGCACATGGGCCTCGGCGTAGCGGTCGCCGCCCCTGCGGAAGATCTCCAGGGAGCGCCGGCCGGTCTCCACGGCCCGGTCCAGGTCGCCGCGCTGGCGTTCGCACAGCGCCAGGTTGCGCAGGACCAGGGCGCGGCCCTGGTCCTGGCCCTGCTCCTCGAACAGGCGCAGGGCCAGGCCGAGCCGCCGGTAGGCGCTGTCGTGCTCGTACTGGACGATCTCCAGGGTGCCGAGCGAGTGCAGCATCGCCGCCTCGGCGAGGGCGTCACCGGTGCGGCGGGCGGTGGCGAGCGCGGCCTCGGCGCCCTCGCGCCAGTCCTCCAGGTAGTTGCGGTTCTGGTAGAGGGTGACGGTGGTCATCACCAGGTCCCAGGCGTAGCCGGACTCGTCGTCGCGGGCGGCCTGCTGGATCAGCCCGTTGATCGCGCCGCGCTCGGCCTCGAACCACTCCATCGGGTCCTCGACCAGGTCGTCGGTGAGGTGGCGGGGCAGCGGATGCAGCGGGGCGGTGCCCGGTACCACGGTGAAGTCGCCCCCGTAGACCCGGCGGTGGGCCTCCTTGGCCAGCCCCAGCCACACCGCGCAGGCCCGCCGCAGGGCCTGCCTCAGGTCACCTTCTCCGTCCTCGGCAAGCGCGCACTCGCGAGCGAAGAGCCGGAGGAGGTCCTGGAAGCGGTAGCGGACGTGGCCCGCGCTGGCGCTGAGCGGCTCCAGCAGCTGGGCGTCGACGAGCTGTTCGATGAGGTCCTCGGCGTCGACCGGGTCGATGTCGAGCACGGCGGCGCCGGCCCAGGCGGAGAACTCGGTGACGTTGAGCGAGCCGAGCAGCCGGAACATCCGGGCCGCGCCGGCAGGCAGGTCGCGGTAGCTGAGCCGGAAGCCGGCCCGCACCCCGCGGGCGTCCAGGCTGAGTTCGTCCAGCCGCCGGTGCTGGTCCTCCAGCCGGGCGACGAGGGTGCGCACCGTCCAGTGCGGCTTGGCGGCCAGGCGGGCCGCGGCGATCCGCAGCGCGAGCGGCAGCCGGTCGCACAGTTCGCTGAGCCGGGCCGCGCCGGCCGGGTCGGCGGCGAAGCGCTCGGGGCCGGCCACCCGGGACAGCAGTGCGACGGCCTCGTCCTCGCCGAGCGAGGCCAGGTGCAGCGGGACGAACGCGTAGTCGCCGGCGAGCCGGCTGCTCAGGCTGTCGCGGCTGGTGACGAGCACGCAGCAGTTCGACCCTCCGGGCAGCAGCGGGCGGATCTGTTCGAAGGAGCGCGCGTTGTCGAGCACGATCAGTACCCGCCGGTCGTACAGGACGCTGCGCAACAGCGCGGTGCGCTCGGTCGGGTCGGCCGGGACCTGCGGCCCGGGCACGCCCAGGGCGCGCAGGAAGCGGTCGAGGACGGCGGCCGGGCGGCGCGGCTCCTCCTCCTCGTCGTAGCCGCGCAGGTCGGCGAAGAGCTGGCCGTCCGGGAAGCGCGCGGCGACCTGGTGGGACCAGTGGACGGCGAGCGCGGTCTTGCCGACGCCGCCGGTGCCGATGATCGAGCCGACCGGCAGCGACGCGCCGCCCTGGTGCTCCAGCAGCCGGTCCAGCGCGGCGAGTTCCTGGTGGCGGCCGGTGAACGCGGCGGGCACCGGCGGCAGGTGGGCTGGTACGGCCAGGGCCGGCGCCGCCGCGGGGGCAGTCGGCAGGGTGAGCTTGGGGGCGTCGTTGAGGATGTCCTCGTGCAGCTCCTGGAGCGTCGGCCCGGGGTCGATGCCGAGCTCGTCGGCGAGCAGCCGGGCGCCGTCGCGGTAGGCCTCCAGGGCCTCGGCGCGTCGGCCGGCACGGTAGTGGGCGAGCATCAGGTGGGCGAGGGACTGCTCGCGCAGCGGGTGTTCGCGGACGAACGCGGTGAGGTCGCCGATGAGTTCGCGGTGCTCGCCGAGGTCCAGGCGCAGCGCGGTGAGCTGCTCGTGGACGTCCAGGCGCAGCTCGGCCAGCCGGGCGGCCTCGGCCTCGACGGCGTCGGCGGTGATGCCGGCCAGGGCGGGGCCGCGCCACATCGCGAGGGCGTCCTCGTAGTGGGCGCGGGCCTCCTCGGGGCGCCCGCGCCGGGCGGCCTCCCGGCCCTCGGCGGCGCGCTCCTCGAACTCGACGGCGTCGATGCGGTGTTCGCCGGGGTGCAGCAGGTAGCCGGGGTGGCTGGTGACGATCAGGTCGTCGATGCCGATGGCGGTCTTGAGGGTCTTGCGCAGGCCGGAGACGCAGATGGCGATCTGGTTGCGGGCGGTGGCGGGCGGGCTGCCGTTCCAGACCGCGTCGGCCAGGGTGTCGACGGAGACCACCCGGCCGGGCGCGAGGAGCAGCATGGACATCACGGTGCGCTGGCGGGCGCCCTGGAGGGCGACCGGCCGTCCGTCGGCGCTGATGTCCAGCGGCCCCAGGATCCGGAACACCACCTGAAGCACGGCTGCCCTCCTCGACTCGGCCGCCGCCACATCCGGAATGGCCCCGACCTCTTCACTCTGAGTTACAGGTCGTCGGAGCGGGGCCGCAACGCGGACGGCAGCAAGCTGCCAGCGACGCTAGTGCCGTGCGGCCCAGGAGGCGGGCGGGATCACCTCGCCCGCCTCCCAGCGGGCGGCCGGGGCCCGGTCGTCGGCGGTGTCCCGCGCGCTCGCGCGGGCGCTCAGCAGGACGGCGATCGCGGCGAGTTCCTCCGGGGTGGGGCTGCCGCCGATGACCCGGAACAGGGCGGGCCCGAGCGGGCCTTCGAGCGCGGACGCGCTCTCGCCGGGCATGACGCTCTCTCCTCTGCTCACTCCTCTGCTCACTCCTTCGCCTACACCGGGGGGTTGCCGTGCTTGCGGGCCGGTCCGACGGCGTGCTTGGTCCGCAGCATGGCGAGGGCGTGGATCAGGGTGGCGCGGGTCCCGGCGGGATCGATCACGTCGTCGATGAGGCCGCGCTCGGCCGCGTAGTACGGGTGCATCAGCTCGGTCTTGTACTCCTTGACGAGCTGTTGACGCATCGTCGCCGGATCCTCGGCCTCGGCGATCTGGCGGCGGAAGACGACGTTGGCCGCCCCCTCCGCGCCCATGACGGCGATCTCGTTCGAGGGCCACGCGTAGGTGAGGTCGGCGCCGATGGACTGGGAGTCCATGACGATGTAGGCGCCGCCGTACGCCTTGCGCAGGATGAGCGAGATGCGCGGGACGGTGGCGTTGCAGTAGGCGTAGAGCAGCTTGGCGCCGTGCCGGATGATG
>NZ_JAQYXB010000607.1:0-285 GCF_036322405.1 Streptomyces sp. SP17BM10 | reverse complement strand
GCCCAGGCCCCACGCCCACCTCGGCACGCCCCGGCGCGCTCGGCGGGCGGGGGCCCGGCCCGCCGTTCGCGGCGGGCCGCCCCGCCCCCGCGCGCGGCCGGGGCGAGCCGGACGCCGCCCGGCCAGCCAACCACCACCAACCGCCGGGGAGGAGGGGCCAGGAGAGGGATGTCAGAATTTCCGGCCGCCTCCACCAATGCCCCGACCTGCGGCGACGCTCAGCCCGGCCGAAAGGTGGGGTGCTGGCATCAGGAGCTACGTCAGGAGCTGCATCAGGAGTCACGT
>NZ_JAQYXB010000606.1:0-40948 GCF_036322405.1 Streptomyces sp. SP17BM10 | reverse complement strand
GCGGTCCAGTTGCTGGGCGGGTACGGGTACACGCGGGACTACCCGGTGGAGCGGATGATGCGTGACGCGAAGATCACGCAGATCTACGAGGGCACCAACCAGGTCCAGCGCATCGTCATGGCCCGCAACCTGCCGTAACACGCACGGCCCTCGAACGACCCGGCGCCCCCGGCCGATCCCCATCGGCCGGGGGCGCCGGCGTTCCCCGGGCACCCCGGGCCGTGCTGATCGTCGAGCCGGGCGCGTTCCGGACCGGCTTCGCGGGCGGCGGCGCCCTCGCGCACGCCACCCCGATCGCCGCGTACGACCACGGACTTCGCCGACCTCGCAACCTAGGGAAAACCTACAAAGAGGCCGTACTCGAATCGGTGCCCTACGGCCTCTGAAGAGCCCTCAATCCCCTGCCAGAGTGGCACAGGTGTCGACCGCTCTCCGGGCCCATCGGCGCGAAGGGCGGTTTCGATTTGTGGCCTCTCGATAAACGTAGGGAGAAATATTTCATGCATGCCGACAGGGGTGCCGCCGGCGCCGGCCACGTCGTCGTCACCGGGCTCGGAGCAACCACGCCGCTCGGCGGGGACGTCCCCTCGACCTGGGCCGCGATGCTGACCGGGCAGTCCGGGATCGCGGCCATCGAGGACGCCTGGGCCGCGGACCTGCCCACCCGGATCGCCGGCCGTCTGAAGGTCGAGCCGTCCGAGGTGATGGACCGCGTCCAGGCCCGACGGCTGGACCGTTGCGAGCAGATCGCGCTGATCGCCGCCCGGCAGGCCTGGGCCGACGCCGGCTCGCCCGAGGTCGATCCGGAGCGCCTCGCCGTCGTCATCGGCACCGGCACCGGCGGCGCGGTCACCATGCTCGCGCAGGACGACGTGCTGGAGGCCTCCGGCGTCCGCAAGGTCTCCCCGCACACCGTGCCGATGCTCATGGCCAACGGCCCGGCCGCGTGGGTCAGCATCGAACTCGGCGCGCGGGCCGGCGCGCACACCCCGGTCAGCGCTTGCGCCTCCGGTGCCGAGGCGATCGCCCTCGGGCTCGACCTGATCCGGCTCGGCCGCGCCGACGTCGTCGTCGCGGGCGGCGCCGAGGCCTGCATCTGCCCGCTCCCGATGGCCGGCTTCGCCCAGGCCAAGGCCCATTCGACCCGCAACGACGAACCCACCCGGGCCTCCCGGCCGTTCGACGTCGACCGGGACGGCTTCGTGATCGGCGAGGGCGCGGTCGTCCTCGTCCTGGAGCGCGCCGAGTTCGCCGCCGCGCGGGCCGCCCGCACCCACGCCGCCCTGGCCGGCGCGGCCGTCACGTCCGACGCCCACCACATCACCGCGGCGTCGGCGGAGGGCCAGGTCCGGGCGATGCGGCGCGCGGTGGCCGAGGCCGGGCTCGCCCCGCAGGACGTCGCCCTCGTCCACGCCCATGCGACGTCCACCCAGATCGGCGACCTCGCCGAGGCGGAGTCGGTCACCGAGGCGATCGGGCTCCACCCGGCCGTCACCGCCACCAAGTCGCTCACCGGGCACCTCTTCGGCGCGGCCGGCGCGCTGGGCGCCCTCACGGCCGTCCTCGCCGTCCGGGAGGGGATCGTGCCGGCCACCGCCAACCTGGAGCGCCTCGACCCGGCGGTGAAGCTCGACGTCGTCGCGGGCGCGCCGCGCACCGGGGCCGTGCCGGTAGCGCTCACCAACGCGTTCGGGTTCGGCGGGCACAACGCCTCGCTGGTGTTCACGCGCTGAGCCCGGGACCGGGTCCTGACGCCGGGGCCGGGCGAAATCCGGGCGACGCGAGGCCGAGCGCCTCGTAGTCTGACGGCCATGCCCCGCGACCTGCGCCTCGAGCCCGTCACCCCGGCCACCCTCGACGCCGCCCTCGCCCTGCGGGTGCGGCCGGGCCAGGAGGGGCTGGTCTCGCCGGTGGTGAAGTCGCTCGCGCAGGCGTACGTCCACGGCGACACCGCGTGGCCCCGGCTGATCTTCGACGGCGAGCGGCCGGTCGGGTTCGTGATGGCCTTCTTCGACATCACGTTCTACCCGGAGAGGCCGGAGGACGGGCCGCGCTCGGGCCTCTGGCGCCTCCTCGTCGACGCCGACGCGCAGGGCGGCGGCTACGGGCGCTTCGCGGTCGAGCAGGTGTGCGCGGAGGTCCGCCGCCGCGGTGGCACCCGCGTCACCGTCACGTACGTCCCCGGGCCGGACGGCCCCGCGGGGTTCTACGCCCGGCTGGGCTTCCGGCCGACCGGGGAGACGAGCGGCGACGACGTGGTGGCGGAGCTGGAGCTGGTCTGAGTCCGGGGCGGGGCGGGGGCTCAGCGTTCGGGGAAGGGCGCGAGCTCGGCGTCCCAGGTGTCCGCGGCCGCGCGGAGCTCGGAGGGGGAGAGGAGGAACTCGGCGGTGTAGCCGGGCCACTCGTCGTCCGCGTCCCCGTCCCCGTCCCCGTCTTCGTCCTCGTCCTCGTCCTCGGCGTCGAGGTCCACCCACGGCGGCGCGGCCTCCAGCGCGAAGCGCACCCGCACCAGCCGCCGTCCGTCCGTGGGCTGCTCTTCGGCGAGGCCGAAGGCCAGCAGCGGCTCGGTGAAGGCGAGTGCACCCGGGCTGCGGGCCGGGTCGGCGGCGGCCCGCAGCCACCGCGAGATCCTCCGCGCCTCCCAGGTGGTCAGGCACGCCTCGACGAACCGCCACGATCCCTGCGGCGCGGCCGCCGCGCCCACGATCACCAGCCAGTTGTCGTCGAAGCTCTCACCGCGCGCCGTCCCGAACTGGTAGCTGCGCGGCCGCAGGTCGAGGCGGTGCGGGGAGTCTTCGAGGAGCATCCGGCCATCGTGTCACCGCGCCCGCCCGGTCACCGCAGGAGGGCCGCCGCCTCGGCGCGGGCGCGGTCGAGCCAGGCGGCGCGGGTCGGGGCGGACGCGTCGGTGACGGTGCGGAAGACCGTCCGGCGGACGTCGGTGACGCCGACGTACGGGAGGACGCAGGCGGCCCAGATCCGCTGGAGGGGATCGCCGAACTCGCTGCGCTCGCGCTCCTCCGGGGTGTCGGAGGTGTTGAGGACCAGGGCCCGGCCGGCCCGGAGCAGCCCGGCGGGTTCGCCGTCGGCGGTGCCGAGCTTGTACGCGACGCCGGGCGCGAGCACGCGCTGGACCCAGCCGGTGAGGACGGCGGGCGGCATGCCCCACCAGTTGGGGTGGATCAGGACGAGGGCGTCGAGGGTGGCCACCTCGGCGCGGTGCAGCGCGAGTTTCGGGTCGGCGGGCGCGTCGGCGGCGTCGACGGTGCCGGTCTCCTCGGCGGTGAGCAGGGCCGGGAACCCCTCCGCGTAGAGGTCGTGGGCGCGCACGTCGCAGCCGTGTCCGCGCAGTTCGGCCACGACGGCGTCGTACAGCGCGTGGTTGAAGCTGCCCGCCCGCGGGTGCGCCAGGTAGACCCCGATCCGGTCGGTCGTGTCGCCCATCGTCCCGTCCCTCCCCGGCCGTCCGCCGCGTGCGGGCGCCGCCTCGTCCGGGGATGCTACTGAACGGCCGCTGGTCGCGGGCCCGTTGGGCCGAGGCCCGGTCGTGGGCCGGGGCGCGCTCCGCGTCGACCGGGGTGAACGGTCTCGGACACGGCGGTGCGCTTTCGTTCGGGGGGAAAGCCATTGCGTGTGCACGCACGCGCCGGGGAAAGCGTGCATGCGCACGCAACTCGGTACGATGAACGGCATGAACCGTGCCGACCTCACCCTGGGCCCGCTTCCGGAGCGCGATCACGCCTTCTACGGGCTGGTCTGGGCCGGCGCCACGCTGGCCGCCCGGGTGGACCGCGAGCTCGCCCGGGTCCACGGGCTGCCGCTGTCCTGGTTCGAGGTGATGCTGTGGCTCAACGGGCAGCAGGAGCCGGTCGCCGCCTCCGACCTCGGGGCGAAGACGATGCTCAGCCGCAGCCAGGTGTCCCGCGTGGTCGACGCCCTCGCGGGGCGGGGGCTGGTGGCCCGCTCGGCCTCGGAGTCGGACGCCCGCTCGGTGCGGATCGAGCTGACCGAGCAGGGCCGCGCAGCGTTCGCCGAGGCCGACGCGACCCGGCGGGCGGCGCTCGCCCCGGTCTTCGACGACCGGCTCGACGACGCGGACATCGCCGCTCTGGAGACGGTCTGGCGCAAGCTGAAGGAGCCCAGGCCGTAGGCCTGGGAGCGACCCGCTAGCGCGCGTCGCGCCCGGCCGGGCCGAGCGCCGGGCGACCGGAGGCCGTCTGGATCACCTCGTCCAGGACCTCGCGCGAGCGGGCCAGGTCGGCGATCATCCGGTCGATCCGCTCCCGCTCGGCGGAGAGCTCCTCGACCAGGAGCGGGGTGGCGATCTCGTTCGGGCCGCCGTCGGTGTCCCGCATGCAGGGGAGGATCTCGTGGATCTTGCGGCTGTGCAGTCCGGCCGCGAACAGCTCCTGGATGAGGATGACCCGGTCCACCGCGCCGTCCGGGAAGTCCCGGTGCCCGCCGAGGGTCCGCTCGGGGGCCAGCAGGCCCTGCTTCTCGTAGTAGCGCAGGGAGCGCTCGCTCACGCCCGTGCGCCTGGCCAGTTCACCGATCCGCATGTCGCCCACCCCGTCGTCGCGATCGAACGCCCGCCCCGCTCGAAGCCGACCCCGATCGTAACTTCCGCGCCCGGTACGGTGGAGCGCTACCGAGCGGTGCCTCGATGGCGGCCGACGGCGTGGCGGATAACACGGCGGTGGGGGAGGGCGGCCCGCCGGGGGTGTCGCGCGCCGGACCGCCGGTCGTGCCATGATCCCTGCATGGCTTCCAACGTTTTCTTCGACATCACCATCGACGACGAGCCCGTCGGCCGGATCGTCTTCAAGCTGTACGACGACGTCGTCCCGGTCACCGCCCGCAACTTCCGCGAGCTCGCCACCGGCCAGAACGGCTTCGGCTACGAGGGCTCCGGCTTCCACCGCGTGATCCCCAGCTTCATGCTGCAGGGCGGTGACTTCACCAACCACAACGGCACCGGCGGCCGCAGCATCTACGGCGAGAAGTTCGCGGACGAGAACTTCGAGATCAAGCACACCCGCCCGGGCCTGCTGTCGATGGCCAACGCCGGCCGTAACACCAACGGCTCGCAGTTCTTCATCACCACCATCGTCACCGACTGGCTGGACGGCAA
This sequence comes from Streptomyces sp. SP17BM10, assembly GCF_036322405.1. Lineage (NCBI taxonomy): Bacteria > Bacillati > Actinomycetota > Actinomycetes > Kitasatosporales > Streptomycetaceae > Streptomyces > Streptomyces sp. SP17BM10. Next base: position 35,817 of record NZ_JAQYXB010000606.1, on the reverse strand, counting down.
GCACGTCGTCTTCGGCGAGGTCGTCGAGGGCATGGACATCGTGAAGCTCATCGAGTCCAAGGGCTCGCAGAGCGGCCGCACCTCGGCGAAGATCACCATCGCCAAGTCCGGCATCGTCGAGTGATCACCGGTGCGTGACCGGGCTGCGGCCCGGTCGGACCGGTACCGCGTACCGCCCCGTCGTGGAACGTCGGATCCGCCGACCGCCCACTCCGGGGCGGTGGCGTTTGCGGACCCCGTTGCGGGCGTCTTTCCGCCCGCCGGCGCCGCCGGCCCGTCGGCCGGCCGGGTGAGCCCCCGGCGCGGCGGTGTCCGGCGCCGGCGGGCGGGACGGTAGAGCTACCGTCGTGACGCACCCCAGCCCGCCGGAGAGACTGCTCGCCGAGGCTCGGTGGGACCTCCTCCCGGGGCATCCGTGGGCGGGCCTGGCCCGCGTCCCCGCCGGGGACGTCCGCCGGGTCGCGATCGACGGCGGCGACTGCCGCACCAAGGCCGGCCTGCTCGCCGGCTGGGCGCGAGCCCTGGACTTCCCCGCGTACTTCGGCCACAACTGGGACGCCTTCGAGGAGTGCCTGGGCGACGTCCTCCACCCCGCCGGGGAGCCGGACCGGCCGCCGTCCCGGTTGCTCGTCGTCCTCACCGGCGCGGACGGGCTCCTCGCCGACGCGCCCGAGGCCGAACTCACCACGCTGCTGCGGATCCTGGACGCCGCCGCCGTGGACCACCTGCTCGCCGTGCTGTTCGCGGCCCAGGACCCGTCCGGCACCGCGTACCGGTTCCGGGCGGCGGCCCGCGCGCTGTGAGCGCTGCCATGGTGATCAACTGGTCTGTCCGGTAACGGAACTCGGCCAGTCGGCCCAGTCGTCGAGACCAGTGCGCCGGAAAGCGGCGCACCCGACGTGCGGCGCGACCAGGGTCCGGCGGCATGAGCCTTGACGTCGAGGTCGTCCGGGAGACGACCGACGAGTTGGTGGCCGCCTTCGAGGACGTGGTCGTCGACGCGGGGACGCGCGGCAAGGGCGTCGGCGCGGCCCCGACCGAGGAGGCCGTACGCCTGGCGCGCGAGGCGGGCGCCCGGACCCTCGACCTGACCTCCCGGCCGTCCCGCGCGGCCGCGAACCGCCTCTACGAGCGCGTCGGCTTCCAGGCCCGGGACTCCACGGTCTGTCGCTCCGCGGGCTAGCCCGCGCCCACTGCGTGGGAAGTCGGCCGGTCCGACGCCCCGCGCAGGGGCCGAGGCCGAGGGCGTAGGACCAATGGACGATGGCAGGCCGGCCCGCGTCCGGGTGGAATGGTCGGATGGACCACGCGCCCCGCACCGAGCAGCCGTACGGCGGCCTCACCGCCGCCCAGCGGTCCGCCTACCTCGAGCGCATCGCCCTCCCGGAGCCCGGCGTGCCGTCCCCGGAGGCGCTCGCCCGGCTTCAGCTCGCACACCTGCGCGCCGTCCCGTTCGAGAACCTGAGCATCCACCTCGGCGAGCCCGTCGTCCTCGACCCGGACGCCCTGGTGGCGAAGGTGGTGACCGCTCGCCGCGGCGGCTTCTGCTACGAACTCAACGGCCTGTTCGCCGAGTTGCTCGCCTCGCTCGGCTACCCGGTGAGCCTGCTGGCCGCCCGGGTCTTCGACGGCGAGCGGCCCGGCCCGCCGTTCGACCACCTCGCGCTGCGGGTGGACCTCGACGAGCCGTGGCTGGTCGACGTCGGCTTCGGCCGCTTCAGCCGGAGCCCGCTGCGGCTCGACGGGCGCGGTGAACAGGCGGACGCCCATGGCACGTTCCTCCTCGTCCCGGCCGGCGCGCACGGGGACCTGGACGTCCTCATGGACGGCGCGCCGCAGTACCGCCTGGGCCTGCGCCCGTACGAACTCGCCGACTTCCGCCCGACCTGCTGGTGGCAGACCACCTCGCCGGACTCCCCGTTCACCCGCTCGACGACCTGCTCGGTGCTCACCGCGGACGGCGGCCGGGTGACCATCGCCGGGAACCGCCTGATCACCACCACCCCGGCGGGCGGGCGCAGCGAACTCACGCTGGCCGACGGCGAGGCCCTGGAGGCGTACCGGGCCCACTTCGGGATCACGGTGGACCGCGTCCCGCAGGCCCCGCGCTAGCCGGTGCCACCGCCCCGGCGGCCTACGGCTCCCGCCCGGGGATCACGGCGCACCGCGGCCCGCGCCGAGTGCCAGGGCCGCCGCCGCGTCGAGCCGGGCCGCCTCCGCTGCGGACAGCGTCGGGTTGGCGGCCCGGCGGGCCCGGGCGGCGGCGAGGTCGCCGGGCCCGCCGAGGCGCCGCACCAGCGCGGTCAGGACCGCCCGGGCGGCGGGCGCGAGGTCGGCGGGGAGCGTGAGCGCGACCTCCGCCATGATCAGCGTCGACGTGCCGGTGTCCAGGGCGGGCGGGCCCCCGGCGGCCGTCGCCCAGTCGATCACCACCGGTCCGCGCGGCGTCATGAGCACGTTCTCCGGGTGCAGGTCGAGGTGCAGGATCCGGTGCGCCGGGTCGCCGCCCGGCCGGGGCGGGACGGCGTGCAGCCGCAGCAGCAGCCCGGCCAGCAGCTCTCCGGCCGCTTCGGGCGCGAGCTCGCCGGCCACGAGGGCGTCGCGCATGGTGGGGCCGGCGAGGCGTTCCAGGACGAGTTCGCCGGGGGCGGCCCCGGGGCTCGCGGCGGGCACCGGGTAGCCGTGCCGCGCGAGGTGCCGCATCACGGCGAGTTCGCCGGAGGTGTCGCCGCCGTCGCGGTACCGGCGCAGCACCCGGTGTGCGTCCAGGGCGAAGACGTCGGCCGTCCGCCCGCGCCCCAACAGCGCTCCGGCGCCGCTTCGTTCGTCCACGCGGGGCAGGGTAGCGCCGGGCCAGGGCCGTCCGGGCCGGAATCACACAATCACTCCGGGTGGCCGCGCGGTCGCCGTAGGCTCTTATCGCGCGGGCGGGCCGCGCTCAACTCCACTCTCCGCCGAGGTGGTTCGCCGATGGAACCGATGGAGCAGCCGATGGACGCGATGGGGCAGGGCCTCGACGACGCCGAGGTGACGTACGAGCAGGTCACCGTGGTCTCCCTCGCGGCGGGCGAGCCGGCCAACCCGGCGCGCGTCCCGGTCCGCGTCTCGCGCGAGGTGATGACGGTCAAGCGCGTGGCGAGCTACTGGGTGCGCTGGGACGAGCGGCGCGGCCCGGACGACATCCGCCACCACGCGCGGTGGGTGCCCGACGAGGAGTACGTCCGGCCGGAGCCGGGGAGGGCGGACGGCACGCTGACGGTCACCGTCGCCGCGTACTGGACCTATCGGGCGGACGGGCGTCCGCGCCGCCGCACCAGCGAGACGGTGGTCGCCTTCCGCCCCGGCGAGACCGAGCACGAGCTCGTCCTCGAACGCCCCGACCCGCAGCACCCGGCCGCCCTCGCCGTGCACCTGGCGGACGCCCGCTGGGTGGACGGCGGCCGGGCGCGGGAGATCCACTACGGCTACTCGGGCCCGACCGAGGCCGAGGGCGCCGACGACGGTGAGGGGGAGTGGCTGGTGCGCTTCCCCGAGTACGTGACCGGCCTGCAGCCCGTCGGACGCTAGCGCCGGGCCCGGCAGGTCCACGGCATCCGGGCGTGTCCTTCCCGCCGAACGCGAGCGCCTCCTGGGCCGAGTGGCCCAGGAGGCGGTGGATCGGCGCCGGCGGGCGCTCCGCGTCGTACGGATCCGCTACTTCACGTCCGGCACGGCGGTGTCGTTCTTGAAGGCGTCGAACACCTGCTTGGCCTTGGCGGTGTCCCACTTGACCGCCGACTCGCCGGTGTTGGTGCGGAAGTCCGCGTTGCCGATCGGGATGGTCATCGACTTGCCGCCGCCGCCGTTGACGTCCTTCATCGCGAGGAAGAGCGAGCCGAGGTCGGTGAGGCCCGTGTCGTCGTCGACGATCAGCGTGCCGAGGCCGGCGTCGACCAGCGGGTAGAAGGTGAACGGGTCGAGCAGCGTGCCGGGGGAGGCCGCCTGGTGGGCCAGGGCGGCGAGGAACTTCTGCTGGTTGCGCATCCGGCCGAGGTCCTGGTCGGCCATCTGGTGGCGCTGGCGGACGAAGGCGAGGGACTGGGTGCCGTTGAGGGTCTGGTCGCCGGCCTTGAGGTCGAGGCCGGAGTCCCGGTCCTTGATGTCCTGGTCGATGTGCATCTGCACGCCGCCGACCGCGTCGACGATGCCGACGAAGCCGGAGAAGCCGATCTCGGCGTAGTGGTCGATGCGGATGCCGGTGTTCAGCTCGATGGTCTGGACGAGCAGCCGGCCGGTGCCGTTGGCGAAGGCCGAGTTGATCTTCGAGGTGGTGGCCTTGACGGTCTTGCCGCTGCTGGTCTTGTACTCCGGGATCGGCACCCAGGAGTCGCGCGGCACGCTCAGCAGGGTGTTCCCGTTGTCCCCGATGTGCAGGATCATCATCGAGTCGCTGCGCTTGCCCTCGACGTCGTGACCGGTGTGGAGGTTCTCCTCCTGGGCGTCGCTGAGGCCCTCGCGGCTGTCCGAGCCGACGATCAGCCAGTTGGTGCCCTTGCCGGCCGCCGGGCGGCCGGGGTAGTCGGCGAGCACGTTCTCGTGGTTGACCTTGGAGTCGGCCCAGAAGTAGGTGGAGACGGCCGTCACCATGATCGCGACGAGCAGGCCGAAGACCGTCCACTTGGCGATCCGGCCCTTCGACCAGCCCCTGCGCCCGGCCGGGCCCGCCGCGGGCGGACGGGTGCCGCCGGGGGCGCCCGGACCGCCGGGGCCGCCCGGTCCACCCGGGCCGCCGGGCCGGCCGGGGCCCTGCTGCGGCGGGACGCCGCCGGTGCGGGAGGGCTCGGGCTGCCGCGGCGCCGGGGCGCCCGGCCCGCGCGGGTTCAGTCCGGCCGGCAGCGGCGGCTCGGCCGACGTGCCGCCCCCGCCGCGTCCGTACGCGCCGCCCCCGTTGCCGCCGCCGTACGGGGTCCCGCCGTTGTACGGGTTCCCGCCGCCGCTCGGGCGGCCCTCCTGCCACGTGTTCATGTGGACGAGGATGCCCGAAGGCCTCCGTCCTGACTCCCCCCGGGGGCCCCACCAGGCCTCTTGTAGCAGTTTTGATGCACGCGCCGGATCGTTCCGCCGCAACTTCCCCCGTGCGCGCGCCCTTGGGGGGTGCCGGGGGCGCCGGCGTGATCCGTCCCACTCCGGCGTTCACCTGCCGAAACGATTCTTGACCGCCCCGAAGACGCCGTGTTTGCATTTTTGGCATGGATCAGCGGAGGACCCTCACGCGTCGGCGGCACGTCGACCTCAAGCGTGTGTCCCGTTCGCTCTGTCGTGGCTGACGCGAGCCCCGTCGAATTCCCCAACTTCCTTTTCTCCGGCGGCGGAACAGCCGCTACCCCCCCGCGGCGGCAGCACCGCCGCGTCCGCGTCGTCCCGCGTCCCGCAGAGGTGAACCCATGGCCACCGTCCTGTCCGTCTCCGGCTCCCCGTCCGTGACCTCCCGCACGACCCGCCTCCTGCGTCACGTGGACGGCCGGCTGGCGGCCCGCGGCCACCACGTGATCCCGTTCGAGGCCCGCCACCTGCCCGCGCACGCGCTGCTCTCGGGCGACTTCGACCACCCCGAGATCGTCGCCGCCACCGAACTGTTCGCCCGTGCCGACGGCGTCGTGATCGGCACCCCCGTCTACAAGGCCGCGTACTCCGGCCTGCTGAAGGCCCTGCTCGACGTCCTGCCGCAGTACGCGCTCGCCGGCAAGGCCGTCCTGCCGCTCGCCACCGGAGGCTCGCCCGCGCACGTCCTCGCCGTGGACTACGCGCTGCGCCCGGTGCTCAGCTCGATGGGCGCCGGCCACGTCACCCAGGGCTGGTTCGTGCTCGACCGCCACATCACCGCCGCGGAGGACGGGACGACCGTCGTCGAGCGGGAGACCGACGCGCTGCTCGCCCCCGTCGTGGACGCCTTCGCGGTGGCGCTGGAGCGGCTCGCCGCCCCCGCCCTGGCCCGCTGACGGGCCGCGGCCGGGGCCCGTACGGGCCGTCCCCGAGAAGGGCCTCGGCGACCCCTAGGGGGAGGGCCGCCGCACCCCGTACAACTCCCGTTGGCCCGCTTCATCCCGCCGGAGGACGAGCGCTCAGCCACCGGCTCCTAACGTGGTTCATACATCCCCGCCCGTCCGGAACCGGCCCGATCGCGTCGGGCCGGCGCCCCGGTCCGCCGGGCAGGGTGGGGACAACCCCCGGTCGAGGACTGCTGCTTCCACCATGTCGTGGGACGGGTGATGGCGACCAGGCTGGGGGCAACGGGTGGGCCCATTCCTTAGGAGACTCCAGTGACGACGGCAGCAGCCGTGTTCGACCACCAGCTTCCCGGCGAGTCCGCCGTCGCCGCCTCGGCCCGTCAGGTCACCAAGGCGTACGGCGCGGGCGAGACCAAGGTCACCGCGCTGGACGCGGTCGACGTCGACATCCAGCGCGGTCGCTTCACCGCGATCATGGGCCCCTCCGGTTCCGGCAAGTCGACCCTCATGCACTGCCTGGCCGGCCTCGACACGGTCAGCGCCGGGCACATCCGGATCGGCGACACCGAGATCACCGGCCTCAAGGACAAGCAGCTGACCAGGCTGCGCCGGGACAAGATCGGCTTCATCTTCCAGGCGTTCAACCTGCTGCCGACGCTCAACGCGCTGGAGAACATCACGCTCCCGATGGACATCGCCGGCCGCCGGGTCGACGAGGCCTGGCTGGCCCAGGTGGTGGAGACCGTCGGCCTGGCCGGCCGGCTCAAGCACCGCCCGACCCAGCTCTCCGGCGGCCAGCAGCAGCGCGTCGCGGTGGCGAGAGCCCTGGCCGCCCGTCCCGAGATCATCTTCGGCGACGAGCCCACCGGCAACCTCGACTCCCGGGCCGGCGCCGAGGTGCTGACCTTCCTGCGCCGCTCGGTCGACGAACTCGGCCAGACCATCGTCATGGTGACCCACGACCCGGTCGCCGCCGGGTACGCGGACCGCGTGCTCTTCCTCGCCGACGGCGTGATCGTCGACGAGATGCACTCCCCGACCGCCGACTCCGTCCTGGAGCGCATGCGCCGCTTCGACGGCAAGCGCACCAGCTGAGCGGGCGGGACGACGCATCATGATCCTCAAGACGTCACTGCGGAGCTTCTTCGCCCACAAGGGCCGGATGGCGCTCTCCCTGATCGCCGTCGTGCTGTCGGTCGCCTTCGTCTCCGGCACCCTGGTCTTCTCCAACACCGCCACCAGCACCTTCGACAAGCTCTTCGCCGCGACCGCCTCGGACGTGTCCGTCCAGCCACCGAAGCCGGCGGACGACGACGAGCAGCGGCCCGGCGACAAGCCGGCCGTGCTCCCGGTCGCGCTCGCGCAGCAGGTCGCCGCGGTGCCCGGCGTGAAGACGGCCATCGGCCAGGTCATGGTCGGCGACGCGATCCTGGTCGACCCGGCCACCAACAAGCTGATCGGCCCGACCAGTGGCGCGCCGACCCTGGTCGGCAACTGGACCGACACGCCGCGCAATCCGGTTCGCATCACCTCCGGCCACGTCCCGCAGACCGCGGGCGAGCTGGTGCTCGACGCCGACACCGCGAAGAAGGCCGAGCTCGGCCTCGGCGGCAAGGTGCGGGTCGACAACGCGAGCGGCAAGCACGAGTTCACCGTCGCGGGCATCGCGACCTTCACCACCACCAACCCCGGTGCGGCGCTGGCCTTCCTGGACACCCCCACCGCGCAGCAGGTGCTGCTCGGCGAGGCGGCCTACACCTCGGTCGAGGCCTTCGGCGACGGCAGCCGCAGCGACGCGCAGCTCAAGGCCGACACCCTGGCCAAGCTGGGCGGCGGGTACCAGGTCAAGACCGCGGCCGAGCAGAAGGACGAGAACAACAAGAGCGTCGGCAGCGGCCTCGACTTCATGAAGTACGCGATGCTCGGCTTCGCCGGCGTCTCGCTGCTCGTCGGCGGCTTCCTGATCATCAACACCTTCTCGATGCTGGTCGCCCAGCGCACCCGGGAGATCGGCCTGCTGCGCGCCATCGGCGGCAGCCGCGGCCAGGTCAACGGCTCGGTGCTGGCGGAGGCGCTGATCCTCGGCGTGCTCGGCTCGACCCTCGGCATCGGGGCCGGCCTCGGCATCGCGGTCGGCCTGATCCAGCTGATGAACGCGATCGGCATGGACCTCAAGGCGAGCGACCTGCAGATCGGCCCGGACGTCTTCGTCGCCGGGTACGCGGTCGGCATCCTGATCACCGTCGTCGCGGCCTGGATCCCGGCCCGCCGGGCCAGCCGGATCGCGCCGATGGCCGCCCTGCGCGACCACGGCACCCCGGCCGAGGCGAAGGCCAACGCCGTCCGCACGGTCGTCGGCCTCCTCCTCACCCTGGGCGGCGGCGGTCTGCTGGTGCTCGCCGCGAAGGCGGAGAAGGCGGCGACCGGCGGGCAGTACCTGGGCCTCGGCGTGCTGCTCACCCTGATCGGCTTCGTGGTGCTCGGCCCGCTGCTGGCCACCGCCGTCATCAAGGTCCTGGGCGCCCTCCTGCCGGCCCTGTTCGGCCCGTCCGGCAAGCTCGCCCAGCGCAACGCGACGCGCAACCCGCGCCGCACCGGCGCCACCGCCGCGGCGCTGATGATCGGCCTGGCGCTGGTGATCGGCTCCTCGGTGTTCAGCGCCTCGGCGGTCACCTCCGCCAGCGCTCAGATCGACCGCTCGGTGGGCGTGGACTACATCGTCCGCGGCGGCGGCGCGCCGATCACCGCCGAGATGACGGACGCGGCCCGCAGGACCCCGGGCATCGACCACGTCACCACCGAGAAGGACTTCGACGCGAAGATCCAGCTCGCCGACGGCCGGAGCAAGAAGGCCGGGGTCGCCGCCGTGCCGCCGAGCTTCTTCGGCGCCGACTTCCACCTCCCGGTCGCGTCCGGCACGGCCGACTCGATCGCCCGCGGCTCGCTGGGCATCGGCGAGACCTTCGCGAAGGACAACGGCCTCAAGGTCGGCGACGCCGTCACCGTGGCCTACGGCAAGGGCCACACCCAGCAGCTGACGGTCGGCGTCGTGTTCGGCAAGAAGTCGCTCTACGGCGACGCCTCGTTCGTCGACACCGCCACCATGGCCAAGGCCGTCCCGGCCGCCGACCAGCCGGTCGACCGGGTGTTCTACGCCAAGGCCGCCTCCGGTGCCGACGTCACCAAGGTGCTGACCGCGCTGCAGGACAGCCTCAAGCAGTACCCGCAGCTGAGCGTCAAGGACCAGGCCGGCTACAAGGAGCTCGTCCAGTCCCAGGTCAACACCCTGCTCTACCTGATCTACGGGCTGGTCGGGCTCTCGATCACGGTCGCCGTGCTCGGTGTCGTCAACACGCTGGCGCTGTCGGTGGTCGAGCGGACCCGCGAGATCGGCCTGCTGCGGGCGATCGGGCTCTCCCGCCGCCAGCTGCGCCGGATGATCCGGCTGGAGTCCGTGGTGATCGCGGTCTTCGGAGCGGTCCTGGGCACGGTGCTCGGCCTCGCCTGGGGCGTCACCGCCCAGCAGGTGCTGCGCGACCAGGGCCTGGACACGCTGTCCGTCCCGACCACCACGATCGCCGTGACGCTGGTCTCCTCCGTGGTGATCGGTCTGTTCGCGGCCCTCTTCCCGGCTTTCCGGGCCGGGCGCATGAACGTCCTCGCGGCCATCGCGACGGACTGACCCGGCGGCGGGGGACGCTGGGCAAACCGGGGGAGTACGGGGGAGCGGGGGGAACCGGGGGGAACGGGGACGCAGGGGCCGGGTGCGAACGAGCACCCGGCCCCTGCGGCGTCCCCGCACTCACCGGGCTGGGATGATCGTCCGATGGTCGCCCCGGACGCCCCGCCCCTGCCCAGCGCCGCGCCCCTCACCACGGCCGCCGCCGACCGCTGGCGCGCCGCCCACCGCTTCCGGCGGCTGGACAGCCGCTGGCTCGCCCTGCTGCCGATCGCCTTCGTGGCCTTCGCCACCGCCGTCGAACCGACCGGCGGGCACTGCAACGCCGCCGGCATCTGCGCCGACACCTGGGGCGACGAGCTCGCCGCCTGGTCGGTGATCGCCGAGACGATCCTGCTGCTCGCCCGGGTCCGCGCCCGGGCGCTGGTGCCCCCGGCCGTCCTCGCGGTGCTCTGGTACGTCCCGGACGGCCTGGTCACCACCGCCGGCCGCTGGACGGCGGTCCTGGTGCACGTCCTGCTCTCCGTGGTGCTGATCGGCGCCGAACTCGGCCGCCGCCGCGCCCGCCAGGACCTCGACGAGCTGATGGCCCCGCCCGTCCCGTACCCGTGGACGGCCGCTGGCGCGCCGTCGCCCGTCACCCCGGGCCGTCCGCCCGTGGTGCGTCGCGTCCTCGGCGCGGTGCTGCTGGTCGTCGCGCCGGTGATCCCCCTGTACGGGCTGTGGGCGGAGGCGGGCGAGGCCGACCACCGCGACCGGGCGACGGCGGTCACCGGCACGGCCGGCGCCACAGACGGGGACGGCGTGCTGACCGTCCGCTACCGCCCGCCCGGCGGCGGCCCCGAGCGCACCGTCGACCTCGACGTCACCTTCGCCCGGCCGCCGCGGCCCGGCGACGGGGTGCCGCTGCTGGTCGACGGCGACTGGGTCCGCGCGGCGGGCGTCGCGTACAGCCCGGTGGAGGACGTCTTCGGCGCCGGTCTCCTCGCGCTGACCGGCCTGCTGGTGCTCGCCTCCGCCGCCCGGGCCGAGGCCCGGCGCCGCCGGCCCGCCTTCGCGGGCTCCGCCCCCGCGCTCGCGGTCCGGGTCCGGGCCGACAGCGGCGGCGACCTGCTCGTGGAGCCGCTGGACGGCCCGCCGGGCGGTCCCGCGCTGTGGCGGCTGGTCGAGGACGAGGGCTACCGGTGGGCCCGGTACGGCGCCGAGGACGGCTCCGGCCCCGGCTGGGTGCCGCAGCGCGAGCAGACCCCCGACATGGAGCGCGACTTCCTCTACCCCGACTACGCGCTCGACCTCCACGACGAGGAAGGCGACGGGGACGACGAGCACCACGACCACGACCCCGGGATCCCCCTCCCGCCCACCGAGGCCGCCGTCCGCCTCGCCCGCGCCGAGCTCAGCGTCGACGCCGTGCTCTACCAGGGCCCCGACGGCCCCGAACGCCAACTCCTCGTCCGCCCCGGCCTGCTGGAGCACGAGCCGCACTGGCTCGCCGCCGTCGTCGCCCCCGCCCCGCGGGACCCCCGCGTCGGCCGGAGCCGCCAGCGCTACTCCGATCCGGACCTGACCGTCTCGGCGCTGACGGCCGAGACGGTCGCCGCCGCCCCCGAGCCCGGCCCGGACGCCGAGCCGATGACCGCCCGCCGCTGGGAGATGCCGTTCGCCCTGCGCGCCGCGGCAGGCCCGGCCGCCGCCGTCCTGCTCGCCGCGCTCGTCGTCCTCCTCGACGCCGACGGCTGGTGGAGCGGCCTCGTCCGCCCGCTCTGGACGGGCTGCCTCGGCATCCTCTTCTGCGCCCGCCCGCTGTCCTGGCAGATGGTCGTCGACCGGGACGGCCTGCGGGTCGCCACCACGCTGCGCAGCCGCGTCTTCCGGTGGCAGGAGATCAACGCCGCCGCCGTGCACCGCAACGCCCTCACCATCCAGCTGCGCTCCGGCCAGGACGTCACCGTGGCGAGCCGCCCGGCGGCCTGGCTGGCCGGCCACTTCGGCGACCGCTGCGACCCGAGGGAAGTGGCCAGGACCGTCGCCACCGCCGCCCACCGGCCCGACCTGCGGCCGGCCACCAGGCTGGCGGACCGGCTCGGCGACCCGCAGCACGTCCTCAACCGGATCGCGCTGCTCGGCTTCGCCGCCTTCACGCTCGTCCACTACCTCCTCTGACCGGTACGGTTGGCCGCGATGAACACCAAGGCTGCTGAGGAGCTGCCGGCGGTCTCCGTGATCATGCCGGTGCTCAACGAGGAACGACACCTGCGCACGGCCGTCCGGCACATCCTGGAGCAGGACTACGCCGGCCCGATGGAGGTGGTGATCGCCCTCGGCCCGTCCACCGACCGCACCGCCGAGATCGCCGCCGAGCTCACCGCCGAGGACCCCCGGGTCCGGACCGTGGAGAACCCCACCGGCCGCACCCCGGCGGGTCTCAACGCGGCGATCCGCGGCTCGCGCCACCCGATAGTGGTGCGCGTGGACGGCCACGGCCTGCTCACCCCCGGCTACGTCGCCACCGCCGTCCGCCTGCTGGACGAGATGGAGGCGGCCAACGTCGGCGGCATCATGCACGCCGAAGGCGAGACCGAGTGGGAGAACGCCGTCGCCGCCGCGATGACCTCCAAGATCGGCGTCGGCAACGCCGCCTTCCACACCGGCGGCCTGGCCGGCCCGGCGGACACCGTCTACCTCGGCGTGTTCCGGCGCGAGGTGCTGGAGAAGCTGGGCGGCTACAACGAGGAGTTCATCCGCGCCCAGGACTGGGAGCTGAACTACCGCATCCGCCAGGACGGCGGCCTGATCTGGTTCACCCCGCAGCTCAAGGTCACCTACCGCCCCCGGCCGTCGGTGCGCGCCCTCGCCAAGCAGTACAAGGACTACGGCCGCTGGCGGCGCGTGGTCACCCGCTACCACCGCGGCTCGGTCAACCTGCGCTACCTGGCCCCGCCGACCGCCTTCCTCGGCGTCACGCTCGGCCTGGTGCTCGGCGCGGCCGTCCACCCGGTCTTCCTCGCCGCGCCCGGCGCGTACCTGCTCGGGATCCTCGGCGGCTCGGTGGCCGAGGGCCGCGGCCTGTCCGCCAGGGCGAAGGCGCTGCTCCCGGTGGCCCTCGCGACCATGCACCTCAGCTGGGGCCTCGGCTTCCTGACCTCGCCGCGCTCGCTCGCCGACAAGGTCATCGCCAGCACCGCGCCAACCCCGGACAACGTCCTTGCCGACGCCCGCTGACCGACCCTCGCCGGCCCGCCCCCGACGCTAAAGTCGTTCCCCATGGGGACGGTTGAGGGCGGGGCCGCGGCCGGCCCGCGCATCGCGCCGAGCGCGGACGTGGACGAACGGGCCGCCATCGGCGCCGGGACGACGGTCTGGGACCTCGCCCAGGTGCGCGAGCACGCGGTGCTCGGCGCCGAGTGCATCATCGGCCGGGGCGCCTACATCGGCCCCGGCGTCCGCATCGGCGACCGGGTCAAGGTGCAGAACCACGCGCTGGTGTACGAGCCGGCCGTGATCGAGGACGGGGTGTTCGTCGGCCCGGCCGTCGTCCTCACCAACGACCGCTACCCGCGCGCGATCGAGCCGGACGGCCGCCTGAAGCGTCGATCCGACTGGCAGGCACAAGGAGTGACACTCCGTCAGGGGTGCTCGATCGGCGGCCGGGCGGTCCTGGTCGCCGGGGTGACGGTCGGGCGCTGGGCGCTGGTCGCGGCCGGCGCCGTGGTCCACCGCGACGTCCCGGACCACGCGCTGGTCGCCGGTGTCCCCGCCCGCCGCATCAAGTGGGTCGGCCGCACCGGCGAGCCCCTGCTGCCGACCGGCGAGGGGCACTGGCACTGCCCCCGCACCGGCGACCGCTTCGTGGAGGCGGACGGCACCCTCTGCCTCCTCCAACCCCCTTCGTAGGGCGACTACTTCGCGCAGACGTCGGTGTCGTCCGCCTGCACCCGCTGGAGGTCCGTCGGGGCCTGCGTCGGCGCCGCGGACGGCGCGGCGGGCGCCGCGACGGCGTCCTTGCCGAGCACCAGCACCAGCGGCCCCTTCGCGGCGGCCTTCGGGTCCGGCCGGGCGGCGTCGCCGGGCAGGGCGAGGGCGGCGGCGAGGGCGGTGGCCGCGTCCTCCTGCTCGGCCGGGTAGGAGATCGAACTGGTCGCCGCCGCAGGAGCGTTGGGGCCCGTCGCGGCCTTGGTGAAGCCCTTGACCCGGAGCTTGTCCACGGTCGTGCCCGACAGCCCCTGCGCCCCGCTGCCGTTGCGGACGGTCACCTGGACGTCCTTCGGGTCCACCGCCGGTGCCGTGGGCGTGCCCGGCGCGGCGGCGGTCGTCTCCGGCGCCGCCGGGGCGGCGGTGGCGGCCTGCGCGGTCTCGGTCAGCGAGCGGTCGCCCGCGATCATCGAGAACACCTGTCCGGCGTCCGGCTGCTTGAGGACCAGCCGGTTCTCGTCCTTCGGGTCGTCGAGCACCGGCACGGTCGCGAAGGTGATGTTCTTCGTGTCCACCTTGCTGATGTCCAGCGCGAGGTCCTTGAGCTTGTCGACGCTGCCGATGCCGGAGTCGACGGTGAGCGCCTTGGTGGCGGCGTCCGCGAGCTTGTACAGCTTCGCGGGGTTGGTCAGGGTCCCGTCACTCTTGATCTGGCGGATCATCGAGCTGATGAACTGCTGCTGGAGCGGGATCCGGGTGAGGTCGCCGCCCAGCCCGACCCCGTGCCGGGTGCGGACGAACGCCAGTGCCTCGTCGCCCTGCACGACGTGCCGGCCCCTGCTCATCTTCAGGTGCGACTTCGGGTCGTTGATGTCCTTGGCGGCGCACACCTCGACCCCGCCGACCGCGCTCGAGAGCGTCTTCACCGCCTCGAAGTTGACCTGGACGAAGTGGTCGACCCGGATCCCGGTGACCTTCTCGACGGTCTTCCAGGAGCAGCCCGGGTCCCGGCCCTCCTGCCCCAGGCTGTTGTTGAACATGTCCCGGGCGGAGCCGGGTATCCGCTTGCCGTCCGGCGCCTGGCACTCCGGGATCGGCACCATCAGGTCGCGCGGGATGCTGATCACCGTCGCGTTGGAGCGGTCCTTGGCGACGTGGAAGAGCAGCGTGGTGTCGGCGTGCCCCGAACTGCCCGCGTCGCCGTAGTCGCTCCCGAGGCCTTCGCGGCTGTCGGTGCCGAGCACGAGGATGTTCAGCGCGTCCCCGGCCGCCCTGGGCCGCTCCGCCTCGTCGCCCAGCTGGACCTTGACCGAGGTCAGGTTGCTGTTGAAGTGCTGGTACAGGTAGTACGCCCCGCCGCAGCCGGCGGCCATGACCAGCGCGCCCGTCCCGGCCGTCCACTTGAGCGTCCGGCGCCGGCGCCTCGTGCGTCTGGCGACGGCCGCCCGCCGCTGCGCCGTCCGGTGGCCCTGCCCGCTGTGCTCGCCGGTTTCGGGTTTGTCCTTCTGCACGGGCTTCCCTACGTCCGGCGGGTCACGGGGTGCGGCACACCGGGGGGATGGGCCGATCCGGACACAGTAGACGAGTCGAACGGGGGAATTGCCGCGGGTATGACGTCCGTCACAAGCAGGTAATAGGAGCGTAAAGTCCGGAGGGCGGTCAGTGCTGCGGGCAGGCGTCCACGTCGGCCGTGCGCCCCTCGAAGACGGGCGAGGCGCCGGCCGTCGGCGAGGCGGAGGGCGAGGCCCCGGCGGCGCCGTCCGACGCGGGCGAGGCCCCGGCCGTGGGCGTGGGCTCCGAGCCGGGCGGCCGGACGGTGATCCGGCGGTCCTCGCGCAGCGCGGCGAACAGCTGGCCGGTCTGCGGCTGCACGAACTCGTCGCGGTCCGAGTCGTAGTGGTACGGGCGGCGCGGCGCGGTCAGGAACACCACGTCCGCCGAGGGGATGCCGCGCAGGTCCTGGGTGAGGTCGTAGAGCGCGCCGAGCGAGGACAGGCCGCCGTCCGCCTTGACGGAGGAGGTGGCGGCGTCCAGCACCGGCCACAGCTTCGCCGGGTTCAGCAGCACGCCCTGCGACTGCACCTTGCGGATCAGCGCGGCCAGGAACTGCTGCTGACGGCCCATCCGCTGGGTGTCGCTGCCGTCGCCGAGGCTCTCCCGGGCGCGGACGTAGCCGAGCGCCTGCTCGCCCTGGAGGGTCTGGCGCCCGGCCGGCAGGTCGAGCTTGGCGTCCTTGTCGTGGATCGGCTGCGGGACGCACACCTCGACGCCGCCGACCGCGTCCACCATCGACTTGAAACCGTTGAAGTCGAGGATCACGTAGTGGTCGACCCGGATGCCGCTGAGCTGCTCGACGGTGCGGATCGAACAGGCCGGGCCGCCGAGTTCGAACGCCCAGTTGAACTGCATGAGCGCGGGCTTGCTCCGGGTGCCGTCCGGCTTCTCGCACGCGGGGACGGTGACCATGACGTCGCGCGGGACGGAGACGGCCGTCGCGTGCCTCCGGTCCGCCGCCAGGTGCAGCAGGATCGTCGTGTCCGAGCGCTGGGTGCCGGACTCGCCGCCGTAGGCGCCGTTCGCGCCGGAGCGGTCGTCGCTGCCGATGAGCAGGATGTTCTCGGCGCCCTTGGCCCCGGCGGTCCGGCTCGGCCGCTCCGCCTCCAGTTTGGCGAGCAGCTTGTCGGTGGCCGTGTCCGTCCGGATGTTCCCGTCGAGCTTGCGGTAGGCGATCCAGAGCAGCACGCCGGTGGCGACGAGCAGGAACGCGACGACGCCGGCGGTGATCATCAGCCACCGCCGGCGCCTGCGGGGGCGTCCGGGCGCGTCCGGGGGAGTGTCGGTCGGGGGGTGCGCGGTGTCGTCGTCCTCGGCCATGGCAGGGATCCCTACCCGCCGGGCCGGCGGCGGGGGTTACCCGAGGCGCAGTGTCACCCGTTCGGAGTCGGCCCGCTTCTCCCACTGCTCGGCCGTCAGGCCCTCGGAGTTGCGGCACAGCACCACCGAGGCGCCGGCCGCGAGCGGCGCGAGCAGACCGGCCTCCAGGCCCGTCCAGTCGTCGTACGACAGCGTGGACATCACCCGGTCGCCCGGGTTCAGCCCGAGCCGCACGGCGCCCTCGCGGGCCAGGGCGACGGTCTGCTCGCCGGTCAGCTTCAGCGGCAGCCCGTCCACGCCGGTCTCCAGGGCGGGCGCGTCCGGGGTCACGGGGGAGTACGGCGCGAAGCGGTCGCCCTGGCCGGGCACCTCGGCGGCGTAGTCGAGGAAGCCGTCCGGGCGCTGCGGGAAGCGGCCGCCCAGCGGGCGCAGGGCCAGCGCGACCCGCTCGCCCTCGCAGGCGTGGGCGGACTCCAGGCCGTCCGGTCCGCTGACCACGAGGTCGGCGGTGGCCGGCTCGCCGCCCGGCACCGCCGTCACCCCGACCGACCAGCAGGCCAGCAGCCAGACGGCGCTCTGCCAGTGGGCGGGCAGGAGGAGGGCGGCGCGGTCGCCGGGACCGGCGTTGAGCTCGTCCTGGAGCAGGTTGGCGGTCTTGGCCACCCAGTTGTCGAACGTCCGGGCGGACAGCTCCACCCGTTCGCCGGTGGCGTCGTCGTAGAAGGTGACCAGCGGGGCCGCGGGGTCGACCGAAGGGGTGCCACCTCGCAGGTATGCGTGCAGCAGCTCGACGGGGGTGCGGGCATCGGCAGCGAAAGGCGCAGTCATGGTGCGCCCCAGCCTAAGGCCTTCGGGTGTGACCCCGGGAGGGGTGCCGGACCCGGCACGGGGCGGCGTGGCGACCACCCGTGTTCGCGGCGACGATCCGGTTTACGCGCCTCTCACTCCCCGCGACCCTGCGCGCCGTCCTGCTGATCCAGCCCGCCGCGACCGCCTTCGCCGACTCGTCCGGCGCTCCCGCCCCTGCGAAGGGCGGCGGCCACACTGCAGAACCAGTGAGCGAGGGCTGCACGGGCCGCTCCCCACCCCTTGGTGCCCCTCCCCCTGGTCCCCGCGTCCCTCCCCTCTTCTCCCGTTCCCCTGGCCCCGTTTTCCGCGCCCCGCAGGGGGACGGGGAACTGCGAGCATCGGAAAGGCAGTTGGCGTCGCGTAGCACACCGCCTCCCGCCTACGGGGTCCGCTCGCCCACCAGCCCCCGCAACTCCTCCGTCAGAGCCGCCGCCAGGTCGGGCCGGAGGTCGTACCGGGCCGGTGTGCTCTGCAGCAGCGCGATCCGCCACCCCGCCCCGGCGTTCACCGCGATCACCGTCTGCACGGAGTTGAGCTCCGCCACCACGTCCGCCGCCCCCGCCGGGACCAGCCCCGCGACGGCGTCCAGCTGCGCCACTCCGGGCCCGAGCCCCCGGACGCGCCGTACGGCGGCCACGTACCGGGGAGTGACGTGGTCCGCGAAGATCCGCCCGAGCTCGGCCGCGATCGCCGACCGCCCGCGGTGCCGCGTGCCGTCGTGGCCGATCACCTCGCCGTCGGCGGCGAAGGGCCCGGCGAACGCCGAGCCGTCCCGCCGGTTCCACCCGTCGAGGGCCCGGTGGTAGAGCGCCCGCACCGCGTTTTCGTCCGTGGGGGAGAGGTCCGGCAGCCGCGTATCGTTCATATCCCCATGGTCGGGGACGGTGGCGGAGGAGGCGACGCGGTGACGGGCGGCGAGTCGGTGCGGCGCTGGCGGCCGGGCTTCCCGCTGGACGCGGCCCGCACGCTGCTGCCGCTGCGCCGCGGTCCGGCCGACCCCTCGTACCGGACGACCGGCGACGGCGCGGTGTGGCGGGCGTCCCGGACTCCGGGCGGCGTGGGGACGCTGCGCCTGCTGTCGCGCCCGGGTGCCGGCGAGGTGGAGGCGCTGGCCTGGGGCCCGGGTGCGGGGTGGCTGCTGGACCGGCTGCCCGCGCTGCTGGGGGCGGAGGACCACCCGGAGGACCTGGTGCTGCCGCCCGGTCCGCTGCGGGACGCCCAGCGCCGGACGGCGGGGGTCCGGCTGACCAGGACGGGCCTGGTGCTGGAGTCCCTCGTCCCGGCGATCCTGGAACAGAAGGTGACGACCGACGAGGCCTACCGTGCCTGGCGGACGCTGCTGCGGGACTTCGGCACCCCGGCGCCGGGCCCGGCGCCGGGCATGTGGGTGGCACCGTCGGCCCGCGAGTGGGCGATGGTGCCGAGCTGGGAGTGGCACCGCGCGGGCGTGGACCCGAAGCGCTCGGCGACGGTCGTGCGGGCGGTCCGGCTGGCGCCCCGCCTGGAGGAGGCGTCCGCGATGGACCACGCCGAGGCCTTCGCCCGCCTGACCGCGGTGCCGGGCGTGGGGATCTGGACGGCCGCAGAGACGCTCCAGCGCAGCAACGGCGACGCGGACGCCGTCTCGGTCGGCGACTTCCACCTCCCTAACCTGGTCGGCTGGGCCCTGGCCGGCCGCCCCCGCAGCGACGACGCCCAGATGCTCGCCCTCCTGGAGCCCTACCGCCCCCACCGCCACCGCATCTGCCGCCTCCTCACGGCCACCGGAGTCCGAGCCCCCCGCTACGGGCCCCGCCTGGCCCCCAACGACCACCGGCGACGGTGAACCACGTCGTGGTACCTGTGGCGCATCGCGGCCCACATCGACCGGCCCGTGGAAGGCTTCGGCAGGTGACCGCCGTCGCGGTGGTCGGCGACACCCGTGCCCTGCTTGCCGCGTACGCCGTGGAGGAGCCGGACCACGACGCCTGCCTCAAGGCGCTGGGCACTGTCGGCCATCCGGTCATCTCGCCTTCGGTGCCGGCGGAGTTGGACCATCTCGCGTACCAACGCTCGGTGCCCGAGGGGCGATGCGCATCCTGGACGACGTCATCGACCGGTGCACCCTCGGTCGCTTCGAGGTGCCCGAGGTCAGCGCGCACCTCGCCACCGCGCGAATCGTCATGCGCCGCTACCCGGACCTGAACACCGGCCTGACGGACGCCGTCAACGTCGCGCGGGCGGCCGAGGTCAGGACCGATGCGGTGCTGACCGTCGACCGCCGTCACTTCCGCGCGATCGGGCCGCTGACCGACCACGCGGCCTTCCGGCTCCTGCCGGACGACCTCTGACCCCTACCGCACCGCGATGAAGGCGTCCGCGCCGCGTTCCGGCCGTTCGCGCGGGGCCTCGGCGGGACGCCCGACGGCGATGGCGCCCATCGGGTCCCAGCCCTCCGGCAGGTCGAGGGCCTCGCGGACGGTGTCGCGGCAGAACATGGTGGACGAGACCCACGCGGAGCCGTAGCCCTCGCCGGTGAGCGCGATCAGCAGGTTCTGCACGGCGGCGCCGGCGGCGACGGTGAACATCTCCCGTTCGGCGGTGGCGCGCCGCGGGTCGGGGTAGTCGTGCGAGCCGTCCATGACCAGGCACGGCACGACGAGGTAGGGCGCGTTGCGCAGGACGTCTCCGCGCGCGGTGCGGCGGGCGATCCTCGCGTCGTCCCAGCCGTCGAGTTCGCGCAGGTCGCGGCGCCAGGCCTCGAGCATCGCGTCGAGCAGCCGGGTGCGGGTGTCGGCGGACTCCAGCAGGACGAACCGCCACGGCGTCGTGTGGTGCGGGGCCGGCGCGGTGACGGCGGCGGCGACGGCGCGGCGGACGGCGCCCGGGTCGACGGGCTCGTCGGTGAAGGCCCGCACGGTGCGCCGCAGGGTGACGGCGGCCCGCAGGGCCTCGGAGGTGCCGAGCCGGAACATGTCGTCGGCTGCGGGGCGCACCAGCGGCCGGGTGCCCTCGCCGTCCTCGGTGGTGACGAGGTGTCCGAGGCCGCGCACGACGGCGACCGGTACGCCGCCGGCCTTGCCCTTCACCAGGTCGCCGGCGGCGGCGAGTTCGTCGGCGGTGGCGGTGACGGTCAGGGCGAGCTCGTTGCCGTGGCTGTCGGCGCGTCCGCGGTGGTCCTCCAGCACGGACAGCCCGGCGGCGCCGATGGCGACGTCGGTGAGCCCGTTGCGCCAGGGCCGGCCGAAGGTGTCGGTGACGACGACGGCGAGCCGCCGCCCGGTGAGCCGCTGCAGCCCGGCGCGCAGGGCGCGGGCGGACGCGTCGGGGTCCGCGGGCAGGAGGAGGACGGTGCCGGGGGCGGTGTTGGAGGCGTCGACGCCGGCGGCGGCCATGACGAAGCCGTTGCGGTTCTCGACGATCCGCACGGGCCCCCGCCGGGCGACGACCCGGACGGTCTCGGCGTCGATCGCGGCCTCGCGGTCGGCGGCGCGCAGGAGCCGGCCCTCGGCCTTGCTGACGATCTTGGAGGTGACGAGGAGGACGTCGCCGTCCTCGTACGTCCCGGCCTTGGCGATCAGCGCGGCGAGGTCGGCCCCGGCCTCGATCTCCGGGAGCCCCTCGACCGGAAGGATCTCCACGGTCACGGACGGACCCGCTCCGCGAGGGCCAGCGCGGCCCGCGCCATCTCGGCCGTGGCGTCGACGTCGGTCATCAGCAGCGGGACGGCCCGGCAGGCGATGCCGGCGGCCTCGACGGTGCTCACCGCGCCCTCGTCCGCGGTGTCGACGAGCCAGCCGTCCAGCAGGCCCAGCCGTCGCCCACCACCGCCCTCGTTCGAGCCGCTTCGCAGCGCTGACCGGCTGCCGTAGTCGAGCGCGACGGCCTCCGCCGTGGCCTCGACGCCGACGGCGGCGAGCACCTTGTCGGCCATGCCCCGCACCGGCGCCCCGCCGATGATGGGCGACAGCCCGACGACGGGGGCGGGCGCGGTGGCGACGGCCTCGCGGATGCCGGGTACGGCGAGGATGGTGCCGATCGACACGACCGGGTTGGACGGCGGGAAGAGGATGACGTCCGCCGCGGCGATCGCCTCCAGGACGCCGGGCGCGGGCTTGGCGGTCTCGGCGCCGATCGGGATGATCGCCTCGGCGTCGACGGCGGCGTGCAGCTTGACCCAGTACTCCTGGAAGTGGATCGCCCGGGTGCCCTGCTCATCGGTGATCCGCACGTGGGTCTCGACCCGGTCGTCGCTCATCGGCAGCAGTCGCACGCCGGGCTTCCACCGCACGCACAGCGCCTCGGTGACCTGGCTGAGGGTGTACCCGGCGGTGAGCATCTGGCTGCGCACGAGGTGGGTGGCGAAGTCGCGGTCGCCGAGCCCGAACCACTCGGGGCCGACGCCGTACTCCTTCATCTCGGCCTTGATCGACCAGGTCTCGTCGGTCCGGCCCCAGCCCTGCTCCTCGTGGATGCCGCCGCCGAGGGTGTACATCACGGTGTCGAGGTCGGGGCAGACCTTCAGCCCGTAGAGGTGGATGTCGTCGCCGGTGTTGCCGATGACGGTGATCTCGTCCTGCGGGTCGACCGCCGCGAGGAGTCCGCGCAGGAAGCGCGCCCCGCCGATTCCGCCTGCCAGTGCCACGATGCGCATGGGCCCATCCTGCCACGCTCCGACTGCCCGTCAGGCCTCGGTCAACGCGTTCCGGTCCGGGCCGGCCTGTCCTGCTCGACGCCCTGCTCGACGCCCTGCTCGGGGACGGCGTTCGCGCTGCCGTACTGGTTCATCTCGGTGAGGCCGGGGCTGTAGAGGTGGATGGAGACGGCCGGCTCCAGCGCGGCGTTGACCACCTCGTGCAGGTAACCGGAGGAGAAGACCCGCTGCCCGCCGGGGCGCAGGGCGCGGGCGCCCTCGCCGGCGTGGGTGAGGGAGCGCTCGACGAGCTCGCCCTGGACGACGGTCATGACGCCGGAGGAGGCGCCGTGGTCGTGGAAGCCGCTGCTCTGCCCGGGCAGCCAGCTGAGCAGCCACACCTCGTAGCCGGGGCCGGTCTCCAGCCGGGCGTACCAGCGGGTGAGCGCGTCGTAGCGGACGAGGTGCTCCCAGCGGGTGCGGTCGCCGGCGATCTCGCGGACCAGCCGGGCGTAGCCGGCCACGGTGGTGGGGTGGGCGGGCAGGTCGGTGCGGGCGAGGTGCGGGAAGGCGAGCGGGTCCCCGGCGATGGAGACGTCGGAGAGGCCGTCGTCCCAGCGGGCGGCGGGGCGGGCGGTCTGGAGGCCACGGCGGGCGAGCTTGTTGCGGTCGCGGTTCCGCTTGCGGATGCGGGTCATGCGCACGGGAGTCGTCCTCGGATCTGCGGCTGGTTCGTCAGGGATCAGCCGGATCCGGGATGTCCTGGGGCGGGAATCGCGGGCGGCCTCTGTGCTTCCTGGGGGCGGCGCGCGGTGGGACGCGGGCGCCTAGATACAGCAGGAACAGAGGCGACAACAAGAGTTCACGGCACGGCGGAGCGTGGAACCGCTCCGGGGGCGCATGGACTCTGACATAGGGGAAAGGAGACCGCATCGGCGGCGGTGGTGTCAAACCGGAAGATGCGGCATTCGGGTGGGTTCGGTCCGGAAGTACCGGATGGGGTGATTCATCACCCTCTATGTTTCGATGGGAAGATCGCCGGGAAGGCAGGGCGATGACCGGCCTGTGAGGGTGACCGGGCGTCACCCGGCGAATGGTTGCGGATGGTTCGAAGCTGTCCGGGGCATCTGGGCGAAAAGTCCGATGTGTCCAGATATGTACACTATTCGTAACGGCTTGGTGCCGGGGAGTGAATCCTGACTCCAATACCAGAGCTCGGCTTGACTGAGCCAGAGTGACGCAACTGTAATTTCACTCGTGTCGTCAGCCGCACGAGGCAACGGCAACCACGGGGACGCCAAGTAGGGGCAGAGGAGGCGCGCCACATGAGCGAGCTCTTTGAGCTGTTGATCGGTGACGGCATCGCGGAGGACGAGGAGGAACTCGGCTGGCAGGAGCGCGCGTTGTGCGCCCAGACCGACCCCGAGTCCTTCTTCCCCGAGAAGGGCGGTTCCACCCGCGAGGCCAAGAAGGTCTGCCTCGCCTGCGAGGTCCGTTCCGAGTGCCTGGAGTACGCCCTCGCCAACGACGAGCGCTTCGGGATCTGGGGGGGCCTCTCCGAGCGCGAGCGCCGTCGGCTCAAGAAGAGCGCGGTCTGACGCGGGGACCGGTCCGGCCCGTCGGGGCCGCGGTCCGGGCGCAGCGGCCTCCGGCCCCGCCGATCCTCCGGCGACGGAGGACGACCGCACAGCTGTACGGGCGCCTCACCGTGGTGGTGGGGCGCTTTCGCGTGTCGGGGCACGGCTCCGGACCGTCCTTCACCGTCCTTGCACGGACACCGTGGACGGAGCCGCAACCCGGAGCCGTTAGTGTGGTGCGCCATCCGGTTGCCGTTCACCGGCTGTGTCCACCGAGAACTGGGGCCCGCGCACTCGATGACCGTCTACAGCCACCAGAGCGGCTTCACCGCTGCCAGGCCGCCCGCCTATCCGCGCCACCTGGTCACCGCGGTGATCGTCTCGCACGACGGCGCCCGCTGGTTGCCGCAGGCCCTGGCCGGCCTGCTCGGCCAGGACCGCCAGGTCCAGCGGGTGCTGGCGGTCGACACCGGATCCACCGACAACTCCCCGCAGCTGCTCGCCGACACCCTCGCCGACTGGCTGCCCGAGAGCGGACCTCTGATCCTCGGCCGCCGGGCCGGCTTCGGCACCGCCGTCGCCGAAGCGGTGTCGAGCTGCGCGCCGTTGCGTCCGGACGATCTCCCCTACCGGCTCGACCCCTCCGGCTACGACCCGGTCACCGGCGGCTGGGACGACTTCGGCGACCCGCTCGCCCAGGAGGACGACCTCGGCCGCGGCGGCCCGCGCGAGACGCAGCCCGTCGAGTGGCTGTGGCTCCTGCACGACGACTGCGAGCCGCAGACCGACGCGCTGCGCCGCCTGCTCCAGGTCGCCGACTCCACCCCGAGCGCCGCCGTCGTCGGCCCCAAGCTGCGCAGCTGGTACGACCGTCGCCAGCTGCTGGAGGTCGGCGTCACGATCGCCCGCTCCGGCCGCCGCTGGACCGGCCTCGACCGCCGTGAGCAGGACCAGGGCCAGCACGACCAGGTCCGCCCGGTGCTCGCCGTCTCCTCCGCCGGCATGCTGGTGCGCCGGGACGTGTTCGAGGAACTCGGCGGCTTCGACAAGGCGCTGCCGCTGATGCGCGACGACGCCGACTTCTGCTGGCGGGTCAACGCCGCCGGCCACCGCGTGGTGGTCGCCCCCGACGCCGTGCTGCGGCACGCCGAGGCGGCCAGCCGCGAGCGCCGCGCCATCGACTGCGCCGCCTCCCACCCGCACCGGGTGGACAAGGCCGGCGCCGTCTACACCCTGCTCGCCAACTGCAAGGGCGTGCTCTTCCCCTACGTCCTGCTGCGCCTGGTGCTCGGCACGCTGGTGCGGGCCGTCACCAACCTCCTGGGCAAGGACCCGCGCCAGGCCTTCGACGAACTCGCCGGGCTCGGGCACGAACTCGTCCGGCTGCCAAGGCTGTTGGCCGCGCGCAAGCGCCGCGCCCGGACCAGGGCCGCCGACGCGCTGGACGACCGCACGCTGTTCCCGGCGCCCGGCGCGACCACCCGCCTGGCCGTCGAGGGCGTCATCAGCTCGCTCGGGATAGGGGGAGCGGACGACAACGTCGGCCGGCACGGCTCGGTCGAGGCCGGTGGCGACGACGACGCCGAGGACCTCGTCGTCGAGCAGTTCGCGCTGGTCAAGAAGCTCGCCCGGCGCCCCGCGCCGGTCCTGTTCGCGGCCCTGCTGGTGTTCGCCCTCGTCGCCTGCCGCGGCCTGTTCGGCAGCGGCCTGTTGTTCGGCGGCGCCCTGCTGCCGGCCGCGGACGGCGCCGGCGGCCTCTGGTCGATGTACGCCGACGCCTGGCACCCGATCGGCACCGGTTCCACGGCCGCCGCACCGCCGTACCTCGGCGTGCTCGCGGTCCTGTCCTGGATCTTCTTCGGCCACGCCGACCTCGCGATCACCCTGCTGCTCTTCCTGACGGTGCCGCTCGCCGCGGTCAGCGCCTACCTGGTCTCGCGCCCGCTGCTGGACTCCAAGCTGGTCCGCGCCTGGGCCAGCGCCACCTACGCGCTGCTGCCCGCGGCGACCGGCGCGCTCGCGCAGGGCCGCCTCGGCACCGCCGTCCTCGCCGTCCTGCTGCCGCCGCTGGCCCGCGCCGCGGCGATCACCGCCGGCCTCGGCATCCGCGAGGAGAGCGCCGCCAAGGGCGCCCGCCCCGGCTGGCGGCCGGTCTGGATGACCGTCCTGCTGCTCACCCTGGCCACCGCCTTCGTGCCGCTGACCTGGGCGCTCGCGGTGCCGCTCTGCCTGGCCACGCTGGGTGTCGCGGTCGTCCGCGGCGGTGCCTTCGGCTCCGGTGGCGCAGCGCTGCGGCTGCTCGGGCTGCGCGTCCTCGTGGTGCTCGCGGTGCCGGTGGCGGTGCTCGCGCCGTGGTCGCTGAACGTCCTGTCGCACCCGCAGTCGCTGCTGATGGAGGCGGGCCTGCCGGGCCTGCACGGCAGCGGTGCCGGCGCCGTCGGCCTGGTGCTCGCCAACCCGGGCGGCGCCGGAGTGCCCCCGGTGTGGCTGTCGGCCGGTGTCGTGCTCGCCGCGCTCGCGGCGCTGCTGCGCGCCGACCGGCGCCGCGCGGTGCTCGCCGCGTGGGGCGCGGCCGGTGCGGGCATGGTCTTCGCCGTCGTCGTGGCCGGCACCTCGGTGACCCCCGCCTCGGGCGGCGCGGCCGTGCCGGCCTGGGCGGGTCCCGCGACCCTGATCGCCGGGATCGCCCTGCTGGCCGCCGCCGCGATCGGCGCCGACGGCGCCAACGCCCGCGTGGCCGGCATCGCCTTCGGCTGGCGCCAGCCGGTCGCCGCCCTCGTGGTGGCCGCCGCCTTGCTGGCCCCGCTGGGCACCGGCCTGTGGTGGGCGGTGACCGGCGCGACCGGTCCGCTGCACCGCGCCGACGCGAGCCAGGTGCCCGCGTTCATCGCGGAGGAGGCCGGCACCACCGACCGCGCCCGCACGCTCGTCGTGACGGGGGAGAAGGGCGGCGGCGCCGTCCGTTACACCCTGGTCCGTGGCGCGGGCCTGACGCTCGGCCAGTCCGAGTCCACCGTCGACCCGGCGACCGGCACCCAGGACGGCCTGAACAAGGTGGTCGGCAGCCTGCTGGCCGGCTCCGGGGCGGACCAGGCCGGCGCCCTGTCGGGCTACGGCGTCGCGTACGTGGTGGTCGAGCGGCCCGTGATCGACGTGTTCAAGGACGTCCTGGACGCCACCCCCGGCCTGGTCAAGGCCAACCAGGACGGCGACTCCGCGCTCTGGCAGGTCAACGGCGCCGCGGCGGTCCGCGCGGTGATCACCGCCCCCGGCGCGGCCCCCGTGGTCGTCCCGTCCGGTGTCCGCGACCTCGCCACGACCGTCGCGGCCGGCCCGGACGGCCGGGTGCTGCGGCTCGCGGAGAGCGCCTCCCCCGAGTGGAAGGCCACCCTGGACGGCACCGCGCTGGAGCCGACCACGGTCGACGGCTGGGCGCAGGGCTTCAAGCTCCCGGCGGCCGGCGGCAAGCTGTCCGTCACCCGCGAGGAGGGCCTGCTGCACACCGGCTGGATCTGGGCGCAGGTGCTGATCGGCCTGACCATCCTGGTGCTCGCCCTGCCCGGCCGCCGCAGCCACAAGGACGACGACCTGCCCGAGGACGTGGTGGCCGCCGCCGCGCTGGCCGCCGCCGCCCAGGCGCAGGCCCCGGTCCCCGGCAGCCGCCGGGCCCGCCGGATGGCCGAGCGCGGCGAGGGCGCCGAGCCGGGCGCGGAGGAGACCGGGGTGTACGAGGGCGCCGTCCCGCCGCAGCCCGTCGCCGATCCGATGACGGAGGCCGTCCAGGCGGCCGCGGCCGCCCAGGACACCGAGCCGTACACGGACCCGTACCAGACGTACCAGCAGGCCGATCCCTACAGCTACGACCCGTACGCCGCGCAGCAGCCGACGGCCGCGCAGTACGGCGGCCAGGCCCAGTCCCACCAGGGCTACGAGCAGCAGGCCTACCCCCAGCAGGGCTACGACCAGCAACAGGGCTACGAGCAGCCGTACCAGGACCAGCAGTACGGCTACGACCCCTACCAGCAGGCGGAGCACCAGCAGCCGTGGGTGCCGGGGCAGCCGCAGGCCGAGCCCTACTACGACCCGAACGACCCCAACGGGACTGGCCGGTACCCGCACCACCACGGATCGGGGAGCTGACCCGCGATGAAGAAGCCCTCCTTCGGGAAGAAGTCCGCGCCCGTCGAGGCCGACGAGAGCGGCTACCGGCCGCCGGAGCCGGCCGCCGCCCCCGACGCGGACGGCGCCCCGGCGCCGGCCCGCCCCGCCGGGCGTTCGGGCGGCAGCCGCACGACGCAGTCGATGCTGGCGGCCGCGGCCGTGCTCGCCGTGGTGTTCGGCATCGCCGAACTCCGCCCGCCGGCCGTCCCCGCGACCGGCGACACCGGCGCCGCGGCGACCAC
The DNA here is from genome assembly GCF_036322405.1 of Streptomyces sp. SP17BM10. Classification (NCBI taxonomy): domain Bacteria; kingdom Bacillati; phylum Actinomycetota; class Actinomycetes; order Kitasatosporales; family Streptomycetaceae; genus Streptomyces; species Streptomyces sp. SP17BM10. The sequence goes on along the minus strand of NZ_JAQYXB010000606.1, from coordinate 7,924 downwards.
CGCACAGGTCGAGCGGACGGCGGCGGTCTGCCCGCAGCCGCTCCAGGGCCTGACCGGCTCGACCACGCTCACCGCCTACACCCCGCCCGGCAGCGGCGCCGCCACCGGCGGGGCCGGCTGGCTCTCCGACGCCAGCGCGCCCGCGACGCCCCCGACCGCGGCCCCGTCGGCCCCGGCCACGCCGTCCGCCCCCGCGACCCCGGCGCCCACCGGCTCGGCCGCCCCCGACAAGGGCGGCGCGCCCGCCGACGCCCGGCTGACGCTGGCCAAGCCCGGCACCCCGGTCTCGGCCCCCGCGGCCAACGCCGACACCGCGCCCGGCACCGGCGCCACCGCCACCGGCGCCCTCGCCCCCGGCTTCACCGTCTCGCAGACCACCACGGTCACCGAGCAGCGCGGCCTCGGCCTGTCCGGCGTCACCTGCACCCCGGCCGGCACCAGCTTCTGGTTCGCCGGGGCCAGCACCGCGGGCGACCGCACGGACTACGTCAGCCTGGTGAACACCGAGTCCTCCGCCGCCGTCGTCGACATCAAGCTCTACGGCGACAAGGGCCCGATCGACAACGACGCCGCCAACGGCATCACCGTCGCGCCCGGCAGCTCCCAGTCGATCCTGCTGCCGACCCTGACCAAGGGCCCGGTCACCGACCTCGCCGTGCACGTGGTGGCCCGCAGCGGCCGGGTCGGCGCGTTCCTGCACGCCGCCGACGGCAGCAAGGGCGCCGACTGGGTCCCGTCCTCCGTGGAGCCCGCCCCGACCCTGGTGCTGCCCGGCCTGCCCGCCGACACCTCGGCCGCCCGCCTGGTCGTCTGGGCGCCGCCGGAGGACGACGCCGACCTGAAGATCCAGCTCTCCGGCAAGAACGGCTGGTTCACCCCGGCCGGCAACGAGTCCATCCACGTCAAGGCGGGCATGGTCGCCGCCGTCGACCTCGGGAAGGTCACCCGCGACGAGGTGGCCGGGCTGCGGCTGTCGCCCAGCGACGACAAGCACCCCACCCCGGTGGTCGCCGGGGTCCGGATCGACCGGGCCGGCTCGAACGGCAAGTCCGACGCGGCCTGGCTCACCGGCAGCGCCCCGGTCGGCGCCCGCGCCACCGTGGCCGACAACCGGGCCGGCGCGTCCACCCTGTTCCTGACGTCCGCCGGCGACGCCGCCACCGTCCACGTCACCGCCTCGGCGGGCACCAACGGCGGCACCCCGGTGACCAAGGACGTCCAGGTGCCGGCCGGTGCCACCGTCGCCGTCCCGGCCCCCGAGCCGGGCGGGCTGAACGGCTCCTTCGCGCTCACCGTGGAGACCGCCTCCGGCGGCCCGGTGGTGGCCGCCCGGATGCTCGCGCTCCCGTCCAAGGACGTGCCGATGTTCACCGTCCAGGCACTGAGGGACGACCGGAGCACCGTCAAGGTCCCGCAGGCCTCCCAGGACCCGGGCGTCGTCCTGCGCTGAACGCGCGCCCCGGGGGCCCGGCCCCCGGGGCGTCAGTCCTCGTCGTAGCGCGGGTCGATGGCGTCCGGCGACAGGCCCAGCAGTTCGGCGACCTGCTCGATCAGGATCTCGTGCACCAGCGCCGCCCGGTCCTCCCGGGTCTTCGCCCGGATCTCCACCGGTCGCCGGTACACCACGATCTGGCTCTTGCGCCCCTGCTTGCCGGGCGACACCCGCCCCAGCGGCACGCCGTCCTCGGAGTCAGCGCCGTCCGCCTCGCGCAGCGGCACCTCCTGGACGGCGAACTCCACCTCGATCAGCTGCGGCCAGCGCCGCTCCAGCCGCTCCACCGACTCGCGGACGTAGTCGTCGAACAGTTCGGAGCGGGTGAGCGAGATCGGCACCTGGGGCGGCGCCAGCGGGCCGCGCAGCCCCCTGCCGTGCCGGTCGCGGTGCCGGGGTCGGCGCGAGGGTCCCGTCGATGACTGCGGTGCAGAGCTGTCCATATCACTGCCGAGGGTAGTCCTTGGACGGTCGGAAGTGGACCACTCCGGCAGGGAAACGCCCGGGGCGGGGGCGTACGCCGCACCGGGCGGAGCGAGCGGAGCAGCCGAAGGAGCGGCTCCGCGCCGAAGCGCCCCCCGGGCCCGCCGGAGGGGGAGTCCGGGGGCACGCGGCGCGACACGTCAACGCGACGAGGACGGGCGGTCTTCGCTCCCCGGCGAGGAGTGCTGTACCGTCCACCCTCGTGAGCTCTGTACGTCGTTGTTCGCGGACCGCCTGCGGCCGGCCGGCCGTCGCGACGCTGACGTACGTCTACGCGGATTCCACCGCCGTCCTCGGCCCGCTCGCCACCTACGCCGAACCGCACTGCTACGACCTGTGCGCCGAGCACGCCGAGCGCCTCACCGCCCCGCGCGGCTGGGAGGTCGTCCGGCTCGCCGCCGAGGCCGGGCCGCTGCGCCGCAGCAGCGACGACCTGGAGGCCCTCGCCAACGCCGTCCGCGAGGCCGCCCGCCCGCAGACCCCCCGTCAGGGCCGCGCCCCCGAGGGCGAGTCCACCGAGGGCGGCCGCCGCGGCCACCTCCGGGTCCTCCGTTCGCCCGACAACTGACGAGCCCGTCCTCGAACCCCCACCCGCCGTGCGACGCCGGGGTACGCGCATCGCCGCTTGTCGTCGGTCGCCGATGTCCCCCGGCCACGTCCCCCGGCCATGTCCCCCGCCCTGGCGGCCGGGAGGCCTCCGCCCTGCGATGCACGCACCCCAACGCCGCACGGCCCGCCCCTGCGGGCGGACGACGGGGGCCGAGGACAGGCTCCGGCGGCTCGCCCCGCACGGAAGCGTTCCCCCGGCCCGGGTACGCTGCCCGTCTACCGTCACCGCACGCCGTCGACCGAACGGGCGGTGACCCCGACGTATCGTGAACGATCAGTACAGAGACCAGGGTGGAGCCGCAGTGCGCGACCTCAAGCAGCTCGTGAAGGCGTACGACGTCCGAGGCGTCGTCCCGGACCAGTGGGACGAGAGCCTGTCCCGGGCCTTCGGCGCGGCCTTCGTCCAGGTCACCGGCGCGACCGCGATCGTGGTCGGCCACGACATGCGGCCCTCCTCCCCGTCGCTCAGCCGGGCCTTCGCCGAGGGCGCCGCCGCCTACGGCGCCGACGTCGTGCAGATCGGCCTCTGCTCGACCGACCAGCTCTACTACGCCAGCGGCAAGCTCGACCTGCCCGGCGCGATGTTCACCGCGAGCCACAACCCGGCCCAGTACAACGGCATCAAGCTCTGCCGGGCCGGCGCCGCCCCGGTCGGCCAGGACACCGGCCTTGCCGAGATCCGCGAGCTGGTCGAGTCCTGGACCGGCGAGGACGACGCCGTCACGATCCCGGCCAAGGACGTCAAGCCCGGCGTGCTCTCCGAGCAGGAGACCCTGCGCGGCTACGCCGACCACCTGCTCGGCCTGGTCGACCTCACCGCGATCCGCCCGCTGAAGGTCGCCGTGGACGCGGGCAACGGCATGGGCGGCCACACCGTGCCGACCGTCTTCGACGGCCTGCCGATCGAGCTCGTCCCGATGTACTTCGAGCTGGACGGCACCTTCCCCAACCACGAGGCCAACCCGCTCGACCCCGCGAACCTGGTCGACCTGCAGGCCAAGGTCCGCGAGGTCGGCGCCGACCTCGGCCTCGCCTTCGACGGCGACGCCGACCGCTGCTTCGTCGTCGACGAGCGCGGCGAGCCGGTCTCCCCGTCCGCGATCACCGCCCTGGTCGCCGCCCGCGAGATCGCCCGCGCCCGGGCCGCCGGCGAGGCCGAGCCGACGATCATCCACAACCTGATCACCTCCTGGACCGTCCCCGAGGTGGTCCGCGAGCTCGGCGGCACCCCCGTGCGCACCCGCGTCGGTCACTCCTTCATCAAGCAGGAGATGGCCGTCACCGACGCCGTCTTCGGCGGCGAGCACTCCGCGCACTACTACTTCCGCGACTTCTGGCGCGCCGACACCGGCATGCTCGCCGCGCTGCACGTGCTCGCCGCCCTCGGCGGGCAGTCGGGCACGCTGTCCGCGCTCACCGCCGAGTACGACCGCTACGCCGCCTCCGGCGAGATCAACAGCACCGTCGCCGACCAGGCCGACCGCTCGGCCGCCGTCCGCGCCGCCTACGCCGGCCTGGAGGGCACCACCGTCGACGAGCTGGACGGCCTCACCGTGGCCGGCCCGGACTGGTGGTTCAACCTGCGCGCGTCCAACACCGAGCCGCTGCTGCGCCTGAACGTCGAGGCCAAGGACCCGGCGAAGATGGCCGAACTGCGCGACGGCGTCCTCGCGATCGTCCGCGCCTGACGTCCCCGGCGCCCGACGCGCCTGAGCGGAAGTGCCGGTGCCCCGGCCGGTAGGGTTGCCTATCGGCCGGGGCACCGCCGCGCCACCTCCCGACTCTTGGAGAGCCCCTTGAAGCTCGAATCCTTCCTGCTGGAGATCCTGGTCTGCCCGCAGTGCCGGGCCGCGCTCGCCGAGGCCGGCACCGAGGAGCAGCCCGAGCTGGTCTGCACCGGCACGGACTGCGGCCTCGCGTACCCGGTCCGCGACGGCATTCCGGTCCTCCTGGTGGACGAGGCCCGTCGCCCGGCCTGATCCTTGGGGCGGAGCACCGCCCCGCCAGCCCAGCGCCCGCCAGGCCCGCAGCCGACAGCAGCCGGAGGACCGCCGCATGCTCGACGACACCCTGCTCGACGACCCGGTCGCCCTCCAGCGCGCCGACCGCGACCGCGCCCTGCTCGCCCTGGCCGGCTCGGGCGCGCGGGTGCGCACCGCCCTGCGGCTCGCCGACGCGGCCGGCCTCGACCGGCTGCGGCCCGACGGCCGCCCGCGCGCCGTCCTCGTCGCCGGGCACGGCAGCGCCCTGACCGCGGGCGAGGTCCTCGCCGTGCTGGCCGGCACCGGCAGCCTCGTCACCCCGCTGCCGCCGGTCGACGCCACCGCCCCGCGCGCGGACCGCTCCGGCGCCCCGCCGGTCTTCACCGCCGGGCTCGGCTGGCAGCTGCCCGGCTGGGCCGGGCCGCTCGACCTGCTGGTGATCAGCTCCGCCGACGGGGGCGAACAGGGCCTGATCGGCCTCGCCGAGCAGGCGTACGCACGCGGCTGCGCGATCGCCGTCACCGCGCCCGAGGGCACCCCGCTCGCCGCGGCGGCGCTCCAGGTGCGGGCGCTGCCGCTGCCGTACGTGCCGTCCGCCGGGCCCGAGGACGACGCGCCGGTCGAGCCCCCCGCCGAGCCGGACCTGCCCGCCGAGGACCCCGGCGCGCTGTGGGCCCACCTGACGCCGCTGCTGGCGCTCGCTCAGAAGGTCGGCGTCACCCAGCTGCCGTACGACGCGCTCCCGGCCACCGCCGACCTGCTCGACGCGACGGCCGTCCGTTGCCGCCCCGACGCCGCCGCCTACACCAACCCGGCCAAGGGCCTGGCCGCCCGGCTCGCCGGGACCGTCCCGCTGCTGTGGGCCGAGGGCGCCGTCGCCGGAGCCGTCGCCACCCGCTTCGCCGCCCAGCTGGCCGACCGGGCCGGGCGCCCGGCGCTGCCCGGACTGCTGCCGCAGGTGCTCACCGCGCACCGGGGCATGTTCACCGGCCAGCTGGGTGCGGGCGTCGACCCGGACGACTTCTTCCGCGACCGGGTCGAGGAGCCGGACCCGCTGCACCTCCAGGTCCTCCTGCTGCGGCACGTCCCGGGCACGCCCGGCGGCCCGCTCGAAGAGGACGGGGGTCCGGCCGAGGTGCCCGAGGACGACGAGCGCCCGCGCGCCTTCGGCGTCTCCCGGGCGCACCGCCTCGCCGCCGCCCACGACGTCCGCCTCACCGAGTACGCCAGCGCCCGGCCCGAGCCGCTGCACGCGTTCGCCGACCTCGTCGCGCTGACCGACTTCGCCGCCGTCTACCTGGGGCTCGCCGCCGCGCAGTCGTAGGGAGCAGGCGTAGCGAGCAGGCGCCGGGAGGCGCACGCTACGGTGAGGGCATGAGTACAGAGGGTGGGACAAAAGCGCTGATCGCGGCCCTGTCGGCGAACCTGGCGATCGCGGCGGCCAAGTTCACCGCCTTCGGCTTCACGGGGTCGTCGTCGATGCTGGCCGAGGGCGTCCACTCGGTGGCCGACTCCGGCAACCAGGTGCTGCTGCTGATCGGCGGCAAGCGGGCGCGCCGGGAGGCCGACGAGGAGCACCCGTTCGGGTACGGCCGCGAGCGCTACGTCTACGGCTTCCTGGTGGCCATCGTCCTGTTCAGCGTCGGTGGCCTGTTCGCGATCTACGAGGGCTGGCACAAGGTGCGCCACCCGGAGGCGCTGGACTCCTGGGGCTGGGCCGTCGGCGTGCTGGTGTTCGCGATCGCGATGGAGGGCTGGTCCTTCCTCACCGCGATGCGCGAGTCGGCGAAGGCCAAGGGCGGCCAGGGCTGGGTGCAGTTCATCCGCACCGCGAAGGCGCCGGAGCTGCCCGTCGTGCTGCTGGAGGACACCGGCGCGCTGATCGGCCTGGTGCTCGCCATGCTCGGCGTGTCGCTGACCGTGATCACCGGCGACGGCGTCTGGGACGGCGTCGGCACGCTGTGCATCGGCGTCCTCCTGGTGGTGATCGCCGTGGTGCTCGCCCTGGAGACCAAGTCGCTGCTGCTCGGCGAGTCCGCCGACCGCGAGTCGGTGGGCCGCATCCGGGCGGCCCTGGTCGACGGGGACGCGGTCACCGGCGTCATCCACATGCGCACGCTCCACCTCGGCCCCGAGGAACTGCTGGTCGCCGCCAAGATCGCGGTCAACGCGGAGGACAGCGCCGCCCGGGTCGCGGCCGCCATCGACGCCGCCGAGGAGCGGGTGCGGGCGGCCGTCCCGATCGCCCGCGCGATCTACCTGGAGCCGGACGTGTACAGCGCGGCCAAGGCCGCGGCGGGCGCCGACCCGGCGGCCACGCCCGGCGGGCCGGGCCCCGAAAATCCGTAACCGGGAACGGTCGGCGGGGCCACCGGTGTAGATTCGTCACCAGAGCCAGAACGTCGCTGCTGATGGCGGTCGATCGGCGGTGCGCACCCGTAGGGTGTGCCCCGGTCGAGGGAGAGAGGTCCTCCGACGGTTTGTGCTGCGCACAGGGAGCCGGTCCGGTACAGCGGGCCCGGCCGCCCGGCGTGGCCGGTGCATGCCCGTACGGCACCGCCGCGTTGCGCAGCACACCCAGGACCTTGGCCTTGCCCCACCCCTTCAGCGAGGAGCAGACGCATGTCGACCGACATCACCGGTGACTTCAAGGTCGCCGACCTTTCCCTGGCGCCGTTCGGCCGCAAGGAGATCCAGCTCGCCGAGCACGAGATGCCCGGCCTCATGTCGATCCGCGCCGAGTACGCGGCGTCGCAGCCGCTGGCCGGCGCCCGCATCACCGGCTCGCTGCACATGACCGTGCAGACCGCGGTGCTGATCGAGACCCTGACCGCCCTGGGCGCCGAGGTCCGCTGGTGCTCGTGCAACATCTTCTCCACCCAGGACCACGCGGCCGCGGCCATCGCGGTCGGCCCGGAGGGCACCCCGGAGAACCCGCAGGGCATCCCGGTGTTCGCCTGGAAGGGCGAGACGCTGGAGGAGTACTGGTGGTGCACCGAGCAGGCGCTGACCTGGCCGGACGGCCAGACCCCGAACATGATCCTGGACGACGGCGGTGACGCCACCCTCCTGATCCACAAGGGCGTCGAGTTCGAGAAGGCCGGTGCCGCTCCGGACCCGTCCACCGCGGACAACGACGAGTTCCGGATCATCCTGGAGCTGCTCAACCGCACCCTGAAGGACACCCCGAACAAGTGGACCGAGGTCGCCTCCACGATCAAGGGCGTGACGGAGGAGACCACGACGGGTGTCCACCGGCTGTACGAGATGCACCGTGACGGCAAGCTGCTGTTCCCGGCGATCAACGTGAACGACTCGGTGACGAAGTCGAAGTTCGACAACAAGTACGGCTGCCGGC
>NZ_JAQYXB010000605.1:0-390 GCF_036322405.1 Streptomyces sp. SP17BM10 | reverse complement strand
GTCATCACGACGCGGACGGTCGTCGCGGTCACGGTTGAAGCCGCCGGACGGGCGGTCATCGCGGCGGAAGCCACCACCGGAGGGGCGCTCGCCACGGTCGTCACGACGCGGACGGTCGACGAGGTCCGGGTAGATGACGCCGGAGGGGCGGGCGTCACGACGGATGCCTACTCGCGAGGGGCGCTCGCCTGGGTGTTGGTCGCGGGTTCCGTCTCGAGGGGGTGGGTCTAGGTGGCGTCGGTTGCCTCCGCCGGACGGGCGGTCGTCTCGTCGGAAGCCACCGCCCGAGGGGCGCTCGCCACGGTCATCACGACGGAAACCACCACGGTCGCCGCGGTCGTCACGGTTGAAACCACCCGACGGACGGTCATCACGGCGGAAGCCACCACC
>NZ_JAQYXB010000604.1:0-230 GCF_036322405.1 Streptomyces sp. SP17BM10 | reverse complement strand
TGCGTCAACGTCTCGGGTCAGGGCCCGACCTGGGACAACCTCAACCCGATCATCCTGTTCGACTGCGTGCCCGGCGCGGGCAACGAGGCGTTCCAGCTGACGGCCTCGGGCCAGCTGTACAACCCGGCCAGCAAGCGCTGCGTCAACGTCTCGGGCGCCGGTCCGACCTGGGGCAACCTCACCCCGATCATCCTGTTCGACTGCGTCAACGGTGCCGCCAACGAGACGTT
>NZ_JAQYXB010000603.1:0-36399 GCF_036322405.1 Streptomyces sp. SP17BM10 | reverse complement strand
GGTCTGCAGGAACGGCACGAGGCGGTCGGCGGGGCCGGACAGGACGGCCTGGGCGGCCGCCTTGACCTCGGCTCCGCCGGTGGCCAGGGCCTGGGTGACCAGGACGCGGTTGTCGTCGTCGCGGGCCTTGAACTGGCCGACGGCCAGGAACGCGCGGACGTCGTCGATGGTGCCGTCCAGGGCCTTGCCGGCGGCGGCCTTCACGCCCGGTCCGCCGGCGGCCATGATCTGGGAGAGGGCGACGCGGTCGTCGTCGTCCTTGCCCGGGTACTGACCGGTGGCCAGGAACGCCTTCACCTGGTCGGGGGTGCCGACGGACGCGGTCTCGGCGGCCAGACGCTTCTCCAGCTTGCCGGGCGCCTGGGCGATCGCCATCACGCTGGTGCGGTCGTCGCGGTCCCGGGCCACGCCCAGGTTCGTCGACAGGAAGGCCTGGACGGCGCTGTCGTCGCCCTCCAGCGCGCTCTGCGCGGCGGCCTTGGTCCACGGGCCGCCGGCGGCCAGCAGCCGGAAGGCGGCCTGACGGCCCTTGAGCACGGCGGTCTTCGGGTCGACGCCGGAGGCGGTGGCGTCCTTGATCAGCTGGTCGGTGTCGGCGGCGAACTGGGTGGCCTTGCCCGACTCCCACGCGGCGGTCTTCGCCTTCAGGTCGGCCTCGCGGGAGGCCTCGTCGGCGGCGGCCATCTCGATGGCCTGCTGCTCGTCCAGGCGCTCCTGGTCCGAGGCGCGGGCGATGTCGGTGACCTTGTGCGCCTGGGTGGCGGAGTTGGCGGCCGAGGTGGCGGCGTTGTCGGAGGCCGCGGCGGCGGCCTTGGCGACGTTGGCCCAGTTCGACGCGTCGGTGGCGTGCTGGCGGGCCTGCTCGGCCGCGGTGGCGGCGGCTTCGGCGTGGGCGGCGGCGTCGTTGGCGGCGCGCTGGGCGTCGCCGGCCGCGGCGGCGGCCTGGCCGGCGATCGCGACGGTGGCGTTGGCCGCGCGGCTGGCCTCCGCGGCGGCGCTCTTGGCGCGGGCGGCGGCCAGGCGGGCCTGGGCGGCGTCCGCGTCGGAGACGCCGGCGTAGGTGGCGGAGTCGGCCGCGGCCTGGGCGGCGGCCGCGGCGTTGGCACCGGCGGAGGCCGCGGACTTGGCGGCTTCGCCGGCCTGGGTGGCGGCGACCCCGGCCCACTGGCTGGCCTCGCCGGCGGTGCGCGCGTTGACGGCGGCGTCGCGGGCGGTGGCCGCGGCCCTGTTCGCGGCGTCGGCCTGGCTGGCGTCGCCCGCGGCGGCGGCCGCGGCGGCCAGTGCCTGGGAGGCGGCGTTGCCGGCCTTGGTCGCGGCGGCGGCCGCGTTGGCGGCGGCGTTGGCGGCCTGGCGGGACGCCTCGTTGGCGGCCCTGGCCGCCGCGGAGGCGGTCTGGGCGGCGGTGGCGGCGCGCGAGGCGGCGTCGGCCGCGCGTCCGGCGGCGCTGGAGGCGGCGCCGGCCGAGCCCTGGGCGGCCTTGGTCTCGTTGGCGGCGCGCTCGGCGGCCTCCTTGGCCAGCTTGGTGGCGTCGAAGGCCTTGCCCGCCGCTTCCTGGGCGGTGCGGGCCTGCTGGCCGGCCTGGTCGGAGGCGGTCTTGGTCAGGTCGGCCAGCTGGGCGACCGTCAGCTTCTCCTGGTCGTGCGCGGCCGCGGTCTGGTAGCCGTACTGCAGGAACTGCTGGACGTCGTCCATCGAGCCGTTGAGCGCGGTGTTGGCGGCCTTCTTCACCTCGTCCCCGCCCGAGGCCATCAGCTGCGAGAGGTGGACGCGGTCGTCGTCGTCCCTGGCCTTGAACTGGCCGGTGTTCAGGAACTGGTTGACGTCGTCCAGGCTGCCGTCCATGGCCTTGGCGGCGGCGGCCCGCACACCCGGTCCGCCGGTGGCCATGAGCTGGGAGACCTTCACCCGCTGGTCGTCCTCGTAGGCCTTCTTGGCGCCCGTGGCGAGGAACTTCCGCAGGTCGTCGGCGGATCCGGCGAGCGCGGCGGTGCCGGCCGCGCGGACCCCGGGGCCGGAGGTCGCGATCAGCTGCTCGATCTTGGTGCGCAGGTCCTGGTCGCTCGCCGCGGCCTGACCGGTCGCCAGGAACGCCTTCAGGTCGTCGGCGGAGCCGGTCAGCGCGCTCTCGGCGGCGTGGCGCACGGCCGGCCCGCCGGCCTGCCAGGCCGCGACGGCCCTAACCCGGTCGGGGCTGGCCGCGGTGGCCGGCGGCGCGTCGTCCGCCAGTACGGGGGTCGAGAGCAACCCGGTGAGCAGGCTGCCCGCCACGAACCCGGCCGCGAGACGCGACCGGGCCCGTGAGGTGAATGACAGTTTCATCGAATGTCGCAATCCATGCGTGAGTCGGGCACCGGAGTGCCGTGACGGCCGCAGGCGTCCGCAATCCGCGCCGGCGGGCCCTGGAGGTGGTGCGGGTGAAACCGGCGGCGGGGCGGGCATCGCTGCCCGCCCCGCCGCTGTCCGCCGTCAGACGGCGGACACGAACTTCTCGTCGCCCGCGCCGAGGGTCACGCTGTGACCGGCCGGGACCTGCGCGGCGCCCCGGTGGGAGCAGTCCTCCACCACCGTCATCGGGCCCACGGGCCAGGCCGGTCCCCGAATTCCGCGTATGACGCGTTCCCCGTGCACAAACTCTCCCGAAAGGACACGCCCGGGAGGTGCCAGCACCCCCCCAGAGCTGGCAAAGAAAAGACCAGCCGGACGGTACCGGTTCGCATCCGTGCACGTCAAAGAGCAAATGCGCACCTATACGGCATAATTGACGTCTCGTTGCACAAAACCCCAGAACGCGTCCCGGTCGCCGGAAAACACCGCCGGACGCCCACGGATCATCCCGGTGAACCCCGCGCCCCGGCTGCCGTCCCGGCGGTCATGGACCGCCGCAGCGCGTGCCCGGCGAACTCCGCCACCGCACCGAGCCGACCCCGGGCGCCCACCGGGACCTGCGGGACGGATGCGCGGACACCGCCATGTTCCGGCGAACTGACGAACCCGGCGACGAGCCGTGTCCTACCGGCTGGAGGCGCGGCCAACCGCCCCGCTGCGTCCTACTTCTCCTCCGGCTCCCAGGCGCGCAGCAGGTCGAGCAGCCCTGCGTCTCCGTCAACGTGCAAGGAGGCGGCCTGGATACGGTCGTACAGGTAGAGGACCAACTCACTGGCCGTGCCGTGGACGGAGGCGCCGGCTGCGTCCGGGCCCTCGCCGGTCGCGGCAGTGGGCGCGGGGATGCGGGTGGTGCGTGCGCCGTCGCCGTCGACCGTGAGGCGCCAGGAGCGGCCCTCGGAGGCGTGGAAGTCGAAGGCCGTGGGCTTGTGCGGCCAGGCGCTCGGCGTCGCGCAGACGGTGAACAGGAACTCCTCCACACCGTCGAGTGACAGCTCGACCGGCAGCGGCTGCGGGGCACCCACGGCGAGCTGGGCGTCGTACGTGTGCACCGCGCTCTCCTGGGCCCGGTGCCGGGCGCTACCGCCGGCGGTCTGCGGTGACTGCGACGCAGGCCACCACGTCCAGCAACCGCTCTCCGGTCCCGCCTCGCGCAGGGCGCTCAGCAGAAGCCGCGTCGACGCGGCCAGCCAGGCCAGCAGGGCCTCACGCTCCCGCGGGACTTCCAGAGCGGTGCGCGCGGCGAGGGCCTCGGCCGGGGGAGCGTCGGCAGGCCCCGCGCCGACGATGGCGGCCCAGAAACGGTCCCCCCCACCCAGGTGCTTCACCAGATCGAACAGCGTCCACCCGGGGCAGGTCGGCACCTGTGCGTCGAGACTGGGCGCGGCGGCGACCGTGGCGCGGAAGGCGGTCGACCGTTCATCGATCAGTCGCAGCAGGTCAGGGAACTCGAGATTCTTTTCCACGCCGGATGTCTATCACTGTGCTCCGGCGGTCGGACAGCGATTTCCACGGTCGCCGCCGGTCTCACAGCGCGCAGCAGCCCTCCCGCCGCAGCGCCTCGCCGACCGCCAGCCAGTCCACCCCCGGCGCCGCCGCCGCGACGGCCGACCGCTTCGCCCCCGGCCCGCCGCCGTCCACCAGGTCCGAGGGCCGGTGCACCACCCCGTCGCGCATCACCCACGCCGTGCGCACCAGGTCCGCGAGGTCGTGCAGCGGATCCCCGTCCACCACCAGCAGGTCCGCCAGCTTGCCCTCCTCCACCGTGCCGAGGTCGTCCGCCACGCCCCACAGCCGCGCCGGCGCGGCCGTCGCCGTGCGCAGCGCCTGCGCCGGCGACAGCCCCGCGTAGCGGTGCAGCGCCCGCAGCCCCAGGTGCACCTGCAGGCCGATCGGGGTGAGCGGCGCGTCGGTGCCCATCGCCAGCGCGCCGCCGTCGTCCAGGATCCGCCGGTAGACCGCCATCTCCCTTCGCAGGGCGCGCAGTTGGTCCGGCGTGGGCGCGGTCTTCGCCTGCTGGCGGATCACCGCCGCGTCCCACGGCGGCATCAGCGCCGTCACCCGCGGGTCCTCGGCCAGCGCCGGGTCCGCGCCCACCAGGCACAACGCCGAGAACGGCGTGATGACGATCGCGAAGTCCCCGCCCCGGTAGATCTCGTGGACGTCCTGGTAGCTGCGCCCGGTCGGCGAGGACACCCGCCCGTACTCCTGGCGCTGGGTGGCCTGCAGGTGCGTCGTCAGGTCCTGCCCCACCTGCACCCCGGGCGTCAGCAGGTGGCTGCCCGAGGGCACCCCGAGCTCGTGCGCCACCCGCGCCGCCTCGGCCATCGTCGAGGCCGGCGCCCGCACGTACGTCTTGACGAAGTCGTACTCCAGCGCCGCCGCCCGCTCCAGGCTGCGCCGCACGCCCTCGGCGGTGCGGTGGGCGCGGCCCATGCTGTAGGCGACGCGGGCGCCGTCGTGCAGTTCGCCGGTGCTCAGGAACCGCGGCCCGGTCATCTCCCCGGCCTCGACGGACTCGCGCAGGCGCGCCTGCTCGTAGGCGAAGCCGCCCAGCGAGGCGGTGCCGGTCACCCCGTAGGCGAGGTTCAGGCGCAACTGCCGCCCGCCGTAGGTGTTCTGGTACGGGTGGGTGTGGGAGTCCCACAGGCCCGGCAGCACGGTGCAGCCGGTGGCGTCGACCAGCCGCTCCCCGGCGCGGCGCGCGCCGGAGCGGTGCGGCTCGACGGAGGTGATGCGGTTGCCGGTGACGACGATGTCGACGTCCTCGCGCACGTCCTCGCCGGTGCCGTCCCACAGCCGCCCGGCGTGGATGCGCGTGACGTCCGAGCGCGCCGGCAGGCTGCGGGCGGTGCGCAGCGCGAGCGCGACGGTGCTCGCCCCGCCGCCGTCGCGGCCGATCAGCCGCAGCCGCCGACCCGACAGGTACAGCAGCCGCTGGGAGTCGCCCGACCAGGACGGGTGGTCGGCCGCCTCGTCGGTCAGCCGGCGGGCCTCGCCGGCGGGCGTGCCGTCCGCGCCCACCGGCAGCACCCACAGCGCCGACTCCACGACCAGCGCCAGGAGCGTGCCGTCCGGCGACCACACCGGGCCGCTGTCGCACCGGTCGGCCACCGAGGTGTCCGGCAGCGGCAGGTAGGCCTTCGCGCTGCCGTCGCGGGTGTCGACCACGCGCACCAGGTTGTAGCCCTCGCGGAAGCGGTGGTTGAGCCGGTTGCGGTCGCACAGCGCGATGTGGCGCCCGTCCGGGGACCAACTCGGCCGCCCGGGAAGACCGTTGCCGCCCAGCGGGGCCGCCAGCCTCGTCTCCGCGCCGGTCGCGAGGTCGACGACCAGCAGGGTGCCGGTGACGTCCAGGCAGGCCAGGCGGGTGCCGTCGGGCGACAGCGCCGGGTTGAACCGCCCGCCGCGCGCCACGACCGTGTCCGCCCCGCCGTCCAGCACCAGCCGGTGCACGGCCCCCAGACCGTCGCCGCCCGCGTCGCCGTCGTACACGTACACCACGCTGCGCCCGTCGCGGCTCCAGGAGGGCATCTGCACGTAGTGGTCGGGGGAGGCCTGGAAGAGCTTGCGGGGCGCTGCGCCGATCGGCGCCAGCCACAGGGCGCCCAGCGCGCAGAAGAGGACCGAGCGGCCGTCGAGGGAGAGCGCGGGCAGGTGGACGCCGCGCACGTCGCGCTCGTCGGTGGAGCCGAAGTCGCGCGCCTTGCGGCGGTAGCGGGGCCGCGGCACGTCCAGGCGGGCGGTGAACGGGATCTCGTGCGCGTCGTCCAGGGCGGGGGAGCGTTCGGTGAGGCGGCCGTCGGCGAAGTGGACGAGTCCGCCCTCGGGCGTCCAGGACGGCGGCAGCGGCGCGACGTCCTCGGTGCCGGACACGATCCGGCCGTCGACGGCCAGCGACGAGCCGGCGACCTGGTAGGAGGCCGAGACCTCGCCGAACCACACGTACGCCACCCGGCCGTCGCGCGCGACCGCCGGGCAGGCGACGCTGCCGCTGTCCACGGTGCGCTGCACGCCCACCGGGCCGCCGGCGGCGGGGACGGCGGCGATGGTGCGGGCGCCGGCGGCGTCGGCGCGCACGAACAGGACGCGGTCGCCGTCCGGGTGCCAGGTCGGGTCGTAGTCCTCGACGTCGGCGCGGTCGGTCAGGCGGGTCAGGCGTCCGGTGGCGACCTCGACCGTCCAGATGTCGTAGGAGCTGCCGGTCACCGCGTCGCCGCCGCGCTCGGAGGAGAACGCGAGGAATCGGCCGTCGGGGGACCACGCGGCGCCGCGGTCGTCCCAGGGGCCGGAGGTCAGCTGACGCGGGTTCGACCCGTCGGGGGCCATCGTCCACAGGTGGAAGCCGCCGCCCTGGTAGGCGCAGAACGCGAGCGCCGAGCCGTCGGGCGACCACACCGGGCGCGTCGGCTCCAGCCCGGGGGCGGTCAGCGCGCTCGCCTCGCCGCCGCCGCGCGCCAGCGCCCACAGGACGCCCTGGACCTCGATGACCAGGCGCTGCCCGTCGGGGGAGACGGCGGCGCAGGCGTTGGTGCCCGCGGTGAAGGTCAGCGTCCGCGACCGGCGGCCCCCCTCGGCGTCCCCCGCCGCGAGCGCGGGCGGCGCGAGCGGCCCGATCGCGGCCCCGGCGCCCGCGAGCGCGGCCGCACCGATGAACCCCCGCCGACTGACGTTCGCCACGTTCTCTCCCTCGTCGCACCCGAACGGCCCGGAGCCCCGACGTTACCCGCCCGGCTGTCGACGTACCGTCAAAATCCGTTCCGCCGAGAAGAATTCACGGACTGGCCGGTCCGGTCGGTCCGGTCGGTCCGGTCGGTCCGGTCGGGACTCCGGGGCCGGCGCCGGTGCGTGCGATCGTTTTCGGTCAGGTGTGAAGATCCTTTGATGGGGATCTATCGGTGGTGTGATCGCCGCCGCTAGGGTGCGGCGCGTCCCCGCTGTTACGCCCTCCCGCGCCGCTGCGACGGCCGGGGGACGACCGATCGGAACGGTGTCGCCGTGATCAGGATCCTGCGCCAGCTCACCACCCGCCTGGGGAGGGCGGCCGCGGCGGTCGCCGTGCTCGCGGCCGCCCTCACCGGCACGGCCGCCGCCGGCACGGCCTCCGCGGCCGGCGGCTGGAGCTGCTCCGGGGCGCCCGTCCCGGTCGGCTACGTCATCACCATGTACAACAGCGGCGGCTGCGACAACCACGGCGCCTGGTTCCAGCGGCCCGCCCAGAACCGGCTGTGGACCTGCTCCGGCTCGCCGATCGTCTCCGGCTACGTGCTGACCGGCTACGACCCGCAGGGCTGCAGCGGCGTCGGCGCCTGGTTCCACGAACTGGTCCGCAACGGCATCTGGACCTGCCCGTACTCGCCGATCCCGGCCGGCTACCGCAGCACCACCTACGACGCCCGCGGCTGCAACGGCCTCGGCGCCTGGCTCACCGTCAAGGCCTGACCCGCCGGCCACCGGGGGGCGCGCGCCCCCCGGTGGCACCCCCCGGGGGCAGCCAGGTCTGCCCCGGGGGGTGGCCGCGGCGCCCTGCCCAGGGCCGCCGCGGGCCACTAACGTCACGTCCCGAGCACGCCGCCGCGTGAATCCCGGGCCGGAGGGGGCCAGCGCCATGCACGCACCAGGGGGCCGCCGGACCCGCGGGACACCGCGCGAGGCCGCCGCCGCCCCGGCCGCGTCGTCCGCCACCCGGGGCCGGCCGGGCGACCTGACGCAGTTCCAGCGCCGCGTCGGCAACGCCGCCGTGGGCCGGATGCTCGCCGCCCGCGCACCCTCCCTCCAGCGGATGCCGGCCGACACCGACACCGCCGCCGGACCGCAGACCGGCCCGGCCGTGATCAGCGGCCACGGACGCTTCGGCGACCCCCAGCGCCTGCCCAGGAACCCCGACAACCCGCGCAGCCGCGCGCTCAAGGCCACCTTCACCGTGCCGGAGGGCATCGAACTCGTCGTCTACGCCCCGCCCGGCGCGTGGCTGGAGAACGAGGTCGCCAAACTCGTCGAGTCCGGCGAACCACCGGGCACCGACGACCTCGAACTGGTCGGGCCCACCAACAAGCGCAAGCCGATGCCGCCCGACTACCCCAAGACCTTCCGCGCGGGCGAGGAGGTCATCAACTACAAGCTGATGCCCCTGGACGCCAAACACCTGGCCGAGGGAGCCGTCTCGGTCGGCACCGGCACCCTGCAGGACAAGGTGAAGGAACTCGCCGCCGCCCGCCGGGAAGAGGACGCGGACGCCGGGCCGCTGACCGTCCACTACGCCTGCTGCGGGGTCGGCTCCTCCAGCACCCCGGAGATCGACCGGCTCTTCGTCCACCGCAACTACACGGTCATGCTGCGCGCCACGCCCCGCACCCCGACCCCGGAACCCGCGGCCCCGCCCAAGCGGCGCCGCAAGGAGGACGGGGACGGCTGAGGCGCGGCGCCCGGGCCACCCCGACCGGCCCCCTGACACGCCCGGCCGGACCGGCCGGGTTCACCCTCGCCTCCCCCGCCGACTTCGTCACTCTCGGTGGCGACGGAAGCCCACTCCAGGGACGAGCGGCGCCACCTCGACCACGGACCGTCATTCCTCTCACCACTTCGAGTGATTCCTGGCCTGAGCTGTATCCACGGGTGATTAAGATCCAATTTCCGTGACCCAAAGTCAGAGCACCCGCACGGCCCGGGAGAAGGCCGACGTCGTCATCCTCGGCGCCGGACCGGCCGGGCTCACCCTCGCCAACCTCCTCCACGCCCGCGGCATCGACTGCGTCGTCCTCGAACGCGCCGACCGCGCCCACGTCGAGACCCGCGCCCGCGCCGGCTTCCTCGCCGCCAACACCGTGCGCACGCTCGACCGCCACGGCCTCGCCGAGGGCCTGCACCGGCGCGGACAGCCCCACGGCACCTGCGAGTTCCGCACCGAGGGCGGCAGCTTCCGCCTCGACTACGCCCGCCTCGGCCGCGGCGAGGCCCACACCGTCTACCCCCAGCAGGACCTGGTCACCGACCTGCTGGCGCACTACCTGGCCGCCGGCGGACGCATCCGCTTCGCCACCGAGGCCCTCGCCGTCCACGGCGCCGACGGTCCCCGCCCCACCGTCGCCACCCGCGACACCGACACCGACACCGACACGGAAAGGGACGGGAACGGGGACGGCGGCACCGTCCACTGGCAGGCCCGCTACGTCGCCGGCTGCGACGGCCGCCACGGCGCGGCCCGCCGCTCCCTGCCCCCCGGCACCCCCCGCCACCACCGCGACCACGGCATCTCCTGGCTCGGCCTGCTCGCCCAGGCCCCGCCCAGCCTCGACGCCGTCGGCTACGCCGTCCACCGCCGCGGCTTCGCCGGCCACATGGCCCGCACCCCCGAAGTCACCCGCTACTACCTCCAGTGCGACCGCGGCACCGACCCCGGCGCCTGGTCCGACGAACGCATCTGGGACGAACTCGACACCCGCATGCGCAGCGCCGACCACCACCCCCTGCACCGCGGCCCGATCATCCAGCGCACCGTCATCGACCTCGAATCCGACGTCATCGAACCGCTGCGCCACGGCTCGCTCCTCCTGGCCGGCGACGCCGCCAGCCTGCCCGCCCCCGCCGCCGCCAAGGGCGCCAACCTCGCCGTCCTGGAGGCCGAACTCCTCGCCGACGCCCTCACCGAGACCCTCGCCCACGGCGACACCGGCCCCCTCGACCGCTACTCGCACACCTGCCTGACCCACATATGGCGCGCCCAGGAGTTCTCGCACTGGATGATCCAGCTCCTGCACACCCCGCCCGGCCCGGACGGCGAATCGTTCTTCCACGAATCCATGCGGCGCTCACGCCTCGACTCGCTGCGCACCTCCCGCGCCTTCCAGGACTGGTTCGCCGAGAGCTACGTCGGCATCTGAAGGCGCCACAGCCGCACCACCCGCACGAGCACGCGCCCGCACGAGCACGCCCGCACGACCGCACCCTCACGAGCACCGAACGCAAGGACTGCCCCCTCGATGACGACGACGCCCCGGGACGAGACGACGCCCCCGGACGATGCCACCCGCCTGCGCGCGACCGCCGACTTCGTCCGCCAGCAGGACACCACCACCCTCCTCCCGCTCCTGCTGCCCGGCCTCGACGGCCCGGAACTGCGCGCGCTGGCCGACCACTGCCACTTCGCCCACGCCGCCCTGCTCCTCCTGCCCCCCGACGAGGCCACGCTGCGCGCCCAACTCGCCGCCTGCGCCCTGGACCCCGACACCGCCCAGCACCCCAGCGTCGTCGTCCGCGACCGCCTCGCCCACCGCCACGGCCTCGACCCCGCCGCCCTCGACGTGCGCATCCTGCGCCCGCCCGTCACCGGCCCCGCCGGGGAACCCCGCCTCGTCGAGGTCTTCACCCTCACCGTCCCGCCCGGCTCCGCCCTCGCCCACCTCGCCGCCCACGAACGCGCCCACGAGCACGAGGCCCACCTCGCCCTCGAGGTCACCCGCCCCGACCCGCTCGTCCTGCGCGGCCTGTGCGACCTCCTCACCCGCCACGGCGCGGCCCCCGACGGCGGCGGCTACAACCCCCACGAGGACGGCACCGTCCTCTACTTCACCGCCCCCGCCGACGCCGAGGCCGGCTACCGGCGCATCGAGCTCTACGTCCCCGGCGACCACCGCCCCGCCCTCGCCGCCCACCTCCACGACTCCCGCGCCCACCAGCCCGCCGAAACGCTCCTGCGCCTGATGACCGGTGCGTGGACGACCCAGGCCCTCGCCGTCAGCGCCGAACTGAAGCTCCCCGACGTCCTCGACACCACCACCGCCACCGCCCCCGACACCCTCGCCCGCGCGACCGGCACCCACCCGCAGAGCCTGGCCACCCTCCTGCGCTACCTCGCCATGCTCGGCGCCGTCACCGAGACCCCCGACGGCTTCCGCCTCACCGAACTCGGTGCCCTGCTGCGCACCGACACCCCGGGCTCGATGCGCCCGCTGGCCCTGATGTACGGCGGTCCGTTCTACGAGTCCTTCGGCCACCTCGCCCACACCGTGCGCACCGGGCAGACCGCCTTCGACCACCTCTTCGGCGAGAACCACTTCGACCACTTCGCCCGCGACCCCGAACTCGCCGAGCTCTTCGACCGCTCCATGGCGGCCAGTTCCCGCATGTTCGAGCCGCTGCCCGCCCACCCCGTCCTGACGGCCGCCGCCCAGGCGCCCGCCCCCGCGACCGTCGTCGACGTCGCCGGCGGCAACGGCGAACTCCTCGGCCGCATCCTGGCCGCCCACCCCCGCCTGCGCGGCGTCCTGCTGGAACGCCCGCACGCCGTCGAGGCCGCCCGCCGCCTGCTGGACGCGGCCGGCACCGGCGAGCGCTGCGCCTACCGGGCGGGCGACTTCGCCGACGTCCCGGCCGGCGGCGACGTCTACGTCCTGTCCCGTGTCCTGCACGACTGGGACGACGAGCGCTGCCGCGAGATCCTGCGCCACTGCGCCCGCGCGATGCCCGCCCACGCCGACCTGCTCATCGTCGAACGCGTCCTGCCCGCCGACGGATCACCCTCCCTGGCGACCGCCTGGGACCTCCACATGATGTGCAACGTCGGCGGCCGCGAACGCCGCGCCGACCACTACGCGCACCTCCTGGCCGACGCCGGCCTCCACCTCGCCGGCCGGAGCCCCCTGCCGCTGGGCGCCACCGTCCTGCACGCCCGCAGGGCCGTGATCCCCGCCCCGGCCCAGGGGCCCGCCCCCGACCCGGTCACCGCCACGGGCCGCTGACCGAAGCGCGACGGCGCCCCGCTCGGAGAGAGCGGGGCGCCGTCGACGTGACCCGGCGTCAGCGCAGGCCGGCGAACAGGTCGTCCTCGGGCAGCGGCGCGTTCGTGGTGTCCCGCACGCGCACGAACGTCTCCAGGCCCATCAGGTCGGTGAAGCGCTCCTTGCCCATGCGCAGGAAGAAGATGTTCTCGCTCTGGCTCGCGTGCGCCAGCAGCGCGTCGAACTTCTGCCCGCCGAACTCGGTGGTGTCCACCCACGTGGTGACGGCCTCGTCGGGCAGGCCGATCTCCGGCATCTCCTCGGCCTGACGCTCCGGCAGCTCGGCCTCCACGGGCCGCTCCTGCTCCTGGCCCTGGTCGTCGGAGAACTCCCGCATGGCCTCGCCGAAGCGGCGCATCGTCGAGTGCGGCACGGTCGTCCAGTACACCTTGGGCCTCAGCCCGCTGCGCTCCAGCGCGGCCATGGTGATGCGGTGGGCCTGGATGTGGTCGGGGTGGCCGTAGAAGCCGTTCTCGTCGTAGGTGACGACGACGTCGGGCCGGTAGTGCAGCATCAGCTCGGCCAGGCGGGCGGCGCCCTCGGCGACCGGGGTGCCCCAGAACGAGCCGGGGGCGTCGTTGGCCGCCCAGCCCATCATCCCGGAGTCGGCGTAGTCGAGCGTCTCCAGGTGGCTCACGCCGAGGACCTGGCAGCTGGCCTCCAGCTCCTTGCGGCGCAGCGCGGCGACGGCGGCCGGGTCGTGTCCGGGCTCGCCCGGCTTGACGCCGCCGGGGCCGTCGCCGCAGCCGCCGTCGGTGCAGGTGACGAGCACGGTGCGGATGCCCTCGGCGGCGTAGCGGGCGAGGACGCCGCCCGTTCCGGTCGCCTCGTCGTCCGGGTGGGCGTGCACTGCCATCAGGGTCAGCGGCCGGTCAGCCATGGGTCCGTCCTCAGTCGGTCGAGTGATCGACACCCAGTCTGCGTCAGGGCGGTACCGGAGGTCACATCACTTCCCGCCGCCCCCGCGCAGTCCGTCCAGGAGCAGGGCGACGTGGCCGGGGGCCTCGGCGGGGTCGAGGGGCAGGTGGTCGAGGGGTGCGACCGGCGTCCTGAGGGCGACCGGCGGGCACTTCGGGGCCGCGCCGGACGACCACGTCGGGGTGCCGGAGGCCGTGCGCCTGGTCACCGGGCTGCTCGCGTCCTGAGCGCCGCGCTCCGGCCGCCCGCCCCCGGGAGCGGGCGGCCGGTCCGCTCAGGCGCGGTGGTACTGCACCGGCGCGTGGACCTGCCCGCCGAGCGCGGCGGCGGCGTGGCGCGCCCAGGACGGGTTGCGCAGCAGCTCACGGCCGATCAGGACGGCGTCGACCCCGCCGCCGGCGAGGATGTCGCGGGCCTGGGCGGGCTCGGTGATCAGGCCGACGGCCGCCACCGGCATGCCGGCCCCGCTGCGGATCGCCTCGGCGAAGGGCACCTGGAAGCCGGGCGCGGCCTCGATCTTCGCGTCGGGGACGATGCCGCCGGTGGAGACGTCGATGAGGTCCACCCCGCGGGCCTGGAGCTCCTTGGCCAGGCGCACGCTCTCCTCCAGGGTCCAGCCCTCGCGGCCGTCCTCGGGGTTCTCGGCGATCCAGTCGGTGGCCGAGACGCGGAACAGCAGCGGCAGCTCCTCGGGCCACACGGCGCGCACGGCGTCGACGACCTCCAGGGCGAAGCGGGTCCGGTTCTCGAACGAGCCGCCGTACTCGTCGGTGCGGTGGTTGCTCGCGGGGGAGAGGAACTGGTGGATCAGGTAGCCGTGGGCGCCGTGCAGTTCGACCGCCTGGAAGCCGGCCTCCAGCGCGCGCCGGGCGGCGTCCGCGAACTGCCGCACGATGTCGCCGATCTGCTCGCGCGTCAGCTCCTGCGGGGTGGTGTGCTCGGGGGAGAAGGCGACGGCGCTGGGCCCCACCGGCGTCCAGCCGTGCGGCTCGTGCGGGGCGAGCGCGCGCCCGCGGTCGACCCAGGGCCGCTCGGTGGAGGCCTTGCGCCCGGCGTGGCCGAGCTGGATCGCGGCGACGCTGCCCTGCTCCTTCAGGAAGGCGGTGATCCGCCGCAACGCCTCGGTCTGGGCGTCGTTCCACAGCCCGAGGTCGTAGGGGCTGATGCGGCCCTCGGGGGAGACGGCGGTGGCCTCCACGATGATCAGCCCGGTGCCGCCGGCCGCCCGCGCCGCGAGGTGGGTGAAGTGCCAGTCCGTCGCCACCCCGGCCGCCGTGCCGTCGGGCGCGGCGCTGTACTGGCACATCGGCGGCATCCAGACGCGGTTGGGGACGGTCAGGTCCCGCAGCGCGTAGGGGGTGAAGAGGGTCGTGCTCATGGCGGCTCCCCGGGCAACGTTGATTGCAGGTGCACTATCTGCTGGAACAATAGTTGCACGCGCTCGTCATCCGCAAGAGCGGGTTGTTTCCCGCCCGGGCCGTCCGTCTCCCTCCCGCCGCCCCGGCTGCTCCACCCGGGCGGCAGGTGCGGGCGCGGCGTGCCCGGCGGGCGGGGGCGGCCGGGGGCGGCGCCTACAGTCCCCCCGTGAGCGACGACCCCACTCGCACCAAGACTGCGAACACCCTGAAGATCCCGGAGCGTTGGGTCACGGGATTCGCCATGACCGGACTCACGCTGATCACCGTGTTCCTGGCCTGCGAACTGCCGCGGCACCACCCGCCCGACCTGGGCCAGCTCGGACTGTCGGGGATCGTCAGCCTGATCATGGGCACCCTCGCGAACCCGCAGGGGGACGGGCAGGGGTGGTACTGGAAGGTCCTGCTGGCCGTGACCTTCGTCGGTGCGATCGTCAGCGCGGTGCTGACCGGGTTCTCGGGGCGCCCCGCAGCCGCGCCCGCGATGTCGATGTTCGCGGCTGCGTTCTTCGGCCTGCTGGTGGACGGGGAGAAGCTGTCGGTGGGCATTCCCAGCACCTAGCGCGACGGGTGGGCGCCGGCTGCCGGCGCCACGGCGCCCACCGGCCGTGTCGTCGTCCTGGCCGGGTGTCCGTCCCCGTCAGCCCTCCGGCGTCCGCCCGGCGCCCGCGAGGAGCGTGCGCACGGTGGCGGCCATGGTGTGCCGTGCCTCCTCCTGGCTCTGGCCGGAGCTGCGCCAGTGGTGCCAGGCGCTCCACGTGGTCACCGCGTCCAGGCCGTTGAGCAGGTCGGTGCGGGCCGGTTCGGGGAGCGGGTCGAGTTCCGCGGCGAAGATCTGGGTGAGTCGCAGGCGGGCGAAGTCCAGCATCTGCCGGATGGCCTCCTGGATCCGCGGGGACGGGTTCTCCAGCCGCATGACGGCGAGTCTGGCCGGGGTGACGCCCTCCAGGATGCGGGCGCGCTGTTCGGCGAGGGCCGCGATCCGCGGCTCCCTCGGCCCCTCGGTGGGAAGCGGTCTGATCTGGGCCGCGAGCTGCTCCAGACGCCGGTTGACGGCCACTTCGGCCAGTTCGGCCATGTCCGCGAAGTGGTGGAACACCAGCCGGCGGGAGACGCCGGCGCGTTCGGCCACCTTGTCGGCGGGGAAGTGCGCCTGGTTCTCGTCGATCAGCGACAGCATCGCGTCGGCGATCTTCTCGCGGGTCTGCCGCCCGCGTTCCGTGCGCCCGTCGGTGGCGGCCGCGGCGGTCTCGGACCGTTTCACGTGGGCTCCTCCGCCCTCTCGTTGACTTTCTTGCACCGCGAGTGCAAGTGTACGCATTGCACGGTGAGTGCAATCAGTTTCGGTGGGGGCGTCCGTGCCACCCACCGCGTACGGAAGGCCGTTCGCCGCAGATGTTCACCACGGTGGGGCGCTGGTGCGCCCGCAGACCCAAGCGCGTCGTCGCGGCCTGGCTCCTGTTGCTGGCCGCCGCGCTCACCGCCGTCGGGCTGTTCGGGCGGGTCACCAGCGAGGACGTCTCCATCCCCGGCAGCGACAGCCAGGCCGCGCTGGACGTCGCCACCCGCGCGTTCCCCGCCGCGGCCTCCGGCAAGCAGCCGGTCCTGCTGCACACCCCGGCGGGCGCCGCCGCGCTCACCGCCCCCGACGCCGCCACCGCGGTGCGCAGCGCCGCCGCCGCCATCGCCGCGGTGCCGCACGTCGTCGCCGTCACCACGCCCTACGACCCGGCCGGCGCCGCGGCGATGGCCGCCGACGGCCACACCGCCTACCTCTCGGTCGAACTCGACGTCTCCGGCCGGGAGGTGACGCCCGCGATGACCGACGCGGTGCTCGCCGCGGCCGCACCGGCCACCGCCGCCGGCATCGAGGTGACCCCGGGCGGCCAGCTGGCCGCGGCGGTCGACCGGGCAAGCACCGGGCGCAGCGAGGCCATCGGCCTCGCCGCCGCCCTGCTGGTCCTCACCCTCACCCTCGGCAGCCTCCTCGCCGCCGGCCTGCCGCTGCTCGCCGGGGCGGTCGGCCTCGGCATCGCCCTGCCCGTGCTCGGCCTGGTCGGCCACCTGATGGACGTCCCCGAGGCCGGCGAGACCATCGCCGCGATGATCGGACTGGGCGTCGGCATCGACTACACCCTCTTCGGGCTCACCCGCTTCCGGGACCTGCGCGCGGCCGGGGCCGGCATCGAGGACGCGGCCGTGCGCACCACCGCGGGCTCCGGCAAGTCCGTCGCCTTCGCCGGCAGCGCGGTCGTCGCGGCCCTGGCCGGCCTCGCCCTGGGCGGGCTGCCGCTGCTGTACGCGCTGGCCCTCGCGCCCGCGATCGCCGTGGTGACGGCCCTGGGCGTGAACCTCACCCTCCTGCCCGCGGTCCTCGTGCTGCTGGGCGGGCGCCTGACGCCCCGTCCGGCCGCCCCCGCCCCGCAGGGGCGCCCGCGCGGCTGGGGCCGGATCGCCGCCCTCGTGGCCGCCAAGCCCTGGCCCCTGCTGCTGGCCGGCCTCGCCCTGCTCGGCGTCCTCGCCGCCCCGGCGGCGCACCTGCACCTCGGCCAGCTCGACGCCGGCAGCAAGGCCCGGGGCACCATGAGCCGCACCGCCTACGACCGCATGGCCCAGGCCTTCGGGCCGGGCGCCAACGGCGTGCTCCAGGTCGTCGACGTCCTGCCCGCACCGGTGCCGGCGGGCACGGGGAGCACCGACCCGCGCCTGACGGCCGTCACCGCCGCCCTGCGCGGAGCCGAGGGCGTGGCCGCCGTCGGCCCGCCCGCCCTCGCCGCCGACGGCCGCACCGTCCGCTGGCAGGTCACCCCGGCCACCGCCCCGTCCGACGCCGCCACCCCCGCGCTCGTCCACCGTCTGCGCTCGCAGGTCCTGCCCGCGGCCACCGCCGGCAGCGGCCAGGTGGTGCACGTCGGCGGCGCCCCGGCGGCCCAGGCCGACCTCAACGCGCGGATCGCGCGGCGGATGCCGCTCGTCGTCGGCTTCGTCCTGACCGTCGCCGGCCTGCTCCTGCTCCTGGCCTTCCGCGCGCCGCTGGTCGCCGTCAAGGCCGCCGTCATGAACCTGGTGTCGGTCGCCGCCGCCTACGGCGTCCTCGCCGCGGTCTTCCAGGACGGCTGGGGCGCCCGGCTGATCGGCCTGGAGGGCGCCGTCCCGATCCCCGGCTACGTGCCGCTGCTGATGTTCGCCGTGCTCTTCGGCCTGTCGATGGACTACGAGGTCTTCCTGCTCAGCGCCGTGCGCGAGGGGTACCTGCGGGAGCGCGACAACCGCCGCGCCGTGGTGACCGGCCTCTCCGCCACCGGACGGATCATCAGCTCCGCCGCCCTCATCATGGTCGCGGTCTTCCTGAGCTACCTGCTCTCCGCCGACCCCGTCGTCAAGATGTTCGGCATCGGCCTGGCCACCGCCGTCGCCCTCGACGCCACCGTCGTGCGCGGCCTGCTGGTGCCCGCCACCATGGTCCTGCTCGGCGACGCCAACTGGTGGCTGCCCGGCTGGCTCGACCGCCTGCTGCCGCACGTCGACATCGAGGACGACGGCCACACCGAGCCCCCCACCACCCCCACGGACGGCCCCGCCCTCACGGCCGCGGCCCACTGAAGCCGCTCCCGTCCCCGCAAACCGTCCAACCCGCCCGACGAAAGCACATCCTGATGCACGATCACCTCCGCCGCAGCCTGCCCGCCCTCACCGCCCTCGGCCTCACCGCCGCAGCCGCCGCCATCGCGGCACCGGCCGCCCACGCCGACCCCGACTGCGGGCGGGCACCCGTCCAGTACTCCGTCGACGGCGGCGCCCACTGGACGGCCGGCGCCACGATGCCCGCCGAGTCCGCCACCGTCCAGGTCCGCCTGGCCGGCGAACCGGCCGCCGGCTGCGACTACCACCTCTCGCTCGGCTCCTACGCCACGCAGGGCCCCACCTGGGCCACCTCCGGCCGGCAGGTCTTCCTCGGCTGGGCGACCACCACGCTCACCCGCGCGCACTACCGCGACACCCTCGACGTCACCGGCCACCTGCCGCGGTGCTACGGCGAGCTGGCGCTCTACGCGGTCGGCGAGAAGTACGACGGCGCCGACAGCGACCACCCGCTGCCGCACTACCCGGACGAGCCGTTCTCCGGTCTGATGATCGCCTCCTGGAACGGCGGCACGGCCTGCGCCCCGACCCCCACGCCCACGCCCACCGACACACTCACGCCCACCGCCGCGCCGACGACCACCCCCACTGCGGCCCCGGTCACCGCCGCACCCGTGCCCACCGCGACCCCCTCCTCCGCCCCGGCTGCGCCCCCCTCGTCCTCGTCTTCGCCCTCGTCCCGTGCCTCCGCCTCGGCCGCTCCGGCGCTGGCCGCCACCGGAGCCGACGACGGCCTCCTGGCGGCCGCCGCGGTCGGCGCCCTCGCCCTGGTCGCCGCCGGCGGCGCGGCACTGCGCGCCGGCCGACGCCGCTGACGGCTCCTCGAACCACGGCTTCACGGCGGCGAACGCCGGCGTGGGGACGAAGCGCCCCTCCGGCCACGGGAAGTCGGACCCGTCGATCATGATCCCGCCGAGAAGTTCCTCCTGCGGCACCAGCCGCCGGGCCCCGTCCCCGAAACCCGTCCCGCCGGTCCTCCCGTCCCCTCGCCCGCCGCGTGTCCGCCGTCGCGGCAGCCTCCCGTGCGGCACCGACACCGGCCGGCGGCGGCGCGCGAACGGGCCCGGGCCCGGGCGGCCGAGGGGGAGGCGGCCGTCCGGGCCCGGGGGCTGGGGGAGGGGTGTCACGCCCGGCGGGGCGTCACCGGCGGGGCGTCACCAGACGCGGTAGACCGCGTCGCGGGCCTGGCCGAGGTACTGCTGGTAGGTGCCCAGGTGCCAGGCCGCCCACGAGGCCCAGCCGCGGCCGGTGCCGTCGTCGTCGATCGCGTGGGCCTTGCGCGCCGACCAGCCCATGTCCTGCCAGTTCTCGGGCGTCACGACCCCGGCGTCGTGGTAGTGGACGTCGGGGTACCACTTCTCGTTGATCTGCCAGGCGCCGAGGTCCTTGGTGCCCGGGTCGGGGTCGGTGGGCAGGTTGGTGTGGACGGCCAGGCGGTCGCAGCCGGACTCGGCCATGGCGATCGCCACCGCGTAGATCGCGTCGTCGTTGCGGCCCTCGGCCGACTTGTCCTTCGCGAAGCCGGCCCACTTCGCCTCGCGGGCGCAGGCGTCGATGCCGCTCTGGTCCCCGGCGGCCGAGGCGGTGAAGGTGGTCGAGGAGAGGCTGAGGGCCAGGACGGCGACGGAACCGGCCAGCAGGGCGCGGGTCTTGCGCAGCACGACGGGTCTCCCTTCGGTGACGGCCCGCGGATCGGACCGGTGCGTACCGGGAGACTGGCCGCCGCGCGTCAACAGCCGGTCGACGATCGGTATACGGCCACGCGATAAATCGGTTGGACGGTCGGCGGAGGGCTGCTAGTGTCTGCGAAGCCGTGAAAAGAACGTGAGGAGGTGTGACACCCATGAAGGCTGTATCCGTGTGGGTGCTCCCCCTGGTCGTCACGGTGGGCGATTGACGTCGGTGTCGCCCGGGAGCCCCCGTGTCAAGGCACTCCCGAAAGGCGTCACCATGAACGCATCCCCCTCCCCGCGCGAACACGCGCTCACCGTCACCCGCGTCGGCGACACCCAGTGGCAGGCCGTCGAGGGCGACCTCGTCGTCGGCCACGGCGACGCGTCCCGCAGGCCCGACGGGCGGCTGTTCGTCAGCGTCGACGCCTGGCACGACGCGGCCCGCGACCGCCTGGCCGCCGCGATGCTCGCCGACCTGCCGGCGCCCCTGCACACCGTCGCCGACGAGGCCGACCACGACGCGGTGGCCGCCTGGCAGCGGCTCGGTTTCACCACCGCCCGTCGCGAGCGGACCTACGTCGTGCCCACCGACCCTCACACCACCGGGCTCGCCCCGGCACGTCCCCCGGCGGGCGTGACGATCGTGCCCGCTGGCCGGGCACAGGAGGGCCCGCTGCGCGACCTGGACCGCGTCGTGCGCGACGAGGTCGCGGCCGGCCCCGGCTGGCCGGCCATGCCGGCCGAAGTGCTGCCCCGCCCGGCGGGCACCACCGTCGTCGACCCGTCGAAGTACGTCGTCGCCCAGCAGGGTGACCGCTACCTCGGCCTGCTCCGTCTCGCCCCGGTGACCCGCCGGCCCAGGATCGGCCTGATCGCCGTCCGGGCCGAGGCCCACCGCCGGGGCATAGCCCGGGCCCTGCTGGCCCACACGCTGGGCTCGCTGCACCACGCCGGGACGGCCTCGGCCTGGGCCGAGGCCGACGAGACCAACACGGCGGCCGTCGCCCTCCTCGAAGGCGTGGGCGCCGAGCGCGTGGGCAGCATCCTGGAACTCGTCCGCCGCTGACGCCCGGCCACACCCGCCAGGGCGCGGCGCAACCGCAATCGCAGTCCGTCTTTTCCACCGACCGGAAACGAGAAACCATGACCAAAGCAGCAGGAGCCATCGAAGTCGAAGGCACCGTCACCGAGTGCCTTCGCAACGCGAACTTCAAGGTGGAGCTCCCGAACGGGCACGTCGTGCTCGCCCACATCAGCGGGAAGATCCGCAAGAACTACATCAAGATCCTCCCCGAGGACCGCGTCCTCGTGGAGCTCAGCCCCTATGACCTCACCCGCGGCCGCATCCGCTACCGCTACAGGTAAAACCCCAAGCCCCACGCCCCGGGCCGCCGGCACCCCGCCGGCGGCCCGGGGCGTTTCGGCTGTCCCCGACGTCGGCCGGCACGCCGGCCTCGCGCAGCACGCTTCCACGCCCTGAAGATCACACCCGTCCACTCGGGCCGGCACATCGTCCGTCAGCGGTCCGACGCCGTCGGCAGGGGCCCGTCGTGGCGGGCGCTGGCACGCCAGTCGGCGACGCGCACGAGGGTTTCGAGGAAGGCGAGGCGGAACGGGCCGAGGGCGGGGGCGTCGCGCAGGGCGAGGGCGCGTTCGGCCCACGCCTGCGGGAAGCCGGCGGTGCGCAGGGTACGGGCGGGGAAGTGCTCGCCGGTGGACAGGTCGACGGGCGGGGTGCGGTCGCCGTCGGCGACGCCGAGCAGCAGCGGGGCCTCGTCGCCGCACGGGCGCACGGTCAGGCGGACGTGCCCGTGGTGGGCGGCGGCCAGGTAGGTCACCAGGGGGTGGTGGCCGCCGTGCCACAGGAGGAGGGCGCTGACGAGCTCGTGCCGGAAGTAGGGGCGCGCCGGGCGGTAGGGCGGCAGGGGGTCGGTGCCGTTCCTGGACTTGGCGAGCAGGCCGGCGGGCGGGTCGGTGCGCCCGGCGCGCAGTTTCTCCTGGAAGGCGTCGTGGCACTTGCCGAGGTCGTGGTAGCGGGCGGCCCCGACGACGGCCTCGCCCAGCTCGGTGGGGAGTTCGGGCAGTGCGGTGAGCAGCAGCGCCGCCTCCTCGGCGGTCTCCTGGAGGTGCTGGTCCAGGCCGATCCAGGCGGCGCAGCCGTATCCCGGCGTCCGCGGGCCCAGGGCCTCGCACGGGACGGGGGCCGGGCTCTCCGGGCTCCAGCCGAGGTCCGGCAGGTAGCCGCCGGCGCCCGCGTCCAGGAGCACGCGGACGCCGGGGCGCAGGTCCTGCGGCCGCGCGGGGCGCCACCGGCCGTCGAGGGCGTCGCGCAGCCAGGCCCGGCCAGCGGGCAGCCGGCGCAGCTCGCCGAGCGGCACCGGGCAGAGCTCGGCGCTCGCCGGATCGGGCTCCTCCTCGCCGGGCGCGCCGGACTCCCACGCGCGCCAGGCGGCCAGCGCCGGCAGCGAGTCGACGTCGGACGGCGCGCAGATCCACCGGTCCACCGTGTCGTTCTGGCCGACGGGGGAGTCGAACAGGGCCAGGACGTCCTCGCGGCCGGGCCCCGGCGGCACGGGCGGCGCCCCGACGCGGGCCGCCAGCAGGTCGCCGGGGGTGACGGCCCGGCCCTCGTGGGCGGTCAGCCAGCGCGCGACGTCCGCGTCCCCGCCCCCGGGCGGCGTGCACCACAGCAGGTCGCCGCCCTGCGGGTGCTCGCCGTACCGGTTGCAGCGCCCGGCGCGCTGCACCAGCGAGGCCCAGGGCGCGAGTTCGGTGACCACGGTGCGGCCGGAGAGGTCCGGGCCGGCCTCGACCGCGGGGGTGGTGACGAGGACGAGGTCGCCCCCGTCCTCGGCGGCGGCCAGGGCGCGGCGGCGGTCGGCGGCCCGCGCGTGCGGGTGCAGCAGGAGCGCCGCGCACCCCAGCCGGGCCAGGCCCGCGTGCACGGCCCGCGCCCGCTCCGGTGAGTTGAGCACCACGACGGTCCGGGTGCCGGGCACGTGCGCACCGGCGACGGCCTGCGCCAGCTCGGCGGCGTACCGGCCGGGCGCGACGTCCAGCCGGGCGATCCGCCGCAGCGTCCCGGCCGCGTCCGGCACGCGCACCGTCCGGCCGCCGAGGCCCGCCGGCCCCCGGGTCGACGACATCCACATCGTCCGCGTCGCCGCCGCCGTCCCCAACTCATCGCGCAACAGCTGGAGTTGCACGCCGGTGGACAGGCCAGGCCCGAGCAGGTGCGCCTCGTCGAACACCCACTGCGCGTCCGTGTGCAGCAGCGCGTACGACACCGGCGCCATCGTCCGCGCGTCCGCGTAGCCGCGCATGAGCGCCCGGCTGAGCAGCATGTCGTGCGTGCCGACCAGGATCGCGCTGCGCTCGGGCGCGCGCCGCCACCCGCCCTCCTGCGCCGCCGCGCCCGCCAGCAGGTGCAGCCCCACCCCGCCCGTCAGCCCCAGGCGCTCCAGCCACCCCGCGATCCGGCCGAACGTCTGGTCGGCGAGGCTGTGCCGCGGCAGCGCCAGCACCAGCCGCCGCGGCGTGTCCCCGGGCGCCGAGACCAGCCGCCGGTACAGCCACGGCAGCACGGCCGCCACCGTCTTGCCGCCCCCGGTAGGCGCCTCCAGCAGCGCGGGCAGCCCCTCGGCGGCCAGAGCCGCCTGGTACGGATGGGGGGTGAAACCGGTGGCGGTGCGCGCGAAAGTCCCGAACTCGGCCGTCATCCGCCCAACCTACGGCGAACGGCCACCCCGTGGGCAGAGCGGAGGACCGGCCCTACGGCGTGGCCGGGACCGACGCCACCACCGCAACGGCGGCCGCGAGCCCGAACAGTTGACACTGCATACAGACCAACCCGAATCGTGACCTTCCCGCTCACCCGCCCCGGAACCCGCCGTGCACGCCCCGCGTCCCCGCCGGTAGTCGCCGTGCCGTAAGGTGCGGCGCCGCGGAGCCGAGCAGGCAGTGAGCAGGACGGGAAGAGCGCAGGACGATGGACGACAGACAGGCCGAGGACGGCAGACAGGCCGAGGACGGCAGACCCGGCGGGGGCGACACCGCACCCGCCCCCGCTGCCGACGAGCTCCTCTGGGAGCTCCCGGAGTACCTCTACGAGCGCGAGCTCGGCGCCGGCGCGAGCGGCCGGGTCGTGCTCGCCCGCCACCGCGACACCGGCACCCCGGTGGCGATCAAGCACCTCCACGCCTGCGTCGCCTCCACCGGGCTGCGCGCCGAGGCCGAGGTCCTCGCCGGCATCGACTCCCCGTACGTCACCCGGCTCTACGAGTACGTCGAGGGCGAGCAGGGCTCGGCCATCGTGATGGAACTGGTCGACGGCATCGCGCTGCGCGACCTGCTGCGCGCCGAGGGCGCCACCACGCCGGAGGCCGCCCTGGTGGTCCTCAAGGGCTCGCTGCTGGGCCTGGCCGCCGCGCACGCGGCCGGCGTCGTGCACCGCGACTACAAGCCCGCCAACGTGCTGGTCGACACCACCGGAACGTCCAAGCTCGTCGACTTCGGCATCGCCGTGCCCAGCGGCGCCGACCGCGACGTCTCCGGCACCCCCGCCTACATGCCGCCCGAGCAGTGGGCGGGCCGGCCCGCGTCCCCGGCGGGCGACGTCTACGCGGCGACCGCCACCTTCTTCGAGTGCCTCACCGGCGCCCGCCCCTACGAGGGCGCCACGATCGTCGAACTCGCCGTCCAGCACAGCGAGGCGCCGATCCCGGCCGAGCTCGCCCCGGAACCGGTCCGGCCGCTGATCCTGGCGGGCCTGGCCAAGGAACCGGACGCCCGGCCCGACAGCGCGGCCGCGCTCGTCGAACAGCTGGAGGCCGTCGCGGCGTCCGCCTACGGGCCGTACTGGGAGGAGAAGGGCCGCCGCGACCTGACGGCGCTGGTCGCCCTGCTCGCGCTGCTGCTGCCCGGCGGGGGAGCGGCCGGCGGCGGCACCTCGTTGGCCCACACCCTCCTCGGCCCGGCCGAGACGGACGCCTACACCGACGCCGCCACGGACGTGGGCGCCGACGCCGCCCCGGCCGCCGCCCGCCCGCCCCTGACCGCCCGTCTCGGGACCCGGGGCAAGGTGCTCACCGGCGTCGCGGCCGGCGTCATCGCCCTGGCCACCCTCACCACCGTCGCCATGGCGGGAGCCGCCGACGGCGGCGCCCGCACGGTGCTCGGCGGCGCCTCGCCCGAGGCCACCACCAGCCTCGGCGCGCACGACCCGGCCGGCAGCCCGTCCGCCGCGCCCGGCACGCCCGGCGCCACCGCGAGCCCGTCCGCCCCGGCGACGCCGACGGCCACCGCGTCCCCCACCGCCACCGCCACCGCGAGCCCGTCCGCCCCGGCCACGCCGGGCGGCAAGACGCCCGCCGCACCGGGCCCCTCCGCGGCCCCCGCCACCGGCCCGCAGCCAGCCCCCGCCGGCCCCGGCGCACCGGCGTCGCCCCCGCCGGCCGGCCCCGGCCCCGCGCAGGGCGGGCCGACCTCCTCGGCTCCCTCGCCCTCGCCCTCGTCCTCGCCGACCCGGACCGTCGCGCCCGCCACCATCACCATCAGCTCGGTGAACCTGGACTCGCTGGCCTGCAACGGCCAGTGGGCCCTGAGCGCCACCGTCACCGTGGTCGCCCAGGGCAACGCGACCGGCACCCTGACCCTCAGCTGGTACCACAGCTCGGGCGGACGCGCCGCCACCGTCGCCACCGACACCGTCCCGGTCCAGAACGGCCGCGCCACCATCACCCGCGCCCACACCTTCGGCTCCGCCGACAACTCCACGACCTGGGGCGTACGCGTCGCCACCAGCCCGGCCGCGACCATGCCGGGCAAGACGTCCGCCGAGCTGTACGCCTTCACCTGCAACCCGCCCCGCTGACCGCCCCGGCCCCGGTCACGCCCGCCCCACCCGTCCCGCCCCTCGCACAGGAGAAAGCCATGTCCACGCCCCACCCCGACGCCGCCCCCACCCCGGGCGCGGACCAGACCGTCCGGCTCGGTCCGGGAACGGGCGAGGAGACCAGCCGCACGGACACCGTCCCCGACCCGCGTGCGGACCGGACCGTCCGGCTGCCGCATTCGCCGTCGGGCGGGCCGGACACGGTGGAGACGGTCCGTCCGGACACGGAGGACGGCCTGCGTCTGACGGGGGAGACCGGGACGGTCCCGCCGCCGCGCTCGCCGCTGGGCGGGCCCGATGCGGTGGAGACGGTCCGTCTGGACGAGGAGCAGCGCCTGCGCCTGACGGGGGAGGGCGAGACCGTCCGGCTCTCCCGTCCGCCACTGGGCGGGCCGGACGCGGTGGAGACGGTCCGTCTGGACACGAGCGGCGAGGGCGGGACCGTCCCGCTGCCCCGCTCGCCGCTCGGCGCGCCCGACCCGCGCGCGGACCGCACCGTCCGGCTCTGCCCGGCACCCGTGCCCGGTGGCACGCCGGATGCCAAGGCCACCGTGCGCCTGGACTCCGCCGAGCCCGAGAGCGCGACCTTCCTCGACCCGCGGGTGTGGGGCGGCGCGCAGCAGGCGAGGGAGAGCGCCACGCTGCCCGAACCGATCCCGCTGCCCGCTGACGAGGCCGGGGCGGAGGCCGAGAGCGCGACCTTCCTCGACCCCCGGGTCTGGGGCGGCGCCCCGCGACCCGAGCCGCTCCCGGAGCCCGAGGCCTCCCGCGCCGCTCCCGCCGTCGCCGCGCCGGACGAACGCCCCCTCGCCCCCGGCGAGTTGCGCCGCTTCGGCCCCGGCGTCCCGCCGCAGGCCGCCGCCGCGTGGCACGGCGAGACGGCGGCGGACCGCCGGCCCGCGCGGCCCCGCCGGGTGCGCAGGTGGCTGGTGCCGGTGGCCGTGCTCCTCGCCGTCCTGGCGCTGCTGTTCTGGCGCTTCCACACCACCGCCCTCGCCGTCACCTCCGTCGGCGCGACCACCGACCCGGCGGGCCCCGGCTGCGGGGGCACCGCCGTCGTCACGGCCTCGGTGGAGACCAACGGCGGCGCCGGAAGCATCCGTTACCGCTGGCAGCGCAGCGACGGCACGACCTCCGACGAGCTCGTGCAGGACGTGCGCTCCGGCACCCGCCACACCGACCTGGTGCTCCGCTGGACCTTCGACGGCCAGGGCTCCCTCCAGGCCACCGCCACCCTGCAGATCCTCTCGCCCACCACCCGGACCGCGACCGCCACCTTCCCCTACCACTGCCCGTAGTCGCTCGCCGTTCCAGCAGCGCAGACGAAGTCCTCCTCGACGGCCCGGTTGGTCCCCGGGCCGGCCGGCTCCGAGGCGCCGGCGACGAAGGCCCGCTGCTGGAGGCGGGTGGCGTCGCTGGTCAGCGGCCCGCCCGCGTAGGCGGCCGCGAGTGCTGACCGCCCGCAGAGCGCCCGCGCCCCGCCGCCTGCCCGCGCCTCGCCGAGCGCCCGCGCCCGCCCCCCACGCACCCGACGGGTGACGTTCACGCGGGTCGCCCGCCACCACACCCGGCGCCCGCCCGCCCCGCCCGATACTGCGCGCATGACACCCACCCGAAGGACCACCCGCAGCGCCCTGCTGCGCCTGGCCGCCGTCACCGCGCTCCTCGCCCTCACCGTCCCGGTCACCCTCACCGTCCCGGCCGCCCCCGCCGGCGCGGAGCCCGCCGCAGGGCACCGCAGACCCTGCGTCGCCTCCACCCCGCCCGACAGCGGCCCGGCCGCCGACGTCCTGCGGATCGCCGAACAGGCCAAGACGGAGCTGGACCTGAAGTCGGTGATCCTGCGGGTCACCGTCGACGGCCGCGAACTCGTCACCAGCGCGCTCGGCGAGTCGATGACGGGCGTCCCGGCCGAGCCCGCGATGCACTTCCGCAACGGCAACATCGCGATCAGCTACATGGGCACGGCGCTGCTGCGCCTCGTCGACCAGGGCGTCGTCGGCCTCGACGACCCCGTCTCACGCTGGCTGCCCGACCTCAAGGGCAGCGACCGCGACATCACCCTGCGCATGCTCGGCGCCTCCACCACCGGCCTCGTCGACTACGTCAAGGACCCGTCCTTCGCCCCGGCCGTCGGCGCGAACCCGTTCCGCCAGTGGACGGCCGACGAACTCGTCGCCATCTCCACCCGCCAGGACCGGCTGTACGACCCGGGCACCAACTGGAGTTACTCGCACGCCAACTTCGTCCTCCTCGGCGAGGCCCTGGAGAAGATCACCGGCACCCGCCTGGACGTCCTGCTCCAGCGCGAGGTCCTGGGCCCGCTCGGCCTGCACGAGACCCGCAACAGCTACACGCCCGACATCCCGACCCCCGTCCTGCACGCCTTCACCTCCGAACGCGGCACCTACGAGGAGTCGACCTTCTGGAACCCCTCGTGGACCACCGCCCCCGGCGCCGTGGAGACCACCGACATCTGCGACCTGGAACGGTCGGCCGTCGCAGTCGGCGCGGGCGAACTGCTCTCCCCGGCCTCCTACCGGCAGCTGCTGGACCCGGGCACGGTGGGTCTCGGCCACGCGACCGACAAGTGCCCGGCGACCATCTGCATCCCGCAGACCGAGGCCACCCACTACGGCATGGGCGTCCTCGTCGTCGGCGACTGGATCTCCCAGCACCCGCTGTTCTTCGGCTACTCCGCCTCCCAGGACTACCTGCCCTGCGAGCACCTGGCCATCGCCGTCTCGACCACCAACGGCCCGAACGCCCCGGCCGACCACAACGCCCACCTCATCGCCCAGCGCATCGCCGCGGCCCTCGCGCCGGACCACCCGATCCCCGACTTCGGCTGAGCCGCTGCGCCCGCGGTGGGTGCCTCAGCGAGCGCTCACCGCCGGCTCCGGCCGCCCGCCGTGCCCTTCGACCGGCGCCCACGTACGACCCGGTGGAGCAGGAAGACTTCGGCGAGCGCGACGACGATGACCAGGGCATCGAACACCGGGGCGTTCACGGTGGCGCCGACGCCGCTCGCGACGAGGGGGACGACCGCAGCGGGAGCGGCCAGGGCGAAGGCGAGCGCCGGCACCGCGGCCGAGCTGTCGAGCGGGTCGCTCCACTCGTGGAGCGAGTGCCACACGGCCAGCGCCACGAGCGCGACGGCGTAGAGCATGAAGAGCGTGCGGGCCGTGGACGGGCGCCGGCGGGGATCGGTCACGGACGAGATGATGCCAGGCGCGGATCCCGGGTCCGGCTCCGAGGATCCGTCCGGGAGCCGCCATCGACCGTGGTCGGAGGCACCCGGATCGACACTGATGGTGCCGGGCACCTCGGTGCCGTCCACCGGGCGCGTGATGTCGCCCATCCGGCCGCCGTCGTTCCGGCCGGCCCGGTTCCGGCAGGATGGCCCGGTGAACTCTCCCCGCCGGCACGTCCACCGGATCACCAAGTACGATCCCGCCGACCGCAACGACTGGGGCCACTACACCGGGACGCTGGACCCGGTCAGCGACCACGGGCCGGTCGAGGCCGCCTACCTCGCCGCGGTCGCCGCCTTCGCCGAGGACGACGGCGTGCGGCACCTGACCATCCGCGAGCCCCAACTCGGGCCCGGCTTCACGCACTTCGGCCTGGAGCCGGCGGTCGAGGGCCACGGCCTCGCCGGGCTGTTCCCGCCCGACCTGACCGGCTACCACGACGGCGCCACCGTGACGCTGCCCGTCGCCCTGGACCTCGTGCGCGCCATGCTGCGCGACAACGGCGCCTGGTGCCGCCTGGAGAGCGAGGACGGCTTCACCGTCCACGTCGGCTACGACCAGTACCTGTACGTCGGCACCGCCGCGCCCTGCGAACGGGCCGTGGCCCGCACCCGGGCGACGGGGCTGTTCCCGGAGCCGGTGGACGCCTCCCCCTACGACCACGAGCCGGACGGTCCCGGCTCGTCCGGCGAACAGCGCCCGGCGGACGAGGCGTTCTGGGCGCGGGTGCGCTGGTGCGTGGCGACGGGCCGGGCGGGGCTCCTGGAGGAGAGGCCCGTCGGCAACGTCACCCGCTGGTACCGCCTCACCGACGACGACTCCGTCGAGGCGGCGCGCGCGAGGCTCACCCCGCGCGCCATGCTGGCCCTCTGGCCCGCCCTTTCCCCCGACGTCGCCGCCGTCCTGGCCGGCCTCCCGGAGGAGGGCCTGATCGAGCTCGTCTGGGAGGACACCGAGGGCCGGATCACCAGCACCATCGCCGACGAGGACGACTTCGCCGCCCTGACCGCCCGCGCCGCCGGAGCCCGCGCCGCCGCGGTCCTGTCGATGTACGTCGACGAACGCACCCCCGTGCTCACCGCGGTCCTGCCCGACCCCGACGGCATCCTGCGCGCCCGCTGGCGCACCGACCCGGCCCCGGGCGACCGGCAGTGGGCCCTGCTGAAAACCCTGGCCCCCGGCCAGGAGGTGACCGGCGTCGTCACCGGCGCCGCCCTCGTCGACATCGGCGGCTTCACGGCCACCCTGACCGGCGCCGCCGCCATCCCGCCCGGCCACCGCATCACGGCACGCATCGCCGACGTCGACATGGTCCGGGAGCAGGTGTTCCTGACCGTCAACCCGCCACAGCGGCCGGACGAATGACGACAGCATGTGACACACCGGCCGGAAAGCGTCCTAGGACAGATATTCGGGGCCGTCCCGGGCTTCTCAACTCCCCTCGCCCGGTGCCAGATTGACTGCCCTCCGGCGGGCGGGGCGGGCTCGTTCCGTCGCCGGATGGTCCGGAGTCCTGCGTCGAATGGGGAGACATGACTGCACCTGCCGTGACCGCCGTCCCCGTCCACCGTGCCGGGCGGGCGCCCGGGGGGTTGCCGTTGCTCGGGCACGTGCCGGCGTTGTTCCGGGATCCACTGCCGTTCCTGCGCTCGCTGCCCGCGCACGGGGACCTCGTCGAGGTGCGGCTCGGGCCGCAGCGGGCGGTGATGGTGTGCACGCCGGAGCTGTTCCAGCACGTGCTCACCGACAACCGGCACTTCGACAAGGGCGGGCCGCTGTTCGACAAGCTGCGGCCCTTCCTCGGAGACGGGCTGGGCTCCACACCGCACGAGGTGCACCGGCGCCAGCGCCGTCAACTCCAGCCCGCCTTCCGGACGGAGGCCTTCGGGCGGTACCTGGGGGTGATGCTGGAGGAGGCCCTCGCCACCGCGGGCGGCTGGTCGGACGGGGACGTGATCGAGGTCGAGCGGCACGCCTACCCGCTCATCGCCCGCATCATCACCCGCACGATGTTCTCCGCCGACGGCTCCTCCGCCGCGGTGGCCCGCATCGCCTCCGTCTACCCGGACTTCCACGCGGGCATCGGCCGCCAGATGCGCTACCCGTCCGCCCTCCTCGACCGCGTGCCGACGCCCGGCAACCGCCGCTTCCGCCACGCCTGCCGCACGGTGAGCCGGGAGGTCGACGGCGCGATCGCCGCCCGTCGCAGCGCCCGCGACACCACGAAGGACGACCTCCTCGCCCTCATGATCGGCGAAGGGCTCACCGACCGCGAGATGCGCGACCAGGTCGTCACCATGCTCACCGGCGGCATCGGCACCTCCGCCTCCGCGCTCGGCTGGGCCCTGCACTTCCTGTCCAGGGACGAGGAGTCGGCCGACGCCGTCGCCCGCGAGGCCCGCGCCGTCCTGCCCGCGCGCGCCGACACCCGCGCGCTCACCCCCGCCGACATCGCCCGCCTCGAAACCACGAGCCGGGTGGTGGCCGAGACGCTGCGCTACTACCCGTCCGCCTGGTTCTACAGCCGCACCGTCACCGCGCCCGTCGAACTCGCCGGCGAGCACCTCACCCCCGGCACCCCCGTCCTGCTCTCCCCGTACCTCCTGCACCACCGCCCCGACCTCTACCCCGACCCCGAACGCTTCGACCCCGGCCGCTGGTCGCCCGAGCGCCGCGCCGAACTCCCGCGCCAGGCCTACGTCCCCTTCGGCTTCGGTGCCCGCAAGTGCATCGGCGACGTCTACGCCCTGACCGAGATCACCCTGGCCCTCGCCGTCATCGCCTCCCGCTGGCACCTGCTGCCCAGGCCCGGCCCCGTCCTGCCGCACCTGGTCGAACCCCGCCCCTGGACCGTGATCCACCCGGCCCCGCTGCGCCTGCGCCTGCGCGCCAGGCACTCCTGAACCACCTCGACGAGCCGCCCCGGGGAGACCGATGACGCGAACACCCCCTCAGGTCCCGCACGACCTGCGCCTGCTCCCGCCCACCGACCACGTCCTGTACCGCCTGCCGCCGCGCATGTCCCCGCACCGCGAGGAACTGGAGCGCCTGATCCTGCAGTGGGCCGACCGCTACGGCCTGGTCGACGGCCCGCGCGCCCGCCGCCGTCTCGCCGACACCCACCTCGGCGAACTCATCGCCCGCTGCTACCCGCACCTGCGCGCCGAACGCCTCGCCCCGCTGGCCGGCTGGTTCACCTGGGCCTTCGTCATCGACGACCTCTACGACGGCCGCGAGTGCGCCAAGGCCGCACGGGCCGCCGGCCACACCCGCACCACCCTGCGGATGCTCACCACCCTCCCCACGCGCCCCGGCGGCCCGCCACCGTCGCGCCCCCGCCGCACCGCCCGCACCCGCGCCCGCCGCATGCCGCCGCTCACCGTCGAACTCGCCGAGGTGTGGCGCGGCCTGGCGGGCCGCCAGAGCCTCCAGTGGCAGCTGCGCTTCATCACCCACATGGGCCAGTTCCTCGACGCCTTCCGCTACGAGGCGGCCAACCGCGAGCGCCGGCACGTGCCCGCCCTCAGCGGCTACACCCAACTGCGCCGCGCCTCCGGCGGCATCACCCCCTCGCTGGACCTGCTGGAGTACGCGGCCGGCCTGGAGGTGCCGGCGCTGCTCCACGAGTCCGAGCAGCTGCGCACGATGGTCAACAAGGCCGCGGACGTGGTCGTCTGGGTCAACGACGTCCTGTCGCTGCGCAAGGAGCTCGCCGTCGGGGAGGTCACCAACGGCGTGCTGGCGGTGGGCCGGGAGCTGGGCTGCGGGATGCAGGACGCGATCGACCACGTGTACCGCAAGGTCGCCCGGGACGTCGGGGTGTTCCTGCGCGCCGAGG
The DNA here is from genome assembly GCF_036322405.1 of Streptomyces sp. SP17BM10. NCBI lineage: Bacteria > Bacillati > Actinomycetota > Actinomycetes > Kitasatosporales > Streptomycetaceae > Streptomyces > Streptomyces sp. SP17BM10. The sequence continues at coordinate 3,608 of NZ_JAQYXB010000603.1, read as the reverse complement.
AGTCGCTCACCGCGCTGTGCGCCAGCTGGCACGGGCTGGGGGAGGAGGACCGGGCCGCCGTCGGCGCGTTCACCGACGGCCTGAAGGCGTGGATGCGCGGCAACCTGGAGTGGGGCTGCAACTCCCGCCGCTACCTGGAGGTCGACACCTTCCGCCTGGGCGGCGGCCCGGTCACCCACGACCGCAGCGGCGACCTCACGTAGCCCTTTGAGCGGTCCAAAAATTTACTTTTCAACCTTAATATCCATGCCTACATGCGCGACCCGCCGACGACCCGGCCGGCCCGCCGCGCCTGCTCGTGCGCACCACCATCGCCCACGCCGCCGGCCAGATGACCGACAAGGTGCTGCGCGCCGGCGGCAGCGCCGTCCTCCTCGACGGCTTCGAACCCGCCGCCGTCCTCGCCGCCATCGAGCACGAGCGCATCACCGACGTCTTCCTGACGCCCCCGCTGCTCTACCAACTGCTGGACCACCCGGCCTCCGCCCACACCGACACCACCAGCCTGCGCCGCCTCACCTACGGCGGCTGCCAGGCCTCACCCGCCCGCCTGAGCGACGCGCTGCGCCGCTTCGGCCCGGTCCTCGTCCAGCTCTACGGGCAGCACGAGGCGGGCATCGTCAGCGTCCTGGACACCGGCGACCACGACCCGGCCCGCCCCCACCTGCTGCGCTCGGTGGGCCGCGTCGCCCCCGGCTACCGGGTCGCCATCCGCGACGAGCAGGGCCGCGACCCGCCCGCCAGCCGGCACGGCGAGGTGTGCATCGCCTCCGGCAGCCTGATGCAGGGCTACTGGAAGCAGCCCGAGCTGACCGCCGCCACCCTCAGGGACGGGTGGCTGCACAGCGGCGACATCGGCTACCTCGACGACGAGGAGCAATAGTCAAGACCTGTGGATGAGTTGTCGTGCGAGCGCGGGGTTATGGCAACGGGGCCGGGCTCCGCAGCCTCACATCCGTGATCTCAGCACGTCGACTTCACAGCCTTGCGCGAATGGGTCGAAGCCGTGTTCGACCAGCCAGCGAACCCCTAGCAGGCTCCGCAACGACCACCACGCGCGGATCACGTCGAGGTCGATGTCGGTGCCATAGCCGGCGATGACGTCTTCGACATGCTCCTCGTGTCCGAGCGTCAAGGTGGCGAGGTCGAACAGGGCATCACCCCGGCCCGCCTCGGACCAGTCGATGATGCCGGTGACATCGTCGCCGTCGACGAAGACGTGATCGATCTGCAGGTCGCCGTGCGTGAACGCCGGAGTCCACGGCCGGATCGCTGCCTCGGCGACCTGGCGGTTGCGGGTGACCAGGTCGGCGGGCAGGACGCCGTTCGTCACGAGCAACTCGCACTCGCCGTCGAGTTCCGCCGCCAACTCCTCGGGACCCCGGCGGCGCCGACCGGGCCAGGGCGGCAACGGCGCCTCGTGCAGCTTCCGAATGGCGGCACCCGCCGCGGCCCAAGCCGCCGGCGACGCGGTCGACGGCTCGCCGAGGCGCCCAAGCGCCGTCCCCGGAAGGGCGGCGATCGCGAGCACGGGCGGCTTGCGCCACAGGACCTCCGGCGTCGGGACCGGTGCCAGGGTCATCGCCTCAACCTCAACGTCGATGCGCGCCTGATCGGGGTCCACCTTCAAGAACACGTCGCCGACGCGCAGGGTCGCGCGCTCGGAATGGGCGACGACGACTTTGACCTCATCCATGGCGGCCAGTGTCCCAGGATGGCCGATGACATTCGCTGGGTTATCGCGGTCAGCCACAGTCCGGCCGTTGGCTCCTTCAGCCGATCAAGCGGCCTGCTCCTCGCACTCGACGAGGACACCGTTTTCGAACTGGGCGCCTGCGCGGACCAGTGCGACGAGGTGGGCTCCGGTGATCGCGTCGCACCGTCGCCGACCACCGGCTCAGGGTCGCGCATGCCACGCCGACGGCAGTCGCGCAGCAGGTCGGCCCACGACTCGGTCGACTCCCGCAGGCCCTCCGCGATGGCGATCAGCTCCTTGGTACCGTCGACGCGTACCCCGAGCAGGACCAGGACGCAGGAGTGCGCCTGCCCGAGCCGAACCTTGGGGTGCACGCCGTCGGCCCACACGTAGACGAAGTCCCGGTCGGACAGGTCACGGGCCTGGAAGGCGGTGTGGTCCTGGCCCCACTGCTTCGTCAGACGGGTGACGGTGGCCGGCGACAGGCCGGCCGTGCCACCGAGGAATGCTCCAGCGCGGGCACAAAGTCCCCGGAGGACGGGCCGTGCAGGTAGAGCAGCGGCAGGACCTCGGAGACCTTCGGCGACTTGCGGTACCACGGCGGCAGGATCTTCGAGGAGACCCGCTTGCGCTCGCCGGTGGCGTCGTCGACCCGCCGGTCGTTCACCCGGGGTGCGGTGCCTCAACCGGACCGGTCGCGGTGACCACCCTGCGGGGCCGATGGTGCCCGTTGCGGACAACCAGCCGCCGACCGGACCCGTCGGTCTCAGCGGCCAAGTCGGCTATGTACTGGCTGACTTATGCTTCCAGAGCGGCGGCAAGCATCCGGCGGGCGCCTTCGCGCACGATCTCGTCAATCAGGGAGCCGGACTCGGTGGAACCGTCGGCGGTGACTACGCTCAGCACGGGCGTGCCTTCCCGACCCGCGCTGCAACGCGGGTCTACTCGGTGACTTCTCGATCAATCACCCGCAAGGTACGCCCTCCACGCGCCCCCAGGAGCTGGTCCACAAGTCCTGAGCATTGCTCGACGAGGGCTACCTCTACATCGTCGACCGGCTCAAGGACCTCATCAACACCGGCGCCGGCCACGTCTACACCTCCGAGGTGGAGGACATCCTCAACTCCCACCCCCAGGTGCACCGGAGCGCGGTCTTCGGCACCCCCGACGCCAACCGGATCGAACGCGTCCACGCGGTCGTCGTCCCCGTGCCCGGCAGCCGCCCCGACCCGCAGGAACTCGAGGTCCTGGTACGCACCCGGCGCGGCCCGCTGCACGAGCCGGCCCACGTCTCCTTCCTGCCCGAACTGCCGCTCACCGACGCGGGGTGGCGGTCCTTTCGCGACGGGTGGGCCCCCTGGCCGGCCGCACCGCCGTGTGGCCGGCCAGGGAGGGGAGCAGGAGGCAAGCGGCCGGCCCGCCTCAGGCCGACCGCCGTGGCCAGGTGATCGTCTGGCCCTCCGGCGTGACGGTGATCTCGAACCCGTCCAGCCCCGGGGAGCCGTCGGTGAGCCACCACGTCAGGTGCTCCTCGACGTCGTCCCAGATGCGGGCCGGCCCGCCCTGACGAACGGTCCACTTCCCGCCGTCCTCGGTGAGCACAGCCCACGCGCCGGCTTCGGCATCGATCAGGACGTGCTGATCCCGGCCGCCGACATCCAGCGTGATCTTCTGGGCGCGGGGAGCTGCCACCTGGGCGACGAAGCGGGCCGTCCAGTCGCTGAGGACATCGGGACCGTGGACGGCGCCGCGTTCGTCTCCCGTGTTCAGGTCGGGCAGCAGCCCGAGCGGTGGCGGCAGTTGGGGGCGGGCGAGCATGAAGGAGATCTGTCCCCCGAGGAAGCGTCCCCTCGCCGTGCCGTCCTCGCGGACGGTGAGCCGGGCGAGTTCCGAGGAGTACATCCAGCCGCAT
>NZ_JAQYXB010000602.1:0-71515 GCF_036322405.1 Streptomyces sp. SP17BM10 | reverse complement strand
GTTACATTCCGAACCCGGAAGCTAAGCCTCACAGCGCCGATGGTACTGCAGGGGGGACCCTGTGGGAGAGTAGGACGCCGCCGAACAATCATTCACGAGAAGCCCCTGATCCCTTCGGATCAGGGGCTTCTCGCATTCCCCGGAACAACCTGTGCACGGGCGATCCGTCGGGCGGTGCGAGCGATCCCCTCGTGCTGCATCCACCTGCAGGTGGTGCTAGGTCCACCCCCGAATTGGGGTGGCATGGCCAGTGTCGGTGGCGCCCGCTTCGTGAACACTGATGGTGGACGATCGAGACCGGCATCAGGAGCTTCCGTGACACCAACGAGTCGAACGAGCAACGCCGCTGGTGTGCGCGTTCAGGCCCAGGCGGCCCTGGAGTCGGGCGGCCAGGGGCTGGCCCGGCTCGCCCTCCTGGTGCTGGGAGCGCTGCCGGGGTTCGGCCTGCCCGTGCTGGCGGCCGTGCTGGCCGGCGTCGTGACGACCGAGATGATGGCGCACTACTCCCCGGTGGCGCTGCTGGCCCTGACGGCCGCGGCCGTCGTCGGCAGTTCGGTGGCCGCGCTCTTCGTCCGACCCACGGCGAACCGCACGCGCAGGCAGCTGGAGCGCTGGTTCGGCATACGTCTGCCGGCCGTCTACGCGCCGATGCCGCCGCTGGAAGCGGACGAGCGCGGGCACTGGTGGACGGGCTACTCCTACCACCGATCCCGGACGGTCGCGAAGTACGCGCAGTTGGTGCGCTGGAGCTTCCGGGACCGGACGACCCGCGCCGAGATGGCCTGGCTCGTGGTGAACCCGTTGGCCGTGCTGGCCCTGGCCGGTCCGCCGGCCGGTGTCATCCTCCTCGGCACGTCCTACGCGGTCACCGGGCAGACGTCCTCCGACATGCTCGGGCCGATCCGTCCGGTCCAGCTGTCGATGATGGTGAACGTCGGCCTCGGCCTCGGCATGGTGGCCGTGGCGGTGCTGGTGACGCCGTTCGCGGTGCGCATCTACGCCGAGCTGGCGCGTCGGGTGCTGGACCAGGACGGCCGGGCCACGCACGCCCAGCTGACCAAGCGGGTCGCGGAGTTGACCGAGACCCGGGCGGACGCGGTCGGCGACCAGGCGGCCGAACTGCGGCGGATCGAGCGGGACCTGCACGACGGCGCGCAGGCGCGGCTGGTCGCGATCGGGATGACGCTCGGCACCATCGAGCACCTGATGGACACGGATCCGGCGGCCGCCCGCGAACTGCTGTCGGAGGCGCGGCAGTCCTCGGCCCGGGCGCTTCAGGAGCTCCGGGACCTCGTCCGCGGCATCCACCCGCCGGTCCTCGCCGAGCGCGGACTGGGCGACGCCGTCCGGGCGTTGGCGCTGGACAACGCGCTGCCGACGGAGGTGTGCGTGAGCGTGCCGGACCGCCTGCCCGCCCCGGTGGAGGCCGCTGCCTACTTCAGCATCTGCGAGCTGCTGGCCAACGCGGCCAAGCACTCGCACGCCGAGCAGGTCTGGGTGGACATCCTGTACCGGGCCGGCTCGCTGCGGGTCACGGTGACGGACGACGGGGTCGGCGTGGCGGATCCCGCTCGGGGGACGGGCCTGCGCGGCGTCGAACGTCGATTGGGTACCTTCGACGGTGTCCTCGCCATCGACAGTACGTCCGGCGGTCCGACCACCATCACCTTGGAGCTGCCGTGCGAGTTGTCCTCGCCGAGGACCTCTACCTCCTTCGCGAAGGTCTGACCCGTCTGCTGGAAGCGCACGGTTTCACCATCGCGGCCGCCGTCGAGACGGGACCCGAGCTGCTGGAGGCATTGCTGACGCACCGGCCGGACGTGGCCGTGGTCGACGTCCGGCTGCCCCCGACGCTGACGGACGAGGGCCTGCAGGCGGCGCTCCAGGCGCGCCGGGAGATCACTGGGCTTCCGGTCCTGGTGCTGTCGCAGCACGTCCAGCAGCTGTACGCGAGGGAGCTGCTGGCCGACGGCACGGGCGGGATCGGGTACCTCCTGAAGGACCGGGTGTTCAACGCCGACCAGTTCATCGACGCGGTCCGCCGGGTGGCGGCCGGCGGTACGGCGATGGACCCGGACGTCATCGCGAAGCTGATGCAGACGACCGCCCGCCGCCCGGGGCCGTTGCTGAGGCTGTCCCCGCGCGAGCGCGACGTGCTGGAGCTGATGGCTGAGGGCTGCTCGAACTCGGCGATCGCCACCCGGCTGACGGTGAGCGACGGCGCGGTGGCCAAGCACATCGCCAACATCTTCACCAAGCTCGAACTCGCCCCGGACGAGGACGCCAACCGCCGCGTCCTCGCGGTGCTCGCCTACCTCAACGGCACGGCCGGGCGGACGGCCTGACGCCCCGCCCGGTCCCGGGGGCGGTCCGGCCAAGCCCTCCCCGGTGACGCTCCGGCCTGTGCGAACGCTGAAACGTGCGTACGAGTAAACTCCGGTGGGCCGAGCCCCGGAGGTGGTCAGCCGTCCGGCGCCCCCGACCAGCGGGAACCGGCAGCGAGGCAGCGCACGGCAGCAGCCGAAATCCAGGGGTTGATAGACGTCATGGCACGCCCAACGCTCACCAAGGCCCACCGCGGCCTGCTCGGCATCGTCGCGGCCGGGGCCTGCATCATCTCGGGCATCGGCTTCGCGGGGTCGTACAACGCGGTGCGGGAGCTGGCCTCGGAGAAGGGCTTCGGAGCCTTCTCCTACGCCTTCCCGATCGGCGTCGACGCCGGCATCGTCGTCCTCCTGGCGCTCGACCTGGTCCTGACCTGGCTGCGGATACCCTTCCCGCTGCTGCGGCAGACCGCCTGGGTGCTGACCGTCGCGACCATCGCCTTCAACGCCGCCGCCTCGTGGGGCGACCCGCTCGGCATGGGGATGCACGCCGTCATCCCGGTGCTGTTCGTCGTGGTCGTCGAGGCCTCCCGGCACGCGGTGGGCCGGATCGCGGCGATCACCGCGGACCGGCACATGGAGTCGGTCCGGATGATGCGCTGGCTGCTCTCCCCGGTGCCGACCTTCCGGCTCTGGCGGCGGATGAAGCTGTGGGAGCTGCGCTCGTACGACGAGGTCGTCCGGCTGGAGCAGAACCGCCTGGTCTACCGGGCGCAGCTGCGCTTCCGGTACGGGCGCGGCTGGCGCCGCTCGGCCCCGATCCAGGCGCTCCTGCCGTTGAAGCTCGCCAAGTACGGCGTGCCGCTGGACCCGTCGCTGCTCGACCGGCTGGACGAGGAGGCCCGCGAGCGCGAGGCGAGGGAGGCCCGCGAGCTCCAGCCCCAGGAGCAGCGCGCCGCCGCGGCCATCGCCCCGGCGGGTCCGGAGGTCTCCCCGCAGCCGCAGCCGCAGCCGCACCAGCGTCAGGCCCAGCCGCTTCCCGTCCAGCAGGCCCCTCAGGCTCAGCAGGCTCAGCAGGTCCAGCAGGTCCAGCAGCCCGGCCCCCAGACGCCACCGCAGCCTGAGCCGCAGGAGGCCCCGGCGGCCGTCGCGCCGCTCTCGGCCGAGGTGGCCGCGCCGATGCTCGCCAAGCTGGCCGCCGTCCGCCTGCGCGCCGCCCAGGAGCCGGAGGGCACGGAGGAGGAGGCTCCGCAGTCGCCGCGCGAGGAGCTCAACGTGTGGACGACCCGGCCGGTGCGCACCACCGGCGGTCACCAGGCCGATGCCAGCCCGGGCGGCCGCGTGCCCGGCCAGGCCTCCCCGTGGTTCAAGCCCCCGCGCCCGCTGGACGAGGAGCCGGCTCCCGGGGCCGCGCCGAAGCCCCTGGCCCAGGCCGCGCCCCAGCAGCAGGAGCAGGACCCCGCACCCGCCCAGGAGCCCGTCCAAGCCGAGTCCGCCGTGCGCGCCGACGAGCGCGCTCCCGCCGAGGCCGCAGGACCGCGCCCCGCTCCGGCGCGGCTCGACCCGGAGCTGGCCTTCGAGGCGCTGGTCTCGTACATCGACACCTTCGAGCACCACCCCGACCCGCAGCGCCTCGCCGAGTGGCTGACCAAGGAGTACGGCCTGACCGGCAACCGCCCGGACGGCTCGGTGCACCCCAAGGACGTCGCCGAGCTCTACCCGCAGCTGCGCGACCGCTACGCCGCCGCCGGGAGGGACTGACCGGGCGATCGGCGGCCGGACACCGCCGCGCTCCCGCGTCCACCGCTCGGGCGGCCATTGACGCCCGACCCGGTCGGAGCTACCTTCGCCTCAACAATCTGTTGAAGCAATGGTTCGGCGCGGAGGAGTACGGATGTCGCAGGTCGAGGTCGACGGTAACGGGTCGACGAGCGGGGCCTCCTTCTCCGCCGCCGCCCTCGACGCCGTGGAAGCGCTGCTCGCCCCGGTCGACGCCGACCTGGCGCGCCGCTACCCGGGCGACTCCGGGACCAGGCAGCCGGTGCACACCGTGTACGTCCCGGCCGACGCCTTCGCCGCCGACACCGTCCGCTCGTGGGGCCGCCAGGCCCTCGAAGCGTTCGACACCCACGCCGGCACCCCGGCCGAGCTCGCCCGCGCCCTCGGCGTCGCCGACGACGCCCTGCTCGCCGACGTGCACGCCCGCGTCCGCGCCAAGCTGGAGCGCGAGCCGATCGAGGACCTGCGGATCGACTTCGAGGACGGCTACGGCCCCCGCCCGGACGCCGAGGAGGACGCCGCCGCCGTCCGCGCCGCCGAACTCGTCGCCGCCGCCGTGGCGGACGGCAGCGCCCCGCCGTACATCGGCATCCGCATCAAGTGCATGGAGGCGCCGGTCCGCGCCCGCGGCATCCGCACCCTGGAGCTGTTCCTGGCCACGCTGCTCGCCACCGGCGGGCTCCCGGAGGGCCTGGTCCTCACCCTGCCGAAGGTGACCTACGCCGCGCAGGTGACCGCGCTCGTGCGGCTGCTGGAGGACTTCGAGCGGCGCGCCGGACTGCCGGCCGGCCGGATCGGCTTCGAGATCCAGATCGAGACCACCCAGGCGATCCTCGGCCCCGACGGCCGGGCCACCGTCGCCCTGATGATCGAGGCCGCGGAGGGCCGCGCCACCGGCCTGCACTACGGCACCTTCGACTACAGCGCCTCCTGCGGCGTCAGCGCGGCCCACCAGAGCATGGACCACCCGGTCGCCGACCACGCGAAGGCCGTCATGCAGGTGGCCGCGGCCGGCACCGGCGTCCGGCTCTCCGACGGCTCGACCAACGTCGTCCCGACCGGCTCCACCGAGCAGGTCCACGCGGCCTGGAACCTCCACCACGGACTCGTCCGCCGTTCGCTGGCCCGCGCGTACTACCAGGGGTGGGACATGCACCCGGCGCACCTGCCGACCCGGTACGCCGCGGTGTACGCCTTCTACCGCGAGGGCCTGGAGGCCGCCTGCGCCCGGCTCGCCGCGTACGTCGCGAAGGCGGGCGGCGACGTGATGGACGAGCCGGCCACCGCCCGCGCGCTCAGCGGCTACGTGCTGCGCGGCCTGGACTGCGGCGCGGTCGACCCGGCCGAGGTCACCGCCCTGACCGGCCTGGACCGCGCCCAGCTGGACGCCCTCGCCGGCCGCTGACCGCCGGCCGCTGACCGCCGGCCGCCCTCCCGCCACGGCCAACTAGGCTGGCGGTGCCGCCCCGCACGCCCAGGGCGCGCGCCGCCAGCCTCCGCCGTCTTCCGGGAGAACCACCGCGCATGTCCGCCACGCCGGAGCCCACCCCCAGGCCGTACCTCACCATCCGGCGGGCCGGCAGCCACGAGATCGAGATCAAGAAGTCCCGGTTCATCTGCCACCTCGCCCGCGTCACCGACGAGGAGCAGGCGCAGGCGTACATCGCGGGCGTCCGCAAGCAGTACTGGGACGCGCGGCACAACTGCACCGCCTTCGTGGTCGGCGACGAGCAGCGCCGCGAGCGCTCCAACGACGACGGCGAGCCGGGCGGCACGGCCGGCGTCCCGATGCTGGAGGTGCTGCGCCGCCGCGGGCTGACCGACACGGTGGCCGTGGTGACCAGGTACTTCGGCGGGATCAAGCTCGGCGCCGGTGGGCTCGTGCGGGCGTACGGGAGCGCGGTGTCGGAGGCGGTGGACGCGGTCGGGCTGCTGGAGCGGCGGCCGGTGGCCCTGCTGGCGGTGACGGTGGACCACGTGCGGGCCGGGCGGGTGGAGAACGACCTGCGGGCGGCCGGGTACACCGTGAGCGACCTCGCCTACGGGGCGGCGGGGGTGCGGATCGAGGTCGGCGTGCCGGAGCCGGAGGTGGGGGACTTCCACACCTGGCTGGCCGAGGCGACCGGCGGCACCGCGGTGGCGGTCGCGGCCGGCCGCACGTACGTCGAGGTGCCGGTGTAGCCCGCTTCGACCCCACGCGCCGTCGCGGGGCTCCCGCCGCCGCGGGCACAGTCGGCCACCGTAGCCCACGGGGGCGCGCCACGCCGGGATTGCCTTGAACAGATTCACTCGAACGTATTCACGTGGCCCGGAGTTGGAACTTCCGCTCCGGGCCGTGGCGTTTCCTGGGCAAGGATCCGGCCGAACCGGACGAAAACCATCGATGGAGGACACCAGACCCCACCACCGCACCACGGAGGTATGCGCATGACCTCGGATCGCTCCCCGTCGCCCGCCCGAGCCGACCTACCCGGCCCCAGGGGCCCCGCGACGCCCTACCGGATGACCGTCACCACGACGCTCCCGCACGCCGACGCCGTCTCGCTGGCCGACCAGCAGCTGGCCGACTGGCTGAAGCGGGAAGGCTGCGAGGACCCCCCGCCCGCAGCGAGCCCGTACGCCGTGGACCCCCCCGTCACCGGCCCTGCCACCGCCGATTCCCCCGAGCACTTGCAGGCCGAGCACTTGCAGGCCGAGCGCCCGCAGGTCGAGCGCCTGCGCCTGGGCGACCGCGTCCTGCTCGACCGCGACCACGGCCCGCTGCGCGGCCCCGCCACCGGCCACTACTCGCGCCGCCGCCTGCGCACCCCGGCCCCCCACGGGACGCACCAGCTCACCCTGACCGTCGCGACGCCCGCCGCAGGCCCGACCTGGGTCCGGCTGGAGGCCGAGACGCACAGCACCGGCAGCGGCCTGCGGACGCCCTGCCGGGTGCCGGTGCCCGAGCTCGCCCGCAGTCTGCTGCCGCTGCTGGACGCCACCGACGGTCCGGCCGCCGTCCAGCTCGCGCCGCGGGTGATCACCGCCGCCGAGGTCGACGACCTGATCGACGAGCTGTGCGACCCGGAGCGCCGGCTGCCCACCGTCGTGGCCAGCGTCCCGGTCAACGTCCCGGTCGACGGGTGGACGGAGTCCGTCGTCCGTCCGCTCTGCCAGCAACTACCCGGCCTCGCCACCGCCTACGTCCTGGATCCTGGGGCCCGCACCGGATTCAACGTCGCGCTGGAGTTCCACTCCGTCTACGGCGGGGCCGTCCGCACCTACCTGCCCGAGGTCGACCCGGCCTCCCGGTACGACGGCGCCCGGCACCCGGTGCTCGCCCGGGGCCGAATAGAGCAGGACGTCCGCCGCGCCGCCGGCCTGCTCGCCCGGGAGCCGCGCCGGCTCGCCGCCGAACTGCCCCTGCCGCCCGTGCTCGCGGCCGTCCCGGTGCTGCGGGTCCCCCCGTCGCAGCCCCGTCCGGACGCCGCGTCCTGCGCCGACCCGGCCGCCGCCCGCGCCGAACTGGCCGCGCTCGCCCGCGAGGAGCAGCAGGACCGGGCCGAACAGCAGGCCAGGGCGGACGAGTTGGAGCGCGTCCGGCGCACGCTGCGTCGCGCGCGCCGCACCCGGTCGAGGGCGCACGCCCTGCCCGGCCGCCTCTGCGCTCCGTCCACCGCCGCCTCCGCCGCCCCAGTCGTCGGCGCGCCCGGGGGCCCGCGCACCACCGTCGTGCCGGGCCCGGTGCCCGGCTCGGACGCCAACCCGGACACGTTCACCGAACTCCTCTCCCGGCTGGGCGAGTTCCCGCTGCTCACCTTCACCGGGGACCAGAAGTCCGCGCTCGCCCTGGACGAGCTCCAGTGCGCGGGCGCCGGCTGGGCCCGCCTCGCCTGGGACGGGCTGACGGCCCTCCAGGAGTACGCCGAGGCGGCCGTCCGCGGCGAGGCCCGCGGCGACTTCAAGCAGTGGTGCGAGCACACGCCGGACGGCTGTCACCGCTTCCCGCCCCGCAAGGCGGTCCGCGGCGAGTCCCGGACGGTGCACAGCCACACCAAGTGGAAGCGCGAGCGGATGCTGCCGGTGCCGGAGTGCGTCGACGCCTCCCGGCGCGCGTTCATGGGCGCGCACCTGCGGATCGGCGGCGGGCGCACCGCACCCCGGCTGCACTACCTCGACGACTGCTCGGGCAGTGGCCGGATCTATGTCGGCTACATCGGCCTCCACCTGACCAACACCCGGACCAACTGAGAGGCTTGGCTGACCACCCGCGCCCGTTCGGTGGACAATGTCCGCAGGGGCGGGCCGCGGGGTCGCCGGTCGTCCCCGCGCAGGCGCCGACGAGCATGGGGGAACGACGACCGATGCAGTACTCAGCAGACGGCCAGTCCGAAGGCGCCGCCACCACCCGGTTCCCCCAGCCGGGCTTCCTCGCCTCGGTCTTCCGTGACCTCGGCGCGGACCCGGGCCCCGACCCGTCCGCGCCCGGGGACCCGGCCACAGACACGGGTGTCGCCAGCAACGAGGGCGCGACCGGCACCCGTGTCGGCACCGGCGGCACCGGTGCCAGCGGCGGCCCCGAGGCTCCCGCTGACGGCCCGTCCACCGACGAGGAGTCGGTCGCCGCCCACGGTCGCGCCGCCGCGCTCACCCACCACCGCACGCTCACCGTCCAGGCCGAGCACGACCGCCTGGCCGACCTGCTCCGGCGGGCCGCGCTGCCCGTCTCGGCCATGGACTTCGAGAGCCAGCTGCGCCACTACGAGCCCCGTCCCTACCCGGCGCCCGGCCCGGACGCCACCGAACCCGAGCCCCGCTGGGAGGACTTCGCCCCGGCCGAACCGGCCGCCGCCGACCCCGACGCCGCGCCGACCCGCCGCCTCCTCGACTCCGGCTACCAGCGCGAGCTGGCCCAGGCCCGGCTGACCCACCAGCGCGCCCTGCGTCAGTGGCGCACCCGCCGGGCCGAGGCCGGCAACCCGGCGGCCGACGAGTCCCGCCGCGTCCACGAGGCGGCCGAGGCGGCCCGGGCCCGCGCGGTGCGCGAGTACAACGAGAGCCTGGAGGAGTGCCGCCGGGCCTACCGGCTGGCCGAGCCCGCCGCGGTGGAATCGCTGCTGGAACGGGCCCTCGCCGCCGCCGAGACCGCCACCCAGGACCTACCCGCCCCCTGCCGGGCGGTCTTCCGCCCGCTCACCCGCACCGCGGTGCTGGACCTCGACCTGCCGCCGCTCGACCTGGTCCCCTCGCTGACCGGCTACCGGCTCGCCCCCGACGGCGACATCCACCCGGTGCCGCGCCCGCCGGCCGACCGGGCCACCGACTACCTGCGGCTGGTCGCACGGCTCGCCCTGCGCGCCCTCCAGGCGGCCGACGCCGTCGACACCGAGGAGATACTCTCCGGCGTCGTCCTCAACGGCTGGCTGCGGGAGCCCGGCGGGGCCGGGCCGCTCTGCCTGGTCAGCGTGGACGCCGACCGCGACGCCCTGGCCCGCACCCGGCTGCTCCCGGCCGCGGCCCCCTACGAGGAGCGCGACGGCGAGGGCGTCTACGCCGACGCCGAGCAGGACGAGGCCCTGGTGCGGCTGCGCCAGCTCGGCGCCGCCGTCACCCCCGACCCCTACGCGAGGGCGGGCATCGAGCCCGCCGCGCTGGCCGGAGCTGCCGTGCCCGCCGCGCCCGACCTGTCCGCCAACGAGTTCGCCCAGCTGGTCCGCGACCTGCTCACCCGGGGCGGCCTGACCGGGTGGAGCGTGCGGCTGCGCGGCCCGGCCGGGCTGGTCGCGACCGGCGAGGGCGCTCCCGGCAGTGCGTTGCCGGGGCGCTGGGTCGTCTGGGCGTCCCGCGGCGCGGAGGACGTCGCCGCGGACGAGATCCGCACGCTCGCCGAGGCCGTCGGCGAGGAGTCCGCCGAGCGCGGCCTGCGGCTGACCACCGGCCGCTTCACCGACGAGGCCCTCGACCTGACCGCCGAGGAGAGCCACCGTCACATCCACCTGGTCGACGGCGACGGCGTCCGCGAACTCGCCATGACCCACCTCGGGCTGCCGCTCGCCACCGGCCGCTGACCGTCTCCCTCAGGCCGCCCCCCGCTCCCACCAGCGCGTTCGCCCCGGCGGGCTCACCCCGACGGCCCCTCCGGCGGGCGCGCCACCACCCCCGGCCCGAGGCTGGGGAACGAGCCCCGGCCGGGCCGGGCACCCCGGGCGGGAGCCGCCGGTCGCCCGTCCGGTACGGTCGGCGGTCGGCCCGGCGTCGGGCGCAACCCTGGGGGAGACGGATGGGCAGAGCGGCCCGCAGACCACTTGACGGACCGACACGCGCGGAGGCCGCCCGGTGACCGCCGTCCTCGTCGCCGCCGGCGCGTTCCTGATGACGCTGATCGGCGGCTTCGTCGCCCAGCGCACCGGCGACCGGCGCCACCTCGTGCTCGGCTTCGCGGCCGGACTGATGCTCGGCGTCGTCGTCTTCGACCTGCTGCCCGAGGCCCTGCGCCAGGCGCCCGGCGAGGTGCACGGCGTGCCGCAGGCGCTGCTGATGTTCGCGGCGGGCTTCCTCGCGATCCACGTGGTCGAGCGCGCCGTCGCCATCCACCGGGGCCACGAGGGCGAGTACGCCGAGCACACCCACGGCCACCACCACGCGCAGGGGCACCACCACGCGCAGGGGCGCCAGGGCATCGGCCTGAGCGCCGCCCTGGCCCTGGTCGGACACAGCGTGATGGACGGCTTCGCGATCGGCGCCGCCTTCCAGGCCGGCACCACGGTCGGCACGGTCGTCGCCATCGCCGTCGTCGCGCACGACTTCGCGGACGGCTTCAACACGTACACGATCACCCGGCTCTACGGGAACAACCGGCGCCGCGCGTTGACCTTGCTCGCGGCGGACGCGATCGCCCCGGTCTCGGGCGCCGCGATCACGCTCGCCTTCACCATCCCCGAGCACCTGCTCGGCCTCTACCTGGGCTTCTTCTCCGGCTTCCTGCTCTACCTGGCGACCTCCGACATCCTCCCGGAAGCCCACAGCCCGCACCCGTCCCGCAACACCCTGCTCTGCACGCTCGCCGGGGTGGGCTTCATGTGGCTGGTGATCGGCTTCGCCAACTAGGGCCTGCCGGGGGAGGGCCAGCGGCCCGCGTAACGGGTCTCGGCGGCGCGCAGCACGCGCAGCACCGCGTCCTGGTCAGCCGGACCGACCTCGCCGAAGTACTCCTGCGCCACCTCGTGGCGGACGAGCCCGATCCGCTCGACCGCGGCGCGGCCCGCCTCGGTCAGCAGGATCCGCACGGCCCGCCGGTCGGCCGGATCCGGGCTGCGCTCGACCAGGCCGGCCTCCTCCAGGGCGTCCACCACGGTGGTGGCCGAGCGCGGGGCGATGTGCAGCCGGTCGGCGAGGTCGCTCAGCCGCATCGCGCGGTCCGGCACCTCGCAGCCGGGCGCGTGGGCGAGCGTGCGCAGCGCCCGGGCCTGGCCGGGGGTGATGCCGTAGGGCTCCAGCCGCTCGCTGGTGAGGCGCCGGATCCGCTTGATCGCCCGGGTCATGGCGTCCGCCAGCTCGGCGGCGGTATCCGTCGGGCCCGCCGGTTCCGCCGGGATCACCGGGTCGGTGGGGCCCGCCGGTTCCGCCGGGGGAGTGGGGGAGGAGGGCGCCGGGTCGGTCGGCGTGGTGGTCATGGGCGGTCTCCTCGGCAGGCGTCCGCCCAAGCGTATCGGCCGGTCCGCGGCCCGCGACCGGCGGCGGACGGGCGTTCCGGCCGGGTTCGGACGACCCTCGGAAAAATGTTGAGCCAAACTCACTATCTGGGTTAGCGTATCGGCAAGTGAGGGTGCCCTAAGTGCCCTCCCTGGAACCTGGAGGGCCCGTGCCCCGCTCCGAAGCCCGCGTCGCCACCGACCGCCCCGCCCGCTACGCCAAGCAGCTCGCCGCCCACATGGGCCGCAAGATCGAGGCCGCCTTCTCCGAGGAGACCGGCCGCGGCACCCTCGCCTTCAGCGCCGGCACCGCCACCCTGGAGGCCCGGCCGGACGCCCTGCTGCTCGTCGTCGAGGGCGAGCGCGAGAACCTCCCCGGCCTGGAGGACGTCGTCGGCCACCATCTCGTCCGGTTCGGTGCGCGCGACGAACTCGTCGTCGAGTGGCACCGCGACAACGGCGAGCCCGGCCTCGTCCACCGCAACGACGAGGACCCGAAGGACTCCTAGGTCGCGTCTCCCGGAACAGGCCGGGGCAGCCGGCGGCCGAGCGTCCACAGCACCAGGACGGCCAGGCACCAGCTGGCCACCACGTCCAGCACCCAGTGGAAGTCGCTCCACACCAGCCCCGCGCCGGTCCCGGCTGCCAGCAGCACCGCCGCCGCCCGCAACCCGCGCGCGACGCGCGTCCCGGTCGTCCGGGCGAGCAGCAGCACCGCCACCCCGTACGACAGCGTCGCCGTGGCGGTGTGTCCGGACGGGTACCAGCCCCACTGGCCGGGCAGCAGCGGATCGCCGAGTGGACCGGGCCGGGCGAACACGGCCTTGGCCGGGACCACCAGCAGCGGGATCAGCACCGCGGTGAGCGCCGCCACCGGCAGCGGCAGCCACCAGCGGGCCGCCCCCGCCCGGCGCGCACGCCATGCGGCGAGCCCACCCCCGGCCAGCAGGACCGGGATCGCGGGCACGGTGCTTCCCAGGTCCGACAGGCCGTGGCCGAGGCCGTTCGGCCAAGGGCTGTGCAGGGCGTGGTGGGCCGTCGCGACACCGTGCCTGACCCACCGGTCCAGCCCGAGCAGCGGCCCGTCCACCAGCACCTGCCACGACACCAGCACCAGCAGGACCACCGCGACGAGCGGCACCAGCGGAGAGGCCGCCGTCCGGCCCAGGACGCGGAACAGCCGCCCCGGAGCAGGGGGGAGAGCTCCGGGGCGGCTTGGATGATCGCCGTTCCGTGCGCCCCGGGGGGTGTGGGTCGGACGGTCGGTCGATCGGCCTTCGGTATGCACCACCCCGTGCGGGGCGGCCTGGTTGTCCGCGCGGTCGTCCCGGTGCGAACCCGCCTCGAACGGCGGATCCGCGGACGGCTCCGCCAATGGCTGGGGCTCGCTGTCCATCTGCGATGACACTACGTCAACGGTCCTTCCACGCCGAGCGCCTTCAGTGATTCCGCACATCATCTTCACCGCCCACCGGGCAACCCTCCCGCCCTGTGAACGACCGGCCCGCGCTTCTCCATGAGGAAGCCTCATCCGGGGCGCCGCCACGCGGAAACCGAACGGCCCGCGGAGACCTGGTCCCAGGTCCCCGCGGGCCGTTCAGCGCTGTCCGGACAACCCTCCGGCGGGGGTACGTCGCCCGGTGGGGCGCTCACCGCGTCAGACGCCGGCGAACGCGCCCTCCAGGATGTCCAGGCCCTCGTTCAGGAGGTGCTCCGGGATGACCAGCGGCGGCAGGAAGCGCAGCACGTTGCCGTAGGTGCCGGCGGTCAGCACCACCAGGCCCTCGGCGTGGCAGGCCTTGGCGATCGCCGCGGTGGCCTCGGCGTTCGGCTCCTTGCCGCCCGCCTGCACCAGCTCGATGGCGATCATGGCGCCGCGGCCGCGGACCTCGCCGATGATGTCGTACTTCTCCTGCATCGCCCGCAGGCGGCCGAGCATGACCTCGCCGATCCGCTGCGCCTTGCCGTTGAGGTCCTGCTCCTTCATGGTCTCGATGGCGCCCAGCGCGGCGGCGCAGGCCACCGGGTTGCCGCCGTAGGTGCCGCCCAGACCGCCCGCGTGCGCGGCGTCCATGATCTCGGCGCGGCCGGTCACCGCGGCCAGCGGCAGACCGCCGGCGATGCCCTTCGCGGTGGTGATCAGGTCCGGGACGACGCCCTCGTCCTCGCACGCGAACCACTGACCGGTGCGGCAGAAACCGGTCTGGATCTCGTCCGCGACGAACACGATGCCGTTCGCCTTCGCGTACTCCACGATCGCCGGCAGGAAGCCCTTGGCCGGCTCGATGAAGCCGCCCTCGCCCTGGATCGGCTCGATGATGATCGCGGCGACGTTCTCGGCGCCGATCTGCTTGTTGATCATGTCGATCGCCTGCGCGGCGGCCTCGGCGGCACAGTTGTCCGCACCGGTCAGCCAGCGGTACGGGTAGGCCACCGGCACGCGGTAGATCTCCGGGGCGAACGGGCCGAAGCCCTGCTTGTACGGCATGTTCTTCGCCGTCAGGCCCATGGTGAGGTTGGTGCGGCCGTGGTAGCCGTGGTCGAAGACCACGACGGCGGTGCGCTTGGTGTAGGCGCGGGCGATCTTCACCGCGTTCTCGACCGCCTCGGCGCCCGAGTTGAACAGCGCGGTGCGCTTGTCGTGGTCGCCCGGGGTCAGCTCGTTCAGCTGCTCGGCGACGGCCACGTAGCCCTCGTAGGGGGTCACCATGAAACAGGTGTGCGTGAACGCGGCGAGCTGCTCGCTCGCCTTCGCCACCACGGCCTCGGCGCTGTTGCCGACGTTGGTCACGGCGATGCCGGAACCGAAGTCGATCAGCGAGTTGCCGTCCACGTCCTCCAGCACGCCGCCGTTGGCGCGGGACACGTACACCGGCAGGGTCGTGCCGACACCCGCCGCCACCGCGCCCAGCTTGCGGGCCTGCAGCTCCTGCGACTTCGGACCGGGGATCGCGGTGACCAGGCGGCGCTCCTGCGGGAGCGGCGTTGCGGCGCTCATGGGGTTCTCCAGACTTCTAGGCTCGGTGCTTCGCAGGCTACGGCCGCCCCCGGGGACCGGGCATGCGCCACTCGGTAGCACTGCGCCGTCCGACTTGTCCGGCACGGCCAGCGCGGGTGGCACGACTACCCGCAGGCCCCGCTCCACTACATTGAGCGCGGGCGTGTCGCCGGTACGGCGGCATGGGTATGGCGGCACCGACGGCGGTCGGGCCGGGCGGGCGAGGGAGCGGGGCCGTACACATGGCACAGGACGGGGCACACCACCACGGCGACCGCACCACCGCACCCCCACCCCCCATGCCCCACCAGCGCCCCGGCAGCCGCTCCACCACCACCCCCGCCTTCGACCTCCCTACCTGGGCCTCCGCCCCGCGCCCGTCCGCCGAACCGGGCATCTACCGGCTCGGCTACCGCCAGATCGACCCGGAACGGGCGGAGGCGGCGAGGGTGGCGGCCTGGCCGCTGCTGCTGCGGGCGGGGCTCAACGCGGTGGTGGGGTGGCTTGCTTTTCTCTACGGCACCCAACTGGTGCTTCGCCTGATCGTCATGACCGTGTGGGTGGAGCACCCCACCGAAACGGCTGTGACCGTGGTCGGTGTGTCCGTCAACGTTGTGGTGGCAGCAGCCGTCATCAAGGTCTTCGGCCGGATGGGCCGCTGGCCCGAGGTGTGGCGCCGGTACGCGGCCCCGTTGCTGTCGCGGGCGGTGACGCAGGAGGAGCGGGCCGAGGAGAGCCAGGTCGCCGTCGAGGGGGCGCGGCGGCTGGATCCGTGGGCGGGGCTGCGGGAAGGAGGGGCGGCTGCGGCCGCGGGGCGCCTGGAGGGCGAGGCGGTCGGCGACGTCGACTACGTGCGCATCCAGCAGGCCTGGGAGTCGGCGCAGGCCGATCCGGTGTTCGTCCCCGCGTTCGTGGAGCAGGTGGGTGCCCGTGGTGCCGCGGCGTTCGCCCATCCGTCGGAGGCGCGCGAGCTGCCCGGTCGTGCGGAGCGGCACGACCTGCTGCTCCGTCAGGTGTGCCTGGGAGTCACGCAGGACGTCCCGAAGAACCCGCCCTCCCACCGCGCGGCGGGGTTCGCGCTGGATCCGGCGGTGCTCGGCACCTCGTTGCTGGCGGTGGGCCCGGCCGGGACGGGGAAGACCGCGCGGCTGGCCCGGCCGGTGGCGGAGGCGTTGTGCCTGCAGGCGCTCGCCGGGACGGCGTGTGCGGTGGTCATCGGCGCGGCGGACGCGGACCTGGGCCCGGACGGCTGGTACGACGTGGTGATCGCGCCCGGTGACCCGTCGTCCGTCTACGGCCTCGACCTGTACGGCGCCGCGCAGGGTCCGGACGGGGCGGCGGCCCGGCTGGCCGAGGCGCTGCTGCCGGACGAGCTGACGGCGCGAGCCGAGAGCGCCCGGACGGCGCTCCAGCAGGTGGTGGGCCCGTTCCACGCCGCGTACCGCCGGTACCCGGGTGTTCGCGAGCTGCGGGCGCTGCTGGGCGGAGAGGCGGATGCCCTGGCCGCCCTGGTGAAGGCGCTCGGGGTGGCGGGTCGGCTGGCCGCGTACGAGCGGGACCTGGAGCACCGGGAGCGTCAGCGCGGCCGGGCTGACGATCCCGGTGCGCTGCTGGCGGACCGGTTGGCGCTGCTGGACCGCCCGGCCTTCGAGGGGGCCTTCGCGACGGACGGCACCGGGCGCCCGCCGTTCGCGATGCGGGTGCTCGACCATCCGCTCCGGGTGCGGGTGAAGCTGCCCGAGCGCAGCCACCCGGAGGCGGCGCGGATGCTGTCCCGGCTGGTGGTGGGCCAGTTCGTGCAGGCGGCGGGGGCGCGGGAGGACCGTTCGCTGTTCGCCGGTCTCGTCGTGGACGACGCCTCGGCTGCGCTGGACGCGGCGACCGTGCGCGGGGTGCAGCGGATGCGGGGTGCGAACGCGGGGGCGGTGTTGCTGCTGCGGACGCTCGTGGACCTGCCGGAGGCACTGCGCGCGCCGCTGTTCGGCGCGGTCGGCTGCCGGATGGCGTTCCCGGGGATCGCGCCTTGGGACGGCCGGCTGTTCTCGGAGGCCTGGGGGACGCACCTGGTGCAGGAGACGGCGGTGACCCACACCCCCGACACCTCCGGCGGGATGGTGCGGCGGGTCGGGCGGTTGGGGCGGAAGGCGTTGTCGGGGACGACGGCGCAGACGGAGTCGGTGACGACGCGGGATGTGGAGCGGTTGCGGTGGTCTCCGTCGGATCTGGCGCACGCGCTGCCGGCGGGGCACGCGGTGGTGTCGTTGACGGCGGTGTCGGGGGAGCAGGTTCCGCCGCTCCTGGTCGATCTCCGGGGCTGAGGCGGACGAGGGGTCGGAAGTCGCCTCCGAGGTGGATTCGGCAGTGCCGGTTGTCCGGAGCGTCCATAATGAAGGGGAGAGCCCCTCACCAGATCCGCTGCCCTCTCCTCGCCCGGCCGCAACGGCGCGGTCGGGTCGTTCCCCCGAAGGTGCCATGCCTCCCACACTCGCTTCCGTCGTCCGCAACAGTTCGCTCCACCTGACGGTCCTCGCCGGTGCGGACCACCTGGAGCGGCCGGTCCGCTGGGTGCACACCAGTGAGCTGGATGACCCGACGCCGTTCCTGGAGGGTGGCGAGCTGCTGCTCACCACCGGGATCAAGCTGGGCCGCACGGCCGCGCGGTTGCAGGCGTACGTGCACCGGCTGGCCGATGCCGGGGTGGTGGGGCTCGGGCTGGGGGTGGGGTTGTCGCACACGGAGGTGCCGCAGCCGCTGGTGGAGGCGGCGGCGCAGCGCGGGCTGCCGTTGTTGCGGGTGCCGGAGCCGACGCCGTTCATCGCGATCAGCAAGGTGGTGTCGGCGGCGCTGGCCGCGGAGCAGTACGAGGCGGTGACGACGAGCTTCGAGGCGCAGGAGGAGCTGACCCGGGCCGCGCTCGGCAAGGACGGGACGACGGCCGTGGTGCGCCGGCTGGCGGCGCGGCTGGGGGGCTGGGCGGCGCTGTACGACGGGTCGGGCGCGCTGTCGGTGGTGGCGCCGGACTGGGCGGCGCGCCGGGCGGGGCGGCTGGCGGCGGAGGTGGACCGACTGCGGCGGCGTCCGGCGCCGTCGAGTGCGGCGTTGCAGGGGCGGTCGCCGGGGATAGACACGGCGGACGAGGACTACGTGGTGGTCCAGTCGCTGGGCGCGGACCGGCGGGCCCGGGGTTTCCTGGCGGTGGGGACCGAGGACCGGATCACGCCGACCGAGCGGTACGTGCTGAACGCGGCGGTGGCGCTGCTGACCCTCACCCTGGAGCGCTCGCGCGAGCTGCGGCAGGCGGAGGAGCGGATGGGTGCGGCGCTGCTGCGGATGGTGCTGGCGGGCGAGGTGGCGACGGCCCGGCAGGTGGCGGTGGGGCTGTTCGGGGGGCTGCCGGAGGGGACGATACGGGTCCTGGTGGCCGGGGCCGGGCCGAACGCGGACGCCGGGGACGCGCTGGTCGAGCTGGGGGACCGGGCGGAGCAGGCGGGTTCCCGGGTGGGCGAGAAGCTGCTGGTGGCGCGGGAGGACGGGACGCACGGGCCGCGGCTGATGGTGCTGGCGCTGGACAACGGCGCGGTGCACCGGGCCTGCCTGGCGGTCGTCGAGGAGCACGAGGGGCTGTCGCTGGGCGTCTCGGCGCCGGCCGTGCTGGAGGAGGCGGGGACGGCGCACGCGCAGGCCGAGCGGGCGCTGGCGGTGGCGCTGCGCGGTGGCCGGCGGTCGGTGGACCACGAGGAGGTCGGTGCGGGGTCGCTGCTGCCGCTGCTGGGCGAGGACGCGGTGACGGCGTTCGCGGAGGGGCTGCTGCGGCCGCTGCGCGAGCACGACCGGACGGCCCGCGGTGACCTGGTGGCCTCGCTGCGGGCGTGGCTGTCCCGGCACGGGCAGTGGGACGCGGCGGCGGCCGACCTGGGCGTGCACCGGCACACCCTGCGGTACCGGATGCGCCGGGTCGAGGAACTGCTCGGGCGTTCGCTGGACGACACCGACGTCCGCATGGAGCTGTGGTTGGCGCTGCGCTCCGGCGAGGAGTAGTCGAGGAGCAATCGAGGACTGGGCGGGGAGCGGGCGCCGAGCCCGGGAGCGGCGGCCCGGCCCGCGTCGAACGTCTGGACGGTATGGAGTGGCCCCCGGGCCGAACGCTCCTCGGCGGCCAATCCGGTCGGCGCGTCCGCGCACCTACCCTCGGGTTCGGGCTCATGTTCGTGGGTCCGACGACGACGAGGAGAGGGCCGGTACCACGGTGACCACCACGTACGATTTCTGGCTCGCCGGCCGCCGGGCGAGCGGTGACGCCGACTTCGAGGTGCGCAACAGCTGGGACGGCCGCCTGGTCGGCCGGGTGAGCGTCCCAACCGAGGCCCAGGTCGACGAGGCGCTGGACGCCGCCGTCGCGGCCCTGCCGGTGTTCGCGGCCACCCCGGCGCACGTGCGCGCCGCCGCGCTGGACCACGTGGCCAAGCGGCTGGCCGAGCGCACCGAGGAGATCGCCCGGCTGATCACCGCCGAGAACGGCAAGCCGATCAAGTGGGCCCGCGGTGAGGTCGGCCGCGCCGTCTCCGTCTTCCGCTGGGCCGCGGAGGAGGCCCGCCGCACGAACGGCGAGACGATGCGGCTGGACACCGACCCGGGCGGCGTGGGCCGCTTCGCGGTGGTGCGCCGCTTCCCGCGGGGCGTGGTGCTCGGCATCGCCCCGTTCAACTTCCCGCTGAACCTGGTCGCCCACAAGGTGGCCCCGGCGATCGCGGTCGGCGCCCCGATCGTCCTGAAGCCGGCCCCGGCGACGCCGCTGTCGGCGATGGTGCTGGGCGAGATCCTGGCCGAGACCGACCTGCCGGCGGGTTCGTGGAGCATCCTGACGGTGCCCAACGACCGCATGCCCGCGCTGGTGCGGGACGACCGCCTGCCGGTGATCTCCTTCACGGGGTCGGACAAGGTCGGCTACCAGATCATG
The DNA here is from genome assembly GCF_036322405.1 of Streptomyces sp. SP17BM10. NCBI lineage: Bacteria > Bacillati > Actinomycetota > Actinomycetes > Kitasatosporales > Streptomycetaceae > Streptomyces > Streptomyces sp. SP17BM10. Next base: position 51,787 of record NZ_JAQYXB010000602.1, on the reverse strand, counting down.
GACTCGGTGCCGCGCAAGCACTGCACCCTGGAGCTGGGCGGCAACGCCGCGGCCGTGGTGCTCGCCGACTGGTCCTCGGAGGCCGACCTGGACTGGGCGGCGACCCGGATCGCGATGTTCGCCAACTACCAGGGCGGCCAGTCCTGCATCTCGGTGCAGCGGGTGATCGCCGACGCTTCGGTGTACGACGCGCTGGTGGAGAAGGTCGTCGCCAAGGTGAACGCCCAGGTCACCGGCGACCCGAACGAGGACGCGACGGACGTCGGCCCGCTGGTGGACGAGAACGCCGCGAAGCGCGTGGAGTCCTGGGTGGACGACGCGGTCGCCAAGGGTGCCAAGGTGCTGGCCGGCGGGACGCGCGAGGGTGCGACCTACGCCCCGACCGTGCTGGCGGACCTGCCGGGCGACGCGATCCTGGCCAAGGCCGAGGTGTTCGGCCCGGTCATGTCGCTGCACCGGGTGGACGGCACCGACGAGGCGTTCGCCGCCGTCAACGACTCGCCGTTCGGCCTGCAGGCGGGCGTGTTCACGCACGACCTGCAGACCGCCTTCCGCGCCCACCGGGAGCTGGAGGTCGGCGGTGTGATCATCGGCGACGCGCCGTCCTACCGCGCCGACCAGATGCCGTACGGCGGCGTCAAGGACTCGGGCGTCGGCCGCGAGGGCGTCAAGTACGCGATGGACGACTACACCGTCGAGAAGGTCATGGTCCTGACGGGCCTCGACCTGTAGGCGGGGACGAAGCACGCAGGGCCCGGTTCACACCGAACCGGGCCCTCCGCGCGTCCGGGGCCGGTCAGCCGTCGTGTCCGGCCGCGACGGCGACGGCCTCGTCGATCGTGGCGTTCCCGGCGATCAGTTCGAGGGTCTGCCCGGCGGTGCCGGGTTCGCGCAGCAGGGCGGCGAGGACGGCGGCCACGTCGGCCCGGTCCACCGAGCCGCGCCCGGTGTCGGGGGCGAGCCGGACCAGGCCGGTGCCGGGGCCGTCGGTGAGCCGGCCGGGGCGCAGCACCGTCCAGTCGAGCGTGGTGCGGGCCCGGACGGCGTCGTCGGCGGCGCCCTTGGCGCGCAGGTAGGTCTCGAAGACGGCGTCGGCGGGGTGGTGGGCGTGGGCGTCGGCGCCCATGGAGGAGACCATGAGGTAGCGGCGGACGCCGGCGAGTTCGGCCGCGTCGGCGAGCAGGACGGCGGCGTCGCGGTCGACGGTGTTCTTGCGGTCGGCGCCGCTGCCCGGTCCGGCGCCGGCGGCGAAGACCACGGCGTCGGCGCCGTCGAGCAGGGCGGCGAGCTGCGGGGCGGTGGCGGCCTCCAGGTCGAGGACGAGCGGCTCGGCGCCGGCGGCCACGAGGTCCTGGGCCTGTTCGGGGCGGCGGATGATCCCGGCGGGGCGGTCGCCGCGGGCGGCGAGCAGCCGTTCGAGGGCGAGCGCGATCTGTCCGTGGCCCCCGGCGATGACGGTACGCATGGCTCCGACGGTAGTCGCGGCGCGCGCCCCCGTCGTGCGGAGCGCGCCGCGGGGCGGACGCCCCGGGGCGGGCACGGGGAGGGCGCCGGGCAGGACACAATGGGCGCATGACTTCGCTCGCCCACCCGCAGCTGCGCTTCACGCCCACCGTGCAGGACCCGTCCGGCCCCCGGGAGCTGGTGATCCTCGGTTCCACCGGGTCGATCGGCACCCAGGCCATCGACGTGGTGCTCCGCAACCCGGACCGGTTCCGGGTGGTCGCCCTGTCGGCGGCCGGCGGCAGGGTGGGGCTGCTCGCCGAGCAGGCGCTGGAGCTGGGCGTGCACACCGTGGCCGTCGCCGATCCGGCGGCCGAGCCGGCGCTGCGCGAGGCGCTGGCGGCGAAGGCGGCGGGCCGCGCGCTGCCGACCGTGCTGGTGGGGTCGGACGCGGCGACCGAGCTGGCCGCGATGGAGTGCCACTCGGTGCTGAACGGCATCACCGGGTCGATCGGGCTGCGCCCGACGCTGGCCGCGCTGAAGGCGGGCCGGGTGCTGGTGCTGGCGAACAAGGAGTCGCTGATCGTCGGCGGTCCGCTGGTGAAGGCGCTGGCGAAGCCGGGTCAGATCGTGCCGGTGGACTCCGAGCACGCGGCGCTGTTCCAGGCGCTGGCCGGCGGCACCCGGGCGGAGGTCCGCAAGCTGATGGTGACGGCGAGCGGCGGGCCGTTCCGCACCCGGACCCGGGAGCAGTTGGCCGGGGTGACCCCGCAGGACGCGCTGGCGCACCCGACCTGGGCGATGGGCCCGGTCGTGACGATCAACTCGGCCACCCTGGTCAACAAGGGCCTGGAGGTGATCGAGGCGCACCTGCTGTACGACGTGCCGTTCGAGCGGATCGAGGTCGTGGTCCATCCGCAGTCGGTGGTGCACTCGATGGTGGAGTTCACCGACGGTTCGACGCTGGCGCAGGCGAGCCCGCCGGACATGCGGATGCCGATCGCGCTGGGCCTGGGCTGGCCGGAGCGGGTGCCGGACGCCGCGCCGGGCTGCGACTGGACCAAGGCCGCGACCTGGGAGTTCTTCCCGCTGGACAACGACGCGTTCCCGGCGGTCGAGCTGGCCCGCGAGGTGGGTTCGCTGGGCGGCACGGTGCCGGCGGTGTTCAACGCGGCGAACGAGGAGTGCGTGGAGGCCTTCCTGAAGGGCCGGCTCGCCTTCACGGGAATCGTGGACACTGTTGCCAAGGTCGTGGCCGAGCACGGACAGCACGACGGCGGCTCGGCGGCGGCGGGAACTTCCCTGACCGTCGAGGACGTCCTGCACGCGGAGGACTGGGCCCGCGCCCGGGCCCGCGAGCTCGCGGCGGGCTGAGCGACCCGACCGAGCCGGGGCGATCGACGCAGCCCCGGCCGGTCGCGGCGGTTGAACCGTGGCTCTGGTCGCGGTAGGACGAGACGATGAGCGGAGCGGCATGACGGAGGAGTTGCGGTGGCAGCGGTTTTGACGGTGGTCGGCATCCTGGTCTTCGTGCTCGGGCTGCTGGTGTCGATCGCCTGGCACGAACTCGGCCACCTCTCCACGGCCAAGCTGTTCGGCATCCGGGTGCCGCAGTACATGGTCGGCTTCGGCCCGACCCTGTGGTCGCGCCGCAGGGGCGAGACCGAGTACGGCATCAAGGCGATCCCGTTCGGTGGGTACATCCGGATGATCGGGATGTTCCCGCCGGGCGACGACGGGCGGATCGCCAAGCGCAGCAGTTCGCCCTGGCGGAGCATGATCGAGGATGCCCGCGAGGCCTCCTACGAGGAGCTCCAGGAGGGTGACGAGAACCGGCTGTTCTACACCCGCAAGCCGTGGAAGCGCATCATCGTCATGTTCGCCGGGCCGTTCATGAACCTGATCCTGGCGTTCGGGCTCTTCCTGACGGTCATGATGGGCTTCGGCGTCTCCATGAACGTGCCGACGGTCAGCACCGTCGCGCAGTGCATCGTCAAGGCGGGCCAGCCCACCGACGCCTGCCCGGCGGGCGCCCCGCAGACCCCCGCCGCGACGGCCGGGCTGAAGGCCGGGGACCGGATCCTCTCCTTCGACGGGGACCGCATCCGCACCTACGACCAGCTCCAGGCGGACATCCGCAAGTCGGCCGGGCGGACCGTGCCGGTCGTGGTCGACCGGGGCGGGCAGCAGCTGACCCTCACCCCGACGATCGCGGTCAACGACGTCCAGAAGTACGACGCGAACGACATCCCGATCAAGGGGCAGACCGTCCAGGCCGGGTTCCTCGGGTTCACCCCGGCGAGTGGCGTCGTCCAGCTCGGTTTCGGGCAGTCGCTCGAACGGATGACGGACATGGCCGAGAACGGCGTGAAGTCCCTGGTCGCCCTGCCCGGCAAGATCCCCGGGCTGTGGAACGCCGTCGTCGGCGACGCCCCCCGCGACCCGGACTCCCCGATCGGCATGGTCGGCGCGGCCCGGGTGAGCGGCGAGGTGTTCTCGCTCGACATCCCCGGCACCCAGCGGATCGCGTTCTTCGTGAACCTGCTGGCCGGCATCAACCTGTCGCTGTTCCTGTTCAACATGCTGCCGCTGCTGCCGCTCGACGGCGGCCACGTCGCGGGGGCCGTCTGGGAGTCGGTGCGGCGCCGCTTCGCACAGCTGTTCAAGCGGCCCGACCCGGGCCCGTTCGACGTCGCCAAGCTGATGCCCCTGGCGTACGTGGTGGCCAGCGTCTTCATCGGATTCACGCTGCTGGTCCTGGTGGCCGACCTGGTGAACCCGGTCAAGATCAGCTAGTGCGTCCGGGGACGGCTGGTGTGCCCGGCTCCACCCCCGTGCCGTACCGTGGAGGCCGGGTGCGCGATCGTGGCGCGCCCGGCCCCGGCCGTTTCCTTCGGCCGGGCGGTCGACCACACCTCCACCCTGGGGAACCCTGCGCACATGACCGCGATCTCGCTCGGTATTCCGTCCCTGCCGCTCAAGCCGCTCGCCAAGCGCCGAGTATCCCGGCAGATCATGGTCGGCAACGTTCCGGTCGGCGGTGACGCCCCCGTCTCGGTGCAGTCGATGACCACCACCGTCACCTCGGACATCAACGCCACGCTGCAGCAGATCGCGCAGCTCACCGCCTCCGGCTGCCAGATCGTCCGGGTCGCCGTCCCCTCCCAGGACGACGCCGACGCGCTGCCGATCATCGCGAAGAAGTCGCAGATCCCGGTCATCGCCGACATCCACTTCCAGCCGAAGTACGTGTTCGCCGCGATCGACGCCGGCTGCGCCGCGGTGCGCGTCAACCCGGGCAACATCAAGGCCTTCGACGACAAGGTCGGCGAGATCGCCAAGGCCGCCAAGGACGCGGGCGTGCCGATCCGGATCGGTGTCAACGCCGGTTCGCTCGACAAGCGCCTGCTGGAGAAGTACGGCCGGGCCACCCCCGAGGCGCTGGTGGAGTCCGCGCTGTGGGAGTGCTCGCTGTTCGAGGAGCACGACTTCCGCGACATCAAGATCTCGGTCAAGCACAACGACCCGGTCGTGATGATCCAGGCCTACCGCCAGCTCGCGGCCGCCTGCGACTACCCGCTGCATCTGGGCGTCACCGAGGCCGGGCCGGCCTTCCAGGGCACCATCAAGTCCGCGGTCGCCTTCGGCGCGCTGCTCTCCGAGGGCATCGGCGACACCATCCGGGTCTCGCTGTCGGCCCCGCCGGCCGAGGAGATCAAGGTCGGCAACCAGATCCTGGAGTCGCTCGGCCTGCGCCAGCGCGGTCTGGAGATCGTCTCCTGCCCGTCCTGCGGCCGCGCCCAGGTGGACGTCTACAAGCTCGCCGAGGAGGTCACCGCCGGCCTGGAGGGCATGGAGGTGCCGCTGCGCGTCGCGGTCATGGGCTGCGTCGTGAACGGCCCGGGCGAGGCCCGCGAGGCCGACCTCGGGGTCGCCTCCGGCAACGGCAAGGGCCAGATCTTCGTCAAGGGCGAGGTCATCAAGACCGTCCCGGAGTCGAAGATCGTCGAGACCCTCATCGAGGAGGCGCTCAAGCTCGCCGAGCAGATGCAGGCCGAGGGCGTCGAGGCCGGGGCACCGACGGTCGTCGCCGGCGAGTGACCGGCGGGTGGTTCCCCCGCGGCCCGCGCGGTTCGTCCGCCCCGGGCCCGTGCGCAACGGTGTTCCGTCCTTCCGGAAGCGGGGCCGTCCGTTCGCGGACGGCCCCGCGGCCGTAGCCGGGTGGGGCCACGGAGTAGGGTGCGGCCAGAGTCGTCTCAGTGAGGTGCTGTCTCGATGCTCGATCGAGGTGTGATGCTCCCCAGCGCGTTCCAGGGCGCCCGCGCCCTGGCCACCACCCGCGTGCTGGAGCCGCCCGACCTCGCCGACGCCCTGGAGATCCTCCACCGGGACCCGGTCGCCAACGCCTTCGTCGCCACCCGCGTCGAGTCGGTCGGCCTCGATCCCTGGCGGCTCGGTGGCGAGATGTGGGGCTGGTACGACGAGGACGGCGTCCTCGACGCGCTCTGCTACGCCGGGGCCAACCTGGTGCTGGTCAACGCCGGTCCTTCGGCGGTCCAGGCCTTCGCGGAGCGGGCACGGCGCCAGGGGCGCCGGTGCTCCTCGATCGTCGGCCCGGCCGAACCGACGGCGGCCTTCTGGGCGCTCCTGGAACGGAGTTGGGGGCCGGCCCGGGACGTGCGCGCCCACCAGCCGCTGATGGCCACGACCGCGTCCTCGCTGGAGATCGCCCCCGATCCGCTGGTCCGGCGGGTGCGGCGCAACGAGGTCGAGGCGCTGATGCCGGCCTGCGTGGCGATGTTCACCGAGGAGGTCGGGGTGTCGCCGCTGGCCGGCGACGGGGGGTTGCTGTACCAGGCCCGGGTCGCCGAACTCGTGTCCACCGGGCGGTCGTTCGCGCGCTTCGGGGATGACGGCGAGGTGGTCTTCAAGGCCGAGATCGGCGCGGTGACCGAAGGGGCGTGCCAGGTCCAGGGGGTGTGGGTCGCGCCGGAGCACCGGGGGCGGGGGCTCTCGGAGACCGGGATGGCGGCGGTGCTGGACATCGCGCTGCGGGAGGTCGCGCCGGTGGTCTCGCTGTACGTCAACGACTTCAACGTGCGGGCCCGGGCCGCCTATCGGCGCGTGGGCTTCCGCGAGGTCGGGGCGTTCATGAGCGTGCTCTTCTGACGGGGGCGTCGTTGTCGGGGGGACTTCTCCGGGTGCTCGGCCGGGTCGGTGGGGCTGATCTGCGGCTCCGCCCGCGTCGGCGCGGCGCGGGTAGTAACGTCCGGGGCATGGATCAGCTGACCGGGGTGAGGATCGAGGCCATCGACCTCGCGGCCTGGGCGCCGCAGGCGCTCGATGTCCAGGCGGTGGCGTTCGGGCTGACGCCCGAGGAGGTCGCCGTCCGGTTGCACATCGTCGGTCGGCACGCCCAGCAGCCCGGTGTGATCGCCCTCGGTGCGATGAGCGGGGAGCGGCTCGTCGGCTTCGGGTACGGGATGCCCAACCGGCGCGAGCACTGGTGGAGCACCGTCATCGAGCCCTACCTGGTCTCCCGTGGTCACGGGGACTGGCTGGACGGGGTGTTCGCCATCACCGAGCTGCACGTGCTGCCCGAGTGGCAGGGCCGGGGCGTCGGTTCGCGGCTGATCCGGGGGCTGTGCGAGGGCTCGGGCCTCGACCGGAGCATCCTGTCCGCGATCGACGCCGAGACGCCGGCCCGGCGGCTGTACCGCTCCCTCGGCTACCAGGACCTCGCGCGGGCGGTGCGCTTCCCGGCCACGGACCGGCTGTACGCGGTGATGGGGGCCCCGCTGCCGCTGCGGCGGCCCGGTGCGGGCGCGGTTCAGAGCGCGCCGGCGAACTCCAGGTAGAGCTCGGCGTCCTCCCGGCGCTGCGCGGCGAGGGCGCGCAGGCCGAGGTCGACGGCGCGGTGGAGGGTCCAGCCGCGCAGGCGTTCCTGGTCCACCTCCAGGGCCTCGGAGAGCTGGTGGAGCCGCCTGCGGATGGCGCCGGGTGCACCGGCCGAGGCGATCACGGTGTCGGCGCGGTCCAGGACGAGGCGGGCCAGGTCGTAGGCGCGCTCCCCGGCGAGGGGGCGGGGGTCGATCGCCAGCCAGGGGGCGCGGTCGGCGGCGAGGACGTTGCCGTGGTGGAAGTCGCCGTGCAGCAGGAACGTCTCGGTGGCGGAGGCCGCGAGGGCGGTTCCGGTCTCCAGGGCCTCGGCGACGAGGGCGGCCGCCTCGGGCGGAGACGCGACGGCGGGCGCCCCGGCGGCGACGCGGTCGGCGAGGGTGGGGAAGGCGTGCTCCTCGGGCAGCGGCACCCACAGGCGGTGGAGGAGGCTGGTCGCCTCCAGCATGGCCTTGGGTTCGGCGAGCGACCGCAGGGGGATGTCGCCGTGCAGGCGCTCCAGGAGCAGGACCCCTTCGGCGGGGACGGAGTCCAGGAGGAGGACGGCCCCGCGCCCGGCCCATGCGGTCAGCGCGACGTGCTCGGCGGCCGTCTCAGGGGTGACCAGGCCGACCTTGAGCACGGCGGGGGAGAGGTCGTCACGGTGGACGTAGGCGACGAGGCTCAGGCTGCCGCCCGGATCGAGGACGCGCTCCAGGGTGAGGTCCCACCGGGCCAGGTGGGCCGCCACCCGCTCCGGGAGGCCCGCCAGCCAGGCCCCGGCCGCGTCGCCGCCGGGGCTCGCGGTGATGCTGCGCGTCAGCCATGCCGGCACGGTGATCTGTGCTGCTGCTCCCGACATGCCGGCCTTCCGGTTGGTGTTCCCCCGTGGTGCTACCCGTCCATTGTCGGGGATGGGGGCGAAAGCGCAGGTCAGTGTCGCGTGGCGGGTGCCGGGTTCAGGGGGTCGCGGACGGGGTCGGGGACGCGGTGGCCTGGTCGTCGATGCCCGGGAACGCGCGCTGGGGCGCGCCCCAGCGGCGGGCGTGCAGGGCGGCCTCGCGCAGCGCCTCGGCCGCGGCGGTGCGCTGCTGGGCGGGGACGGCGGCGACCAGGTCGGCGTAGACCGTGGTGAGCCGGGTCTCGATGTGGGCGGCGAGGCGGGTGGCCGCGGCGGCGTCGGTGACGGCGAACGGGAGCTGGTAGCCGGCGGCCGCCGCGCCGGGGGTCGCTCCCACGCCGGTCAGGAGGCGCTGCCACGCGTCCCGGCGGGCCTGGTGGTCGGCGTAGGCCGTTCGCGCGTCGGCGCGCTGCTGGTCGTCGGGGAGCTTGGCGCCGACCACGCCGTAGCCGTAGACGGCGGCGTGCTCGGCGTTCAGGGCTCCCTGGAGCGCGGTGATGGCCTCGGGGGTGAGCGCCGTGCTCGGGGTTATGGAGGGGCTCGGGGTCGTGGAGGGGCTCGGGGATGCGGAGGGGGCGGAGGCCGGGGCGGTGGTGTCGCCGAGCGCGGTGGCGTGCACGGCCGCGGACGCGGCGACGGAGGCCAGGAGCCGGGCGAGCTGCGGGGACGCGGCGCCCAGGTCGGCCAGGTGGGCCTGGGCGGTCCGGCGTTCGAGGGCGGCCAGCTCGGCGGTGGTGGTGACCGGGGACGGGGCGGCCGTCGGGGCCGGGGTGCCCCCCGGTGCGGTGGTGGAGGGTGCGGACGGTGTCGACGGTGCGAGGGTCTGTGCCAGTGCCGCCCGGTGCTCGGCCACCTCGGCGCGCAGGGGCTGGAGCTGGGCCGTCGGCAGGCCGTCGTAGGCCGCGAGCAGGGCGTCGGTGGCGGTCACGGCGCGCAGACGGAGGGGCTCGTCCGGGTCGGGCCGGCGGGCCTCGGCGGGCGCGCCCTGGTCGGGGCCGGTGGTGCAGGCGGCGGCGGTGAGGAGCAGCCCGAGGGCCAGGAAGGTCCGTCGGCTGGGCGGCTGCATGTGTCACTCCGGGGCGTGTACGGGAGGACGGCCTCCCCGCCTGCCCTCGTAGGCGTGAATGATTACAGAATCCCCACGATTTCGGCCCGGATCCGGGGCTGGAGGAGGCCCCGGGGCGGGTGTGACCTTGCTCGCAGTGGGTGGCGGACGCCCGGGGCGGTGTGGTCCGGAATCGGTGGTTCGCGGCATCACCGGCTAGGCTTTGGGCCGAGCTGCCGCGACCCGTCGGGACGCGGAGCGACCTTCTGACAACAGCAGACGCGGCCGAGGAGTCCACCCGGATGAGCACCACCACCAACGACCGGCTGCGCGCGTTGCTGGAGCCGCTGGCCGCACAGGCGGGTCTGGACCTGGAGGACGTCAGGGTCACCCAGGCCGGCAGCCGGCGCCAGGTGCAGATCGACGTCGACACCGACGACGGCGTGGACATGGACACCATCGCCGACTTCAGCCGCGTGGTGGGCGAGGCCCTGGACGGGTCGGACGTGATGGGCGACGGCGCGTACCTGCTGGAGGTCGGATCCCCCGGTGCCGAGCGTCCGCTGGTGCTGCCCCGGCACTGGCAGCGGGCCGAGGGCCGGCTGGCGAAGATCCACCTGACCGACGGCGGGGAGGTCGTCGCACGGGTGCTGGAGGCGGACGAGGACGGCGCGCTGGTCGAGGTGCAGCCGGTGAAGGGCCGCGGCCGTCCGAAGGAGCGCCGCCTGGAGTACTCCGAGGTGGCCCGGGCGCGCGTCCAGGTCGAGTTCAACCGCAAGGACGACGAGCTCCTCGACGAGGGGGACGACGGTGCGCAGTGACGGCCGCACGCACCGGACCATGATGAACGTGACGAAAGACGAGGAGGCGTAGCCGTGGACATCGACATGAGTGCCCTGCGCACGCTGGTCAACGAGAAGAACATCCCCTTCGACCTGCTGGTCGAGTCGATCGAGTCGGCCCTCCTCACCGCGTACCACCGCACCGAGGGCTCGCGCCGCCGGGCCCGGGTGCACCTGGACCGCAAGACCGGGCACGTCACCGTGTGGGCGACGGAGGACCCGGCGGAGCTGGACGAGGGCGTCGAGCCCAAGGAGTTCGACGACACCCCGAACGGCTTCGGCCGGATCGCGTCCAGCATCGGCATCCAGGTGATGATGCAGCGCCTGCGCGACGCCGCCGACGACCAGACCTTCGGCGAGTACGCGGGCAAGGAGGGCGACATCGTCACCGGTGTCGTCCAGCAGGGCAACGACCCGAAGAACGTGCTGGTCGACATCGGCAAGCTGGAGGCCATCCTGCCGCCGCAGGAGCAGGTCCCGGGCGAGGACTACCGGCACGGCACCCGGCTGAAGTGCTACGTCGTGGCGGTGCGCCGCGGTGTCCGCGGGGCGTCGGTGACGCTGTCGCGCACGCACCCGAGCCTGGTGAAGAAGCTGTTCGCGCTGGAGGTCCCGGAGATCGCGGACGGCAGCGTGGAGATCGCGGCGATCGCCCGCGAGGCCGGCCACCGCACCAAGATCGCGGTCTGGTCGCGCCGCGCCGGGCTGAACGCCAAGGGCGCCTGCATCGGCCCGATGGGCGCCCGTGTGCGTGCCGTGATGGGCGAGCTGCACGGCGAGAAGATCGACATCGTGGACTGGTCGGAGGACCCCCGCGAGATGGTCGCCGCCGCGCTGTCCCCCGCGCGGGTGACCAGCGTGGAGATCGTCGACGCCGCCCAGCGCTCCGCCCGGGTGATCGTGCCGGACTACCAGCTGTCGCTGGCGATCGGCAAGGAGGGCCAGAACGCCCGCCTCGCCGCCCGTCTGACCGGCTGGCGGATCGACATCCGACCGGACACCGAGGACGCCGGCCGGGAATCCGCGGAGCGGTAGTCAGTGTTGTAAGGTGCGTCCCCGCCGGTCCTCCGGGACTGACGGGGCGGCGCCATGTCCCTTCGGAGGGGTAGACTTGCCTTCGTCTGGCCGGACGCATGTCCGAGCACGCCCGGAACGCACCTGCGTGGGCTGCCGCAAGCGCGCGGCCAAGCACCAGCTGTTGCGTGTCACGGCGGTCGAGGGCGTCTGCGTCCCCGATCCCCGTGGCGCACTGCCGGGCCGGGGCGCACACCTGCACCCCGATCCGGCCTGCCTCGACCTCGCGGTCCGCCGCCGGGCGTTCCCCCGGGCCTTCCGGCTCCAGGGCGTGCTCGACACGGAGCGGCTCCGCGGGTTCATCGAGGAGCGGGCGGGCGGCAACCCGGAGTGATTCTCCCGGGCCCTCCGCCACAGAGAACCACCGCAACAAGCACGACGGGCGGGCAGCCGCGCGCCGTGCCACCAGTCAGGTACCTCGCGATGTGGAAGTAGGTCGAGATTGCGATGAGCACTCGATGAGTACGCGATGAGTACGCGATGGGTACGCCCATGAAGTAGCGACGGTCCGGCGGACGAGACACCCCGGACTCATAGACAGGAGTGAAGTGGCTAAGGTCCGGGTTTATGAACTCGCCAAGGAGCTTGGTTTGGAGAGCAAGGCCGTCATGGCCAAGCTCACCGAGCTCGGTGAGTTCGTCCGTTCGGCGTCCTCGACCATCGAGGCGCCGGTCGTGCGTAAGCTGACTGACGCGCTTGGTGTGGCCCCCACCGGTGGCGGCGCTGCCAAGCCGGGCCCGCGGAAGACCGCGGCGCCCTCCCCCTCCGGGGCCCCCAAGCCGGGTGCCCCGACCCCGGGACCGCGCCCCAGCGCGGCCCCTGGTCCCCGTCCCACCCCGGCCGCCGCGGCTCCCGCCGCCCCGGCCGCCCCCTCTGCCGCCCCGAAGCCGGGCTCGCCGACCCCGGGCCCGCGCCCGGCCGCGCGTCCCGCCGCTCCGGCGGCCCCGGCCGCTCCCGCGGCCGAGTTCTCCTCGCCGGCTCCGGCCGGTGGCGAGGCCGCGCGTCCGGCCGCCCAGGCCCCGCGTCCGGCGGCCCAGGCCTCCGGCGGCGCCCGTCCGGGCCCGCGTCCGGCCGGTCCGCGTCCGGGCAACAACCCGTTCACCTCGGGCAGCGCCACCGGCATGGCCCGCCCCGGTGACCGCCGTCCCGGCGCGCCGGGTGGCCGTGCGGGTGCCCCGGGTGCGCAGGGCGGCGACCGCCCGCGTCCCGGTGGTGACCGTCCGCGTCCGGCCGGTGCCCCCGGCGCCGGTGCTGCGCGTCCGGGTGGTGACCGTCCGCGTCCGGCCGGTGCTCCCGGCGCCGGTGCCCCCCGTCCGGGTGGTGACCGTCCGCGTCCGGCCGGTGCCCCCGGCGCCGGTGCGCCGCGTCCCGGTGGGGACCGTCCGCGTCCCGACGGCATGCCGCGTCCGGCCGCGCCGCGTCCCGGCGGGCCGACCCCGTCCGGCATGCCGCGTCCGAACCCGGGCATGATGCCCCAGCGTCCGGCTCCGGGCCCGCGTCCCGGCCCCGGTGGCCGTGGTCCGGGTGGCCCCGGCGGCGGTCGTCCGGGTGCGCCCGGCGGTGCCCGTCCCGGTTTCCAGGGCCGTCCGGCCGGTCCGGGCTCGCGTCCGGCCGGTGGCGGCGGCTTCGGCGGCCCGCGTCCCGGTGGCGGTGCCCCCGGTGGCGGTGGCGGCGGCTTCGGCGGCGCCCGTCCCGGTGGTTTCGGCGGTCGTCCCGGTGGCCCGGGTGCCCGTGGTGGCACGCAGGGTGCCTTCGGCCGTGGCCCCGGTGGCCGTCCGGCCCGTGGCCGCAAGTCGAAGCGGGCGAAGCGCCAGGAGTACGAGGCCATGCAGGCCCCGTCCGTCGGCGGTGTGATGCTGCCGCGCGGCAACGGCCAGACCGTTCGCCTGTCCAGCGGCGCCTCGCTGATGGACTTCGCGGAGAAGATCAACGCCAACCCGGCCGCGCTCGTCTCCGTCATGTTCAACCTCGGTGAGATGGTCACCGCGACCCAGTCGGTCTCCGACGCGACGCTGCAGGTGCTCGCCGACGAGATGGGCTTCCAGCTGGAGATCGTCAGCCGGGACGACGAGGACCGCGAGCTGCTGGAGTCGTTCGACATCGACTTCGGTGCGAACGAGGGCGACGAGGACCAGCTGGCCCCGCGCCCGCCGGTCGTCACCGTCATGGGTCACGTCGACCACGGTAAGACCCGCCTGCTGGACGCGATCCGCAAGTCCAACGTGGTGGCCGGCGAGGCCGGTGGCATCACCCAGCACATCGGTGCCTACCAGGTCGTCACCGAGGTGAACGGCGAGCAGCGCCCGATCACCTTCCTCGACACCCCGGGTCACGAGGCGTTCTCCGCCATGCGTGCCCGTGGTGCCAAGTCCACCGACATCGCGATCCTGGTGGTCGCGGCCAACGACGGTGTCATGCCGCAGACGGTCGAGGCGCTCAACCACGCCAAGGCCGCCGGTGTGCCGATCGTGGTCGCGGTCAACAAGATCGATGTCGAGGGCGCCGACCCGACCAAGGTCCGCGGTCAGCTGACCGAGTTCGGCCTGGTGGCCGAGGAGTACGGCGGCGACACCATGTTCGTCGACATCTCCGCCCGCCAGGGCCTGCACATCGACCAGCTGCTGGAGGCCGTGGTCCTGACCGCGGACGCCTCGCTGGACCTGCGGGCCAACCCCGAGCAGGACGCGCAGGGTATCGCCATCGAGGCGCACCTGGACAAGGGCCGCGGCGCCATGGCGACCGTGCTCGTCCAGCGCGGTACGCTCCGCGTCGGCGACTCGATCGTCGTGGGCGACGCCTACGGCCGCGTCCGCGCGATGCTGGACGAGAACGGCAACAGCCTCTCCGAGGCCGGCCCGTCCCGTCCGGTGCTGCTGCTCGGTCTGACCTCGGTGCCCCGCGCCGGCGACAGCTTCATCGTCGTCGACGAGGACCGCACCGCCCGTCAGATCGCCGAGAAGCGCTCGGCCCGCGACCGCAACGCCGCCTTCGCGCAGCGTCGGGTCCGGGTGTCCCTGGAGGACCTGGACAAGGCCATCGCCGCCGGCTCCATCGAGCAGCTCAACCTCATCATCAAGGGTGACGTCTCCGGTTCGGTCGAGGCCCTCGAGGACGCCCTCGTCAAGCTGGACGTGGGCGAGGAGGTCGAGCTCCGGGTCCTGCACCGCGGTGTGGGTGCCATCACCGAGTCCGACGTGGACCTGGCGATGGGCTCGGACGCCATCATCATCGGCTTCAACGTGCGCGCCGAAGGCCGTGCGCGCACTGCGGCCGAGAAGGAAGGCGTGGACGTCCGGTACTACTCGGTCATCTACCAGGCGATCGAGGAGATCGAGAACGCCCTCAAGGGCATGCTCAAGCCGGAGTACGAGGAGGTGCGCCTCGGCGCCGCGGAGATCCGCGAGGTCTTCCGCTCCTCCAAGTTCGGCAACATCGCCGGTGTCCTGGTGCGCGACGGCATCATCCGCCGCAACGCCAAGGCCCGCCTGCTGCGCGACGGCAAGGTCGTGGCGGAGAACCTCTCGATCGAGGGCCTGCGCCGCTTCAAGGACGACGCGACCGAGGTCCGCGAGGGCTTCGAGGCCGGTGTGACCCTGGGGTCGTTCAACGACATCAAGGTCGAGGACATCATCGAGACCTACGAGATGCGCGAGAAGCCGCGCGCGTAGTCGCTGGTCACCGGGGCCGGTCGACGGGTGGTATTTCCGTCGACCGGCCCCGGTCTCGCTGTGTAGGGTCCGGGTAGTCAACAGACACGGCGTCGGTCCGAGTCCGGTCCGTCCCCCCGAGGCCTTCCAGGTCGGCGAGACCTGTCATACATGTTCGTGGGAACACTCACCTTCGACCTGCTGCTGGGCGACGTCCACTCGCTCAAGGAGAAGCGTTCGATCGTGCGGCCCATCGTGGCCGAACTGCAGCGCAAGTACAGCGTGTGCGCTGCCGAGACCGGGAACCAGGATCTGCACCGCCGGGCCGAGATCGGTCTGGCGGTGGTGTCCGGCGATGCCGGGTACGTCACCGAGATCCTGGACAGCTGTGAGCGGTTGGTCGCCGGCCGCCCCGAGGTGCAGCTCCTCGCCGCGAGGAGGCGCTACCACAACGACGACGACGAATGACCCCTGTGGAGCGCGCCGGCGGAAGTCGCCGTTCTCACACAGATCAGGACCCGCAGCGCCCGCAAGGCCGGGCGCGGGCCGGTACTTTGGGGCGTGGGCCCCGACGGGCAGGCAGCTCGCCCGGGTACCGGGCCCATTGCACGAGGAGGCAACGTGACCGACACCGCAAGGGCGCGCAAGCTCGCCGACCGCATCCAGGTGGTCGTCGCCCAGACCCTGGAGCGGCGGATCAAGGACCCGAGGCTCGGGTTCGTGACCATCACCGACACCCGGGTGACCGGCGACCTGCGCGAGGCCACCGTCTTCTACACCGTCTTCGGTGACGAGACCGAGCGCGAGGCCACCGCGGCCGCGCTGGAGAGCGCCAAGGGCGTGCTCCGCTCGGAGGTCGGCAAGCAGACCGGGGTGCGCTTCACCCCGTCGCTGACCTTCGTCGCGGACGCGCTGCCGGAGAACGCCCGGAACATCGACGACCTGCTCGACCGGGCCCGCTCCTCCGACGCGGCCGTGCGCACGCAGGCCGCGGGCGCGGTCTACGCCGGCGACGCGGACCCCTACAAGGTCCCGGCGTCCGAGCGTGACGACGAGGACGAGTAGTCATGACGGGTGAGCCGGCGCAGGCCGGTTCGGCGGCCGGTTCGACCACGGGGGCGTCCTCCACCAGTGCGGTGGAGGGTGCCCTCGCGGTGCTTGCGGGGTCGGCGCTCCCGGGCTCCGCGCCCCAGGGCCCGGTGCTCCCCGGGCCGCGGGCCGAGGAGAGCGGCTTCGAGCTGGTCTGGCAGGCCGTGGTGGCCGAGATCGGGCGGGCCGGCACGATCGACGTGATCTGCCACATCTGCCCGGACGGCGACGCCCTGGGCTCCGCCCTGGCGGCGGGGTTGGCGCTGCGCGGGCTCGGTCACGAGGTGCGGGTCTCCTTCGGCGACGACCCCCAGGTGGTGCCCGAGTCGCTCGCCTTCCTGCCCGGCCAGGAGCTGATCGTGCCGGCCGCCGAGGTGCCGGACACCCCCGAGCTGGTGCTCTGTTTCGACGTGGCCGCCGAGAGCCGGCTCGGCCTGCTGCACGACAAGGCCTTCGCCGCGCCCGTGCTGGTGGTCCTGGACCACCACGCCTCCAACCCGGGCTTCGGCACGCACCAGTTGATCGACCCGACCGCGCCGGCCACCGCCGTGCTGGTCGACGAGCTGCTGCGGCGGCTCGGCGTCGAGCTGGACCAGGACCTGGCCACCTGCCTCTACACCGGGGTCGCCACCGACACCGGCTCGTTCAAGTACCGGGCCACCACGCCCGCCACCCACGAGCTCGCCGGGCGGCTGCTGGCCACCGGCATCCGGCACGACCTGATCTCCCGGCAGCTGTGGGACACCTCCTCCTTCGGCTACCTCAAGGTGCTCGCGGGCGCCCTCGACCGGGCGGTCTACGAGCCGGACGCCGCGGGCGGACTGGGACTGGTGTGGACCTGGGTGCCCTACCAGGACCTGGTGCTGTTCAGCGTCACGATCGAGGAGATCGAGGGGCTCATCGACATCCTGCGCCGCCCGGCCGAGGCCGAGGTGGCGCTGGTGCTCAAGCAGGACCCGGACGGGACGCTGCGCGGCTCCTCGCGCTCGAAAGGCGCCGTGGACGTCGCCGCGGCCTGCGCCGAACTCGGCGGCGGCGGGCACGTCTACGCGGCCGGGTTCAGCGCCCGGGCGGACGTGGCCGACGTGGTCGGGCGGTTCCGGGACGCACTGCGGCCGATGCGCTGACCGTCCTGCGTGTGATCATGCTGTGACCGTTGTTTTAGAGAAAGATCACGATGAAGCGCAAAGGCACCGGCCCGGACGGCCTGGTGATCGTCGACAAGCCGGAGGGCATCACCTCGCACGGGGTGGTCGCCAAGTTGCGGTGGCTGACCGGGACGCGGAAGGTCGGCCACGCCGGCACGCTCGACCCGATGGCCACCGGCGTGCTGGTGATCGGGGTCGAGCGGGCCACCCGGCTGCTCGGCCACCTGATGCTCACCGCCAAGACGTACGAGGCGACGATCCGCCTCGGTCAGACCACCGTCACCGACGACCGGGAGGGCGAGGTCACCTCCTCCACCCCGGCGGACGGGGTCGAGCGGGCGGCGATCGACACCGGGATCGCGGCGCTGACCGGCGAGATCATGCAGGTGCCGTCCAAGGTCAGCGCGATCAAGATCGACGGCAAGCGGTCGTACGCGCGCGTGCGCGAGGGCGAGGAGTTCGAGCTCGCGGCCCGGCCGACGACGATCCACTCCTTCACCGTGCACGCCCAGCGCGCGGCGGTCGCCGAGGACGGCACGCCGGTGATCGACCTGGACGTGACCGTCGAGTGCTCCTCCGGCACCTACATCCGGGCGCTGGCCCGGGACCTCGGCGCCGGGCTCGGCGTCGGCGGGCACCTGACCGCGCTGCGGCGCACCAAGGTGGGGCCGTACTCGGTGGAGTCGGCGCGGACCCTGGAGCAGTTGGAGGAGAAGCTGGAGGTGCTGCCGATCTCGGAGGCGGCGGCCGCCGCCTTCCCGCGCTGGGACCTCGACGCCCCGCAGGCCGAGAAGCTCTCGCACGGCGCCCGGCTCAAGGCGCCCGGGATGGGCGTGGACGGGCCGATCGCCGTGTTCGGGCCGGACGGCCGCTTCCTCGCGCTGGTCGAGGAGCAGGGCGGGCAGGCGAAGCCCGTGGCGGTGTTCGTCGGCTGACGTCCACCTCCCGAATTGAACCCCCGCTTTCCGGCGGGGGTTCATTCGTTCCTGGGGGCGCGCGAGGTGAACGCCGGTGGTGAGCGGCGCGCGGGCGGTCGGGCCGTCCCCGTGAGGGGCAGGTCTCCGGCGTCGGACGAGGGACGGTTTCACGGGGGAGGACAGGCGCATGCCGGGATTCCTGGACGGCGACACGGCGGGCGATCCGGGGCGGCACCTGCTGCGGATCCGCGACCTCAACGGGCGGCTGCACGGCTTAGGGTTCGTCGCCGACCCGCAGGGCACCGTGCTGACCTCCCACGAGTGCGTCGCGGGCCTGGACCGGGTGGTGCTGCACACCCCCGGCGGGCAGACCCGGGTGCTCGGCCCGGACAGCGTGCTGCCCCTGCCGGAGCACGGGCTGGCGCTGCTGCGCACCGACGCGGTCGGCGGGCTGCCGGTGCCGCCGCTGTCGGTCGCCGCCGCGGGGGCCGGGTGCGAGGTGCTGCTGCCCGCGCTGGCGGGCGAGGACGGACGCGTGGTGGGGCTGCGCTGCGGCGTGCTCGGGGTGACGGGCGCCGGGTACGCGGCGCCGGACCGCGTCCACCTGCTGCGCGGGGTGCTGCTGCTCGACGTCCCCGTCATCGGGGGCGTCGCCGTACCGGCCGGGGCGCCGGTGCTGGACGCCCGCAGCGGCGCGGTGATCGGGCTCGCCGCGCCCGCGCTGGGCGGGCCGTGGCACGGCGGCGCACTGCCGGCCGTGCCGGCCGCCGGCGGGGTGGCGCCCGCGCCGGAGCTGGCCGGGCTGACGGCGCGCAACGCGGCGGCGGTGCCCGCGTACGGGCCCGCGCTCAACCTCGCCGGGGTGCTGCGGCTGGCCGGCGTCCAGCTGGGTTCGGCCGGCGCCGGTCCCGGCCGGGTGGCCGGGCTCGCCGCCGACCGGGTGGACCGGCCGGACGGCCTCGCCGGGGACGCGCCGGCGGCCACCGTCACCGTCCTCGTCGGCGCGCCGGGCAGCGGCCGCAGCACCGAGCTCGCCGCCCTCGCGGTGCGCCGCTCCGACGGGTCCCGCCCGTTGCCCACCCTCTGGCTGCGCGGCGCGGACCTGCGGGCCGAGGACCGTTCGCTCGCCGAGCCGCTGGAGCGGGCCCTGGCCGCGGCGGCGGCCGACCTGGGCGTCGCCGCGCCCGCGCCGGAGCCCGTCGCGGCCCTGTGCGCGGCGGCGGGGCGGCCGCTGCTGGTCGTCCTGGACGGTCCGGAGGAGGCCCCCGTGGCGCCGGGCGCGGCCTGGCTGCGGGCGGCGGGGGAGTGGCTGACGGGCTGCGGGGCCCGGCTGCTGACGGCGTGCGGGGAGGAGAGCTGGGCGCCCCCGGCCGCGGGGGAGTGGAGCGAGCCGGGCGACGGCGAGGACCCCGGCGGCCACCGGCACCCCGACGAGCGGCAGGAGGAGGCCGCGAGCGGCGACCTGGCCAGCGCCCCGACCGTACGGGTGCGCCGCCCGGCGCCGCCCAGCCTCGCCGTGCAGCACCTCGGGCCGCTGCCGGCCGAGGCGGCCGAGCGCGTCCGGCGCCGGTACGGGCTGCCGCCGGCCCGGCCGGGCGCCGTCGACGCGCGGCACCCGCTGGCGGTGCGGCTGGCCGGCGAGCTGTGGGCACTGGAGCTGCTGGGGGAGCCCGCGGACCGGGGCGAGCTGTTCGGCGCGTACCTCGACCTGCGCTGCCTGCGGGTGGCGCAGCAACTGGCGCTGTGGCCGGCCGACGAGGCCCGCGCGCGTCGCCCGGGGGCGCACCGCAAGGGCGCGGTGCGCCCGTCCGGGCCGTCCGCCGGGCGGGTGCGACGGCTGGCGTCGGCGGTGGCCGGGCGGGTGCACGAGGCGGCCCGGCGGATGCTCGGCGCGGACCAGGGCGGGCTGGGCCGGGCCGGATTCGAGGAACTGTTCCCGGTCGCGGGCGGCTGGGCGGGGGCGGTGCTCGCGGAGGGCCTGTTCGTGCAGGCCGGGCCCGGGGTCCGGTTCGCGCACGGGGAGTTCGCGGACTGGCTGCAGGGACTGCACCTCGACCTGGACGCGGCGCTGCGGCTGCTGCTCGGGGAGGACGAGGGCGTCCGCCCGGCGGTCGGGGCGCGCGTGGTGGCCCGGCACCGGATCGGCCCGGTGGCGGCGGCGCTGCGCCGGGTGGGCGAGACGTGGGGCGCGCCGGCCCTCGACCCGTGGCTGCACCGGCTGTGGCGGGCGCTGGACCTGCGCCCGCCGGGTGGCGAACCCGCCTGGTGGGCGGGCCGGTTGCTCGCGGCGGGGCTGGTGGCCAGCCCGGACGTCGCCGAACACCGCGCGCTGCTGGAGCAGTTGGCCGGGCGGATCGCCGAACGCGCCGAGCAGGACGGCGGGTTCGACGCGCTCCCGGCGGACGGCCTGGGCCGGTTCGGTCCGGAGTTCTGGACCGGGCTCGGGCTGCCCCTCGAGGACGAACTCGCCCTGCTGCGGCGCCTGGTGGTCGCGGACGGCCGCGGGCAGCCGTTCCTCGCGGCGGTCGCCGGGCGGCTGCGCGCCAACCCGGCCGCCGTGATCCCGCTGCTCTGCGCGTGGTTCGACGACCGGCGCGGACTGCCGGGCGCCCCCGGGAGCACGGGCCGTCGCAGCGTGGCCGATCTCACCCACGACCTGCTCCACGCCCACCGCAGGCTCGCCCTGGACGACCTGGCCGACGCGCTGGCCGACGCCGCCCACCCCGGGGCGGACGCGCTGCTGACCGTGCTCGCCGCCGAGGAGCCGTCGGCGCTGTGCCGCGCGGTGGACCGCTGGAGCCACGACCGGCGGCCCGAGCGGCACGTCGCCGCCGCCGTGCACGCGCTGCGCGTCGCCCCGCACGCGTCCGGGGCCGGGCCCGAACTGCTGCGGTACACCGCGCTGAGCCTGCTCGCCCGCGAGGACGAACCCGCGCTGCACGGCGCCGCGCTGGCCCTGCTGGTCGGCGATCCGCGGTGCCGGGCCGAGCACCTCCCGGCCGCGCTGGAGCTCCACCGGGCGGGCACCGACGCGTTCCTGACCCCGCGGGCGCTGGCCCCGGCCCTGGAGAGCGACCCGGAGCCCGTCCTGGCCGCGCTCGCCGACCGGCTGGCCGGGCCGCACGCGCCGGTCGCCGCGACCCTGCGGGTGCTCGCCGACGCCGGTGCCCCGGTGGCCACCCGGCGGGGTGCCGAGCTGGTCGCCCGGCTGCTGCGGGAGCGGCCCGAGCTGGCCGGGCCGGTCGCCGCCGACTACCTGGGCCGCCGGCTGGAGCGCGCCGCCGTCGCCGGGCCGGCCGCCCGGCTGGAGCTGCGGCTGCTGCTGGGCGGGGCGCTGGCCGCGCGGGCGGCGGCCGTCCGGCGGCCGTTCGCCGAGGTGCTGTCGGCGCCGGTGGCCGATCCGGCCGCCGACGCGCTGCGCTGCGAGCTGCTCGACACCCTGCTCGCCGCCGAGAACGACCCGGCGGTGCTGACCGCCGCCGTCGAGCGGCTGGCGGACCACTGCGCGGCCGAGAAGCCGGCCCGCGCCCGTGCGGTGCTGGCCCGGACGGTCCCGGGGCTGCCGGCCGCGGACGACCTGCTGGTGCGCTGCGCCGGCCGGTCGGCGGCGTTCGCCCAGCTGCTGGCGCAGTGGCCGCGGGACGCCGCCCCGACCCCGCCGGACGGCCCCCGGCTGGCCCGGATGCGGGCCCTGGTGACGGCCGGGCGGGACCCTCAGTACGCCGCCGCGGAGGCCGAGCGCTCGCCGTTCGAACGTGTGGTGCGCTCAACCCGCATTCCGGTGCCTGAGCAGGGGCAGGCGCATGGCACGCTATAGGGGTTCGGGTTTGAGCGTTTGAGCGTACAGAAGGTACGCGCCGTACGGAACAAGGAGCGGTCAGGGTGCAGCGCTGGCGTGGCCTGGAGGAGATCCCCGGTGACTGGGGACGCAGCGTCGTCACCATCGGCTCGTTCGACGGGGTGCACCGCGGGCATCAGCTGATCATCGGACGGGCGGTCGAGCGGGCCCGCGAGCTCGGGGTCCCGTCCGTCGTCGTCACGTTCGACCCGCACCCGCGCGAGGTCATCCGCCCGGGCAGCCACCCCGCGCTGCTCGCCCCGCAGGCCCGGCGCGCCGAGCTGATCGAGGGCCTCGGCGTGGACGCCGTGCTGGTGCTGCCGTTCACCCCGGAGCTGTCGCAGGAGTCGCCGGAGACGTTCGTCCGGCAGGTGCTGGTGGACGCGCTGCACGCGCGCGTCGTCATCGAGGGCCCCAACTTCCGCTTCGGGCACCGGGCCGCCGGTGACGTGGCGCTGCTCACCGAGCTGGGCCGGGCGGCCGGGTTCGACGTCGAGGTGGTCGACCTCCAGGTGAGCGGCACGGCCGGCGCGGGCGAGCCGTTCTCGTCCACGCTGACCCGCCGTCTGGTCGAGACGGGCGACATGGCCGGGGCCGGCGAGGTGCTCGGCCGGCCGCACCGGGTCGAGGGCGTCGTGGTGCGCGGGGCGCAGCGCGGCCGCGAGCTCGGCTACCCGACCGCCAACGTGGAGACGGTGGCGCACAGCGCGATCCCGGCCGACGGCGTGTACGCGGGCTGGCTGACCGCCGATGGCGAGCGGATGCCGGCCGCGATCTCGGTGGGCACCAATCCGACCTTCGACGGCACCGCGCGCACCGTCGAGGCGTACGCCATCGACCGGGTCGGCCTGGACCTGTACGGGCTGCACGTGGCCGTCGACTTCCTGGCCTACCTGCGCGGGATGGAGAAGTTCGACTCGATCGAGGCGCTGCTCGACCGCATGGCCGACGACGTCAAGCAGGCCCGTGAGCTGACCGACGGCGTCTGAGTCGCGCCGCCCGGCCCGCGCGAAGGTCCTCGCCCGGGCGAGGGGCCGGCCTGCCGCGAAGCATCCGGCCTGTGCGAAGGGCCCGCCGACCTGTCGGCGGGCCCTTCGGCGTCACTGCGGGGGCTGCGGCGGGTAGCCGTAGCCGGGGGGCGGCTGGTACCCGTCCGGCTCGGCGGGCGGGGCCGGGTGCGGGGCGGCCGGCTGGGGCCACTGCGGCGCGGGCGGCTGGGCGCCGCCGGGGTGGGGCTGGGGGTAGCCGTACCCGGCGGGGGGCGGGGTCTGGCCCGGCTGCGGGTAGCCGTAGCTCCCCGGCGGCGGGCTCTGGCCGGGCTGCGGCGCCCACGGCGCGCCCGGCGCCGGCTGGGCGGCCGGGAACGGCTGGCCGGTGGCCTGGTAGGGCTGCGGCTGACCGGGCTGCTGCTGCGCGTACGGCTGCTGAGGCGCCTGCTGCTGGGTCTGTTGCTGCCAGCCGCCCTGCTGCTGGGCGGCCTGCTGGGCGCGGATGATGTCCTCGCCGACCAGGGTCGCGAGTTCGAAGTACGCCTCGCGGACCTTGGGACGCATCATGTCGAGGTCGACCTCGGCGCCGGCCGCCAGGCTCTCGTCGAACGGCACCACGATGACGCCGCGGCAGCGCGTGCGGAAGTGCGCCACGATGTCCTCGACCTTGATCAGCTTGGCGGTCTCGCGCACCCCGGAGACCACCGTGATGCTGCGCTGGACGAGGTCCGCGTAGCCGTGCGCGGAGAGCCAGTCGAGCGTGGTGGAGGCGCTGGAGGCGCCGTCCACGCTGGGGGTGGAGACGATGATCAGCTGGTCGGCCAGGTCGAGCACCCCGCGCATCGCGCTGTACAGCAGACCGGTGCCGGAGTCGGTCAGGATGATCGGGTACTGGCGGCCCAGCACGTCGATGACCTGGCGGTAGTCCGAGTCGTTGAAGGTGGTCGAGACGGCCGGGTCGACGTCGTTCGCCAGGATCTCCAGGCCCGAGTGCAGGTCCTGCGAGGTGAACTGACGGATGTCCATGTAGCTGCGCAGGTGCGGGATGGCCGTCACCAGGTCGCGGATGGTCGCGCCGGTCTGGCGCTTGACCCGGCGGCCGAGGGTGCCGGCGTCCGGGTTGGCGTCGATCGCGATCACCTTGTCCTGGCGCTCGCTGGCCAGCGTCGCGCCGAGCGCGGTGGTGGTCGTGGTCTTGCCGACGCCGCCCTTGAGGCTGATCACGGCGATCTTGTAGCAGCTCATCACCGGCGTGCGGATGATCTCCAGCTTGCGGCTCTTCTCGGCCGCCGCGGCCTTGCCGCCGAACTGGAACCGCGGCTGCTGGCGCTGCTGCTTGGGCTGGCTGCGCAGAAGGCGGTCCGAGGACAGCTCGACGGCGGCCGTGTAGCCGAGCGGGGCGCCGTGCGCGGCCTGCTGCGGGGCGCCGGCCTGCTGCGGCCAGGGCTGCCCGGGGCCGGGCTGGGCCGCCGGGGCGGGCTGCTGGTAGGCGGCGGGCTGCGGCCAGCCGCCCTGGCGCGGGTCGACCGGCGCGGTCGGCGGGGCGGGCTGCGGCTGCGCCGGCGCGGGCTGGGGCTGGGCGGGCTGCTGCGGCTGCGCTTGGGCCGCGGCCTGCTGGGCGGCCCACGCGGCGGCCTGCGGGTCCTGCGGGGCGGCGGGCGGCTGCGCGAACGACGGCGGCGGGGCCGGCGGGCCGGGCTGCACCGGCGGCACGGCGGCCTGCGGGTCCGCGTACGGCTGCTGCGCGGCCGGGCCCGGCTGCTGGTGCGGGACCGGGGCCGCCGGGGGCCAGCCCGGGTCGACGGCCGGCGGCTGCTGGTGCGGGACCGGGGCCGGCGGCGGGAACGCGGCGTGCGGGGCCTCGGCCGCGGCGGGCGCCGGCTCGGGCGCGGCCACCGGGACCGGGGCGGGTGCGGGCGGCTGCTCGGCGACGGGCGCGGGCGCGTGGGCAGGTGCGGGCGCGTTCGCCGGGGCGGAGCTCGCCGGGGCGGAGTTGGCCGGGGCGGAGAAGGAGAGCGGGGCCGGAGCCGGTGCCGGCGGCGGCACGACGGCCGGGGCCGGGGCGGAGGGCTGGGCCGGGCCAGGGGCCTCCGGAGCCGGGGCGCCCTGGGCCGCCGTCTCGGCCGGGGCCGCCGCGCCGTCCGTCCGCACGTACCAGGACGGGGGAGTGTAGTCGGGGGCGTCGGACCAGTCGTCGTCGTCCTCCGCCGCGTTGTGGCCGACGTAGACGCCGTCCCGATCGCTGCTCACTAGGGCTCCCTCGTGTTCGCCGCCGCTTGTTCAGCGGTGCCGTTGCCGCCTCAAGACTAGGCCGTACGGCCGACGTCGTTGTAGGCGGACTCCGATCCCGGCCGGTCGGCCGCACCGCTCAGGCGGCCGGATCCACCCGGCGCGGCACGCCCAGGAGCTGCAGCTCCGCCTGCCCGGGCACGGCCCGAACGTACTGACGGTGCATCCGGGTGGTCCAGAGCGTCAGGTCGTCGCCGAGGGCGGGCAGCGCGGCGACGTCCTCCGGCGGCAGCGCCAGCGTGCGCCGCAGGATCCCCGCCTCCTCCGGCTGGACCCGCTGCACTCCGACGAGGTCGGCGGCGCCGACCAGCCGGGTGGCCTCCGGGAGGAGCCAGGGCAGCACCGTCAGCGTGGTCTGCCAGGGCGCGGCGGACAGCCGGCTGCGCGGCGGGCGAGCGGTGAGGTCGCGCACCACCAGCACCGGCGAGCCGACGGACGCGCCCTGCGGGCCGAGCCGGCCGGCCTGGTGGACGGTCACGCAGGGCTGCCCGCCGCCCGCGGCCTGCGCGAGCGCGCTCCAGGCCCGGGGGCGGGCGGTCTCCACCGCGACGCGCGCGCCGGTCGAGGCGGCCCGCAGCGCGATCAGCTGGGCCGTCCACAGGCCGCCGACGAGCACCAGGTCGTGGGCGCCGGGCCGGAAGAGCCCCAGCACCGCGGGCCGGCCCTGGACGTCCACGCCGATCGGCACGCCGTCGTCGCCGACGGGCAGGGCCAGTGCGCCCAGGTCGGCGGCGGCCAGCACGTGCTTGTCCCGGCGGGGGCCGCGGAGGCCGAAGCCGGGCAGGATCCGCGGCCGGGGGCGGGACTGCGCCGTGGCGGGGCGCGGGCGGGCCGGGTGGGCGGTCATCAGGCGGTTCCTCCGAGCGGCAGGGTGGCCAGGACGCCGGGCGCCTGTTCCAGGTCGAGCCGGCTCAGGCCGAGGCCGGCCTCCCGGGCGCGGGACTCCACCTCGCGGCAGGTGGTGGCGAGCTCGCCCTCGTTGCGTCCGGTCACCCGCAGGTGTCCGGCGAGGGTGACGGAGCCGCCGCCGTGCCCGAGGGCGAGGCTGAGGGTGCCGGCCGGCGCGGGGGCGCCGGTGAGAAGGTCGACCAGCTCGGGCAGGGACGGCCCGCCGGGGTGACCGAAGCGGGGCCAGCGGGAGATCCAGTAGGTGCAGTGCCATCGGTCGTCGATCCGCCAGTGCCGGCGGCCCTCCCGGGTCCGGCGGGTGGCGCCGGTGCCGCCGCTGCCCCGGAGGCCGGCCGCCGCGAGCGGGTTGGCGCACGCGGCGGTGGCGAGGGCGGCGATCAGCTCGCGCTCGTCCAGCACCGTCGCGCGGAACCCGGCGCCTTCGAGCCGTCCGGCGAGCTGGTCGGTCACGCGTTGGAGCGCCCTGCGGGCGCCCTCCTCGCCGCCGCCGCGGGCCCGGACGGCGGCCGCGGCGCGCTCCGGGTCGAGCTTGAGGGCCACCCAGGTGAGCCGCAGCCCGGGGGTGGTGGATCCGCCGGGCAGCTCGCGGTGGGCGCGGGCGGCGAGCGACTCCTCGGGCAGGTGCGGGGCGGGGGCGGGCTGGGTGAACTGCACCACCTGGACGGACTCCAGGGTGATGTCGTCGACCTTCAGCGCCGAGCCGAGGACGTCCAGCGGCAGCGGCCGGTCGCCGCGCGCCGGGCGCAGTGGACGGTCCCTGGACTGGACCAGCAGCACCGAGCCGAGGAAGGTGCCGTCGCCGGCCATGCCGGTCTCGCGGCGCACCGTCCGTCCGCCGAAGTCGGCCTCGGTGGCGTGGGTGTACGTGCGCAGGGCCGGTTCGAGTTCCAGCACGGGGGCGAGCGTCGGGTCGGCGTCCGCCGGGGGCAGGGTCGAACTGGCGACTTTCAGGCGGGACGTGAGGGCCGATCGGGCCAGGAGGAGTTCCGGGAGGGTCCGGCCGCGCAGCGGGACGAGGCCGGCCAGGACCAGGGCGAGGCCGAGCGCGCCGAGCACGGCGGTGGCCGTGCGGCCGAGCGTCCAGCCGATCGCCGCGAGCGCCAGGGCGGCTTCGACCAGCACGAGGTGACGGATCGTCCGGCGGCCGCCGGGCAGTGCGGACGGCGGGTGGACGCGGACCGCGGCCGGCGGCCGCCCGCCCGGTGCCGTGCCGCGTCGTCCCGGAGCGGTCTGGCTTGGCATCCCCCGGCTGACCCCCACTGCTCGATCGTTGCTCGATCACTGCGCGATCGACCGGCCCGCTGGCTCGTTCACGGACCGTGCCCGTACGGTACTCATCGTCCGCTGCCGCATCGTAGAGGGTTCGAGCGCGTTCTCGCCCGCGACGGCGGACACGGGGGCAGGGCCGGTCGGACACGGGGAGACGACGAGGATGGCATCGCGGCGGGACGAGCTGAACGCGTACACCTTCGCCCGCAGGCGGATGGTGGGCGCCTTCCTGCTGCCGGGCGGCGTGGGCGGCGACGAGGACGCGCCGCGTCCGCTGCGGGCGGTCCTGCCGAGTCTGGTCGTCGGGGCGGTCGTGGTGGCCGGGTTCGGGGTGTGGGGCGTCTTCCGGCCGAGCGCCCCGCTGCACTGGGACGACGGGCAGAACGTCGTCCAGGGCAAGCGGTCGACCACCCGGTACGTGGTGCTGACGGACCCGGACGGGCGGACGAAGCGCCTGCACCAGGTGCTCAACATGTCCTCGGCCCGGCTGGTGCTGCCGGTCGGCGCGAAGGTGGTGGTCGTCGACGACGACGTGCTCGACCGCTACCCGAACCACGGTCCGACGATCGGCATCCCGTACGCCCCGGACAAGCTGCCCGGCAAGGAGAACGTGAGCCGGGCGATGAAGTGGTCGGTGTGCGACCGCCCGGGCTCGGACGCGAAGCAGGAGACCGTCGACCAGGCGCTGTTCGTGGCGGCGGGCGCGGACGCGGCGGCGCTGGGCGCCAAGGGCCGGGTGCTCGGACCGGACCAGTTGCTGTTGGTCCAGCAGGCGGCGGACCAGCAGGTCACCGCCGCGGCCGGGGCGGGGCCGGCGGACGCGGGGACCTACCTGGTCGACGCGCAGGGCCGCCGGCACCGGATCGGCTCCCCGCAGGCGGACGACCGCGAGCGGAAGTCGCTGATCACCGCGGTCTTCGGCCCGAACGCGGTGCCGCAGCCGGTCAAGCGCGAGTGGCTGGACACCCTGCTGCCGGGCAGCGCCGTCGTCTTCCCGCAGGTCGACGGGGCCACGGACACCCAGGGCGCCAACTCGACGGTGGCGCTGCAGAACCAGGCCGACCGCCGGATCGGCCGGCTGGTGCACTACCGGGACCGCAACTACGTCGTCGGCCGGGACCGGCTGTTCCTGGTGACGCCGTTCCAGGCCGAGCTGATCCGGCAGAACCCGGCCTACCAGATGCTCTACACGTACGACCCGGACAAGCAGCCCCGCAACGACGAGATGACCCCGTCCGACCACGCGAGCTTCGGCACGGCCACCCCGCTGCCCGACGCCGGGGACGGCGACTGGCCGCTCAAGTCCGGCGCACCGGTGAACGACCGGCAGGAGCGCCAGGACGCGCGCACCGTCGTGTGCAGCACCTTCGACGGCGTCGCCGAGGACGGCCGCACGCCGAAGCGCAGCATGTGGGCGGGCCCGGAGTACCCGGCGCAGTACGACAACGGCGCGGGCGCCGCCTACGTGACGCCCGGCCACGGGCTGTTCTACCGCGCGATGGACAACGGCGCCGGCGGCTCCGGCACCGACTTCCTGATCACCGAGACGGGCCTGCGCTACTCGGTGCCCGCCAACGGTGACGGCGGCCGGGCCCCGTCGGCGCCGGCGGGCGCCCGGCCGGGCCAGGGCGGCGCCGCCAAGACGCCCTCGCCCCCGTCGCGTACGGCCGCGCCGGACCAGACGCAGCAACCGCAGCAGCCCGACGAGCCCGGCGGCAACCAGGCGCGCCTCGGCTACCAGGGCGTCCAGCCGCTGCCGGTCCCCCGCGAGTGGTCGGACCTGGTGCCGGCCGGCCCGCCGCTCAGCGCGAGGAGCGCGGCGCAGCAGCAGAACGCCTGACCGGCCTTGTGCCCAGGGGGAGTTGCGGGCCCGGCGGGCCGCTGTCACGGTCCGGCGACTACTCTGCGTTCGGAGTTGGGTGAGTTGCGTATGCCGACTACAGTGCTCCTGGACATCACAGGGGTGATGACCCGTCGGGTCGGACGCCCCGACGGTCATGGAGTGTCTGTCTGTTGGGGGACGGTGGAGCATGAGCGCTAACCAGTTCACGATGACCGCGCAGGAGATGCAGGCTTTCGCCAAGCACATCGAGGAGGTCATCGGCCAGATCGGCCAGGAGCGCACCAAGCTCAACAACACGGTGGAGCACGTCGGTGTCGGCTGGGGAGGCCAGGCCGCCGAGGCCTACAAGGCGCTCCAGCACCGGTTCAACGAGGACATCGACGCCCTCAACGGGTCGCTGAAGGCGATCAAGGACGCGATCGAGCTGACGACCAAGTACTACGCGGAGACCGAGGCCCAGCAACAGCAGCAGTTCGGCGGCGCCCGGAGCTGATCGCCGTCCCCGGGCCCGCCCGTCGGCCCGGACACCGATCACCGCACCGCACGGCGAACTGCCCGCATCCTCGATTGGGAGACATCGTGACCGACCGGATCCTCGTCAACTTCGACACCATCCACGGCGCCGCCGAGCAGGTCAAGGCCTCTGCCGCCCAGATCAACCACCTGCTGGAGGAGCTCAAGCAGGGCGTCACCAAGATCTCCGCGAGCTGGGAGGGCGCGGCCCAGCAGGGCTACCGGGCCCACCAGGCGAAGTGGGACGCCAAGGCCGCCGACCTCCAGCAGGCCTGCGCGCAGATCGCGGCCTCGCTGGAGTCCGCCGCGCAGAGCTACCGCGCCACCGAGGCCAAGAACACCAACGCCTGGACCTGACCGCTCCTCCCGGCGGGAGGGACGCACGCGTGGGGCGGGTGCCGGATCCCGGGTGCCCGCCCCCGGCGCGCGGGGGCGAACCGGACGAGGTGAGGGGAGGCAGGGTGTCCGGACGGGGGTACCGCAGGACGGCCGCGGCCCTGGCCGCGTTCGCGGTGCTGGCCGGTGCGGCGGCCGCCCCGGCGCGCGCCGACGGCCCCGGCGTGGCCGCCGCCGGCGACTGCCCGTCCCCCGCGCCGGACGTGCAGGTCGTGCCGTGGGCGCTCCAGCGGCTGCTGCTCGACGAGCTGTGGCAGCACGGCCGCACGACCGGCGCGGGCGTCACCGTCGCGGTCGTCGACACCGGTGTGGACGACCGCAACCCGCAGCTGGCCGGCAAGGTCACGGATGGCGGCAGCCTGCTGGTCGACCGGGAGAGCGGCAAGCGGGTCGAGGGCGGGGGCAAGGACGACCCGGTCGGCCACGGCACGAAGGTGGCGGGCATCATCGCCGCCGCCCGCTCCGACCGGACCGGTTTCGTCGGGCTCGCCCCCGGCGCGAAGCTCCTGTCGATCCGCCAGAACGACAGCGCGGGCAACGGCGACGTCGCCACCCTCGCCGCCGCCGTCACCCTGGCGGTCCGTGACGGGGCCCGGGTCGTCAACATCTCGCAGGACGTCCGTGGCGCGGGCACCACCGGCTTCACCGGCTACGCCGAGCTGAAGGCCGCAGTCGAGTACGCCGAGGCGAACCGCGCCGTGGTGGTCGCCTCCACCGGCAACGACGGCCGGGAGGGCGACACCTACCCCGGAGCCTTCCCCACCGTCCTGGCCGTCGGCGCCTCCGACCGCAACAACGAGCGCGCCTCCTTCTCCCAGTACGGCGATTTCGTGAAGGTCGCCGCGCCCGGCGTCGGCGTGCTCTCCACCGTCCCGGGCGGCGGCCAGTGCACCGACAGCGGCACCAGCTTCGCCGCCCCGTACGTCTCAGGGCTGGCCGCGCTGCTGATCGGCGCCCACCCGGACTGGAGCGCCGCCCAGGTGCGGGCCTGGATCGAGCAGACCGCCCAGCGCACCGAGCACGGCCCGAACCGCTTCATCGGCTGGGGCGTGGTGGACCCGGTCCGTGCCGTCACCAGGGCCCCGGCCGATCCGCCCGTGCAGGCCACGCCGGACGCACCCGTGCGCCTGGCCGCCGCCCCGATCGTGCCCCGCCCGGCCGGCCTCGGCGAGACCCGGGCCGACCGCGACCGCCGCACCGCGACCTACCTGCTCGGCGCGGGCGCGCTGCTCGTCGCGCTGCTGATCGGCGGCGGCGTCGTGCTGCGCGACCACCGGCGCCGCACCCCCGCCTGACCGGCCGGCGGCGCCTGCGCCCGAAGTCCGTCCCCGCCCGGCTGTAACATCCCGCGCCGGCCGCCGCATCCAAGAGGTGTCGGCGACCACGAGCCATGGGGGACAGCGCAGATGAGGCGGATCGGTGCGGGCCGGGAGGCCAAGGACGCGGAGTTCCTGGAGCTCGTGTCCAGCCGGACCGGCCACCTGTACCGCTCGGCCTGCCTGCTGACCAGCGGCGACACCCACCACGCCGAGGACCTCGTGCAGGAGGCCCTCGGCCGGATGTACGTCCTGTGGCGGCGCAGCGCCTGGACGGGTGGACGGCACCGGATCGACAACCCGGCGGCCTACGTCCACACCGTCATGGTGCGGATCTTCCTGGCCCAGCAGCGCCGCCGCTCCAGCACCGAGCGCCCCACCGGCCACCTGCCCGAGCCCGAGGGCCGGGAGGCCGACAGCACGCTGCGGCTGACCCTCCTCGACGCGCTCGGCCGGATGCCGGCCAAGGACCGGGCGGTGCTGGTCCTGCGTTACTGGGAGGACCGCAGCGTCGAGGAGACCGCCGAGGCGCTGCGCGCCTCCTCCGGCGCGGTCCGCACCCGCACGACCCGGGCGCTGGCCCGGCTGCGCACCCTGCTCGGCGACTCCCTGGCCGAACTGGCCGCCCGCTGAGTCCCGTTCGACGCCCGACCGACGACATCCGAACCGAAGAGACGGTGATCAACCATGTCCGAACCGGACACGTTCGAGGACGATCTGCTCTACGCGATGAGCCGCACCGGCGAGGCCTTCCGCTCCGAACGCGCGGACCTGGCGGCCGGCGGCCTGGACCTCGGCCGCCGCCGCTGGCGCCGGCGGTCCGCCGCCGCCGTGGTGAGCGGCGCGGCCGCGCTGGCGCTGGTCGCCACCGGCGCGTTCTACCTGTCCGGCGCTACCGGCGGCTCCTCGGCTGCCCCGGCCGAGGCCGCGGCCGCCCCGGCGACGGGCACCGCGCCCGCCACCGCGACCCCGGCCGCCACCCCGACGGCGACGAAGGCGGCGGCGCCGGCCGCCCCCGTCACCGACAAGGAGATGCTGGCCGCGTTCCAGTCGCTGCTGCCCAAGGGCGAGGTGACGGACGCCAAGGGCGAGGGCACCGAGAAGAGCACGACCCCGTACGCCCAGCTGGTCTTCGACGACGGCCAGGGCAAGTCTCTGATGAGCGTCTCGGTCCAGAAGTTCTACAAGGGCCAGGAGCAGCAGCGCACCTGCCCGACGGACCTCAAGCTCGCCAACCTGGACTCCTGCAGCGTCACCACGCTGGCGGACGGCTCCACGCTCATGCTCTCCCAGGGCTACGAGTACCCGGACCACCGCGCCACGACCAAGGAGTGGTGGGCGACGGTGAGCCGCCCGGACGGCGGCCAGGTCTCCTTCAACGAGTGGAACGCCGCACAGGAGAAGGGCGCGCCCGACAGCCGCCCCAACCCGCCGATCACCCTGGAGCAGGCGAAGGCGATCGTCACCGACAAGGTCTGGGACAAGGCCGTCGCGGCGGTCCGCTACAACGGCATCGACCCCGAGTCGTCGGAGGTCGGTCTCCCGTTGTCGCAGCGCAAGACGATTCTGGCCGGGCTGCTCCCCGCCGGGGTGACCATGACCCAGGTCAGTGGGACCGACGTCGTCGCCGACATCCGGCTGAGCCAGGGCGGCTCCACCGGTTCGCTGATGCTGCGGGTCCAGAAGCTGGTTCTGCAGGAGGGCGACCCGACGGGGGAGATCTTCAAGGACGCGACCGTTCTTCCCGACGGGACCAAGCTCCTTCTGCGCGGCCCTGGTACCTCCGCGCCGAAGGGCCCCCTGGCGGCGGACATCCTCCGGCCGGACGGTGTCCGGGTGACGGCTTCCCAGGGGCCGACCGGCACGGCGCTGCTCAGCCTCGACCAGCTGAAGGCGATCGCGGCGAGCCCGGAGTGGAAGGTCAAGAAGTAGGGGCCTGACGACACGGCGGTGCCCCGGGCGAGGGGGAAGCCCGGGGCACCACGCGGTGGGGGAGGGGGTGGGGGTCAGGCCTGCTGCTGGTCCTCGGGGAGGCTGATCACCCAGCGGGAGTCCTGCCGGGGGCGCAGGTAGAACAGCCAGTAGAGGGTCGCGGCGGCGGTGATGCCGCCGGTCCAGAGCAGGGGCTCGGTGTCCAGCTGGGTCATGACGTAGACCAGGACGGCGATCAGGACCACCGGGACGGCCGGCCACAGCGGCATCCGCCAGGCGGCGGCGTGCTTGTGGTGGCCGCGGCGGGAGAGCAGCGCGGCGACCGCGACCAGCAGGTACATCGCGGTGACGGCGACGCCGGTGATGTTGCTGAGCAGCTCGCCCTTGACGAAGCAGAGCGCGGCGCCCGGCAGGCCGACGGCCAGGGTGGCGATCCACGGGGAGCCGAACCGGCCCAGGGTGCCGAAGGCCTTGTTGACCGGGCCGGGCCAGGCCTTGTCGCGGGCGGAGGCGAACAGCACCCGGGAGTTCTGGATGACCATGACGATGCCGGCGTTGATGATGGCCAGCGCGATGCAGAGGCTGATGAAGGTGCCGACCGCCGAGTTGCTCCAGGCGGTGACCATGCCGGAGATGTCACCGGCGGCCAGGGTCTGCAGGTCCGGGGCGCCCATGGTGATGGCGGCGACCGGGATCAGGATGACGGCGCTGGAGAGGCCGAGCGTCCAGAGCACGGTGCGCGAGACGGTGCGGCGGGGGTTCTCCAGCTCCTCGGAGAGGTAGACGGCGGTGGAGAAGCCCTGGGTGACGAACAGGGCGATGCCGAGCGCGCCGATGATGGCGCCGATGCCGACGGTGGTGGTGGCGCCGTTGTCCCCGGCGACCACGCCGTGCAGCAGGCTCGGGTGGTTCGGGTTGGTGTGGGCGAAGCCGAGCACCGACACGACGCCGGCCGCGACGACCTCCAGCACCAGGAAGACGCCGGTGATCCAGGCGTTGGCGCGCAGGTCCAGCAGGCCGGCCAGGGTGGCGGCCAGCATCACCGCGGCGCCCGCGATGGGCTTGTCGACGTGCAGGACGGGCGCCAGGTAGTCGGCGGTGCCGAGCGCGATGACCGAGGGGACGATCATCACCACGATCAGCGACTGGATGAAGACCAGCCAGCCGGCCAGCCGCCCGGCCAGCGTGCCGACCATCGCGTACTCGCCGCCGGCGCTGGGGATCAGCGTGCCGAGCTCGGAGTAGCAGAACGCGACCGCGACGCAGAGCACCGAGCCGATCGCGATGGTGAGGGCGGTGGCGCTGCCGATGCTGGAGAACAGCTCCGGCACGATCACGAAGAGCGTGGACGCCGGGGTCACGCAGGAGAGCGTGAGGAGCGTTCCGCCCACGACGCCGATCGAGCGCTTGAGCTGCTGGGGGGCGATCGTCTCGTGCGCAGTGGGGGCTACGTCGAGTGGCGGGCGAAGCGTGTCGGTCATGAGGCTTCCGATCGGCTCTGTGCGGTCCTGGAGTGGGAGCGGTATCGCCTCCGCTGGCTGGCTGCTCGGGTCCTGGTCAGGTCGCTCCCGGGCCGCAATGGAACCTTGGGCGTAATGACTGCGTCAACGCCGGAACCGCTACGGAATCCGTTGCGGGGAACGGTATAAACATGCGATCCGATGATCACGTACGGTCATTGCGAGGATTGTCCGAGTTGTTACCTCTGCCACATCGCGCTTGAATCCAAGGTGAACGGAGAGTTGAAAGCATCCTTTCGAAGGCCTTGCTCCGATTCGATGCCGGTACGTCCAGGCGCCCCGAAGCGGCCCCGCAGGCTCCGGGCGGGGTGCGGGAACCGCAGCCCCGCACCGGAAAGATCTAGGTAACGTTTCAACACCTGGGACGACGGGGCTGCGGCGAGGGGCCGGACCCGCGCGGGCCCCACCCCTTTGGTCACCGTCCGTCACTGCTCGGCGGGCAACCATCCCGTCTGGACCAGCTGTCCGCCGGTCGCCCGCCGCGACACGTACAGTCCGCGGCCCGGCGGCAGCGCCTGCGGCTTGACCGTCCCCAGCAGCGCCCCCTCGTCCCGGTTGCCGGAGAGGACCACGCCCTGCCCGCCGAGCTCGCGCATCCGCTGCAGCACCGGCTCGTACAGCGACCGCCCGGCGCCGCCGGCGCTGCGCGCCACGATCACCCGCAGACCGATGTCCCGGGCGAACGGCAGGAACTCGGCCAGCGGCGCCAGCGGGTTGCCCGAGCCCGTCGCGACGAGGTCGTAGTCGTCGACGATCACGAACATGTCCTTGCCGCTGTACCAGCTGCGGTCGCGCAGCTGTTCGGCGGTGACGTCCGGCCCGGGCAGGCGGCGCGAGCAGGCGCCGCGCAGCATCTCGACGACCTTCGTCAGCGCGGGCTGCGTCGCCGCGTACTCCACCTGGTACTCGCGGGGGACGGCCCCCAGCAGCGCGCGCCGGTAGTCGGCGACGACGATGCCCGCCCGGTCGGCGGTGTACCGCTCGGTGATCTGCTTGACCAGCATCCGCAGCAGCGCGGACTTCCCGGACTGGGTGTCGCCGAACACGATGAACAGCGGATCCGTCTCGAAGTTCACGAACACCGGCGCCAGTTCGGCCTCGTCCACGCCGAAGGCCACCCCGCACTCGGGGTGCTCGAAGCCCTTCGGCAGCCCGTACCCGTCGAGGACGGCCGGCAGCATCCGCACCCGCGGCGCGCGCGGGCCGCTCCAGGCACCGGCGACGGCGGCGACGAGTCCGGCCACGCCGTCCTGGAGGTCGTCCACCGCGGACGAGCCGTCGATCCGGGGCAGGCCGGCCAGGAAGTGCAGCCGCTCCGGGGTGATGCCGCGCCCGGCGAGCGAGGGGACGTTCTGCGCCGTCCGGCGGTCCACCTCCGACTCCATCGCGTCGCCGAGCTTGAGCTCGGTGCGGTTCTGCAGCAGGTCCTTGAGCGCGGGGCGCACCTCCGCGTAGCGGGCCGCGGTGATGACGAGGTGCACGCCGAAGCCGAGGCCGCGCTGGGCGAGGTCGGCGATCACCGGTTCCAGCGCCTCGAACTCCTGCTTGAAGGTGTTCCAGCCGTCGATCACCAGGAACACGTCGCCGAAGGCCTCGCCCGGCAGCCGCCCGGCCGCCCGGCGGGCCCGGTAGGCCGCGATGGTGTCGATCCCGGCGGTCCGGAACAGTTCCTCGCGCCGGTTGAGCACGCCGTGCACCTCGGCGACCGTCCGGCGCACCGCGTCGACGTCGAGGCGCCCGGCGACCCCGCCGACGTGCGGCAGGCCGGCCAGGGCGCGGAAGCCGCCCGCGCCGAGGTCCAGCAGGTAGAACTGCACCTCCAGCGGGGTGTGGGTGAGGGCGAACGCGGCCACCGCGGTGCGCACGACCGTCGACTTGCCCGAGAGCGGGCCGCCGACGACCAGGCCGTGCCCGGCCGCGCCGGAGAAGTCGAGCTCCAGGACGTCCGTGCGCTGCTCGCGCGGCCGGTCGACCACGCCGATCGGCACCCGCAGCCGGCCCGCCGGGTACCCGGGCGCGCCCAGCCCGCGCTCCGGCTCGGCCTTCAGCGGCGGCAGCAGCCGGTCCAGGCCCGGCGCCGCGCCCAGCGGCGGCAGCCACACCTGGTGCGCGGCCGGGCCCTGGCCGGCCATCCGCCGCACGAAGACGTCGAGCACGGTGTCGGCCAGGGCGTCGTCCTGCTCCGGCGCCCGCGCCTCCTCCCGCGCGGGGGGCTCCGGCAGCTCCACCTCGGCCGCGGTGAACAGCACCGGCCGCGTGCCGGCCCGCTGCTCACCGGACACGTGCTGGCGCCCCGGCGCCCGGTAGGGGCCCGAGACGTACGCGGCCTTGAACCGTTCCATCGCGTCCTCGCCGAACTTGAGGTAGCCGACGCCCGGCACCGGCGGCAGGTGGTAGGCGTCCGGCGCGCCGATCGCCGCCCGCGACTCGGCCGCGGAGAAGGTGCGCAGGCCGATTCGGTAGGAGAGGTAGGTGTCCAGGCCGCGCAGCTTGCCCTCCTCCAGCCGCTGGGAGGCCAGCAGCAGGTGCACCCCCAGCGAGCGGCCGATCCGACCGATCTGGATGAACATCTCGATGAAGTCGGGCTTGGCGGTGAGCAGTTCGGAGAACTCGTCGATGATCAGCACCAGCGAGGGCAGCGGGTCCAGGGCCGCGCCGGCCGCCCGCGCCCGCTCGTACTCGTGGATGTTGACGTAGTTGCCGGCCCGGTGCAGCAGCTCCTGGCGGCGGTGCAGCTCGCCCTCGATCGCGTCGCGCATGCGGTCGACCAGGGTGAGCTCGCCCTCCAGGTTGGTGATGACGGCCGACGTGTGCGGCAGGTCGGCCATGCCGGCGAACGTCGCGCCGCCCTTGAAGTCGGCGAGGACGAAGTTCAGTTCCTCCGAGGAGTGCGTCATCGCGAGCGCCAGCACCAGCGTGCGCAGCAGCTCCGACTTGCCGGAACCGGTCGCGCCGACGCACAGGCCGTGCGGGCCCATGCCCTCCAGCGCGGCCTCCTTGATGTCCAGGAACACGTACTCACCGCCCGCGCTGACGCCGATCGGCACCCGCAGCCGCTCGTGCCGGGCGCGCGGGCGCCAGCCGCGGGCGACGTCGAAGGAGCCCGGGTCGCCGGAGTTCATCAGGTCGGTGAAGTCGAGGTCGGACAGCAGCGGCTCCTCGTCGCCGCCGGCCGACATCCGGTAGGGCGCCAACTGCCGCGCCAGCGCCTCGGACTGCCTCGCCGAGAGCAGGTCGGGCGTGCCGGTGTAGGTGGCCCCGGAGGCCGAGCGCAACTCGATCGCGGCGGGGCGCACGGTCACCATCAGGTGCCCGCTCGGCTCGTCGAGCTCGCCCGGGACGACCTCGATGACGGTCACCCCCTGCACGCCCTCCGGGCTCGCGAGCAGCGAGTCGTGCGGCACCCCGGCGCCGTCCGTCACGACGACGACGTGCGGCTGGTCCGGCGGGGCGGCGGCGTCCCGGACGAACCGCTGGCGACCGGCGAGTTCGTCCTGGAGGAGCACCTCCAGCTCCCCGAGCCCGGTGGCGGTCAGCCGGCGCGACCCGGCGCCGTCGGTCTCCTTGCGGTGCTGGTTGTGCGGGAGCCACTTCGTCCACTCCCACTCCCCGGCCGCGCCCGGCGCCGCGGCGACCGCCACCAGCAGGTCGTCCGGCGAGTGCAGGGTGGTCAGCTGGGCGATCATCGCCCGCACGCTGCCGTACACCGAGTCCGGGTCGCCGCACACCGTGACGTGGTAGAAGGCGCGGAGCGACACCGCGAGCGGGAGGTCCTGGAGCGTGCCGTGCGCGCTCAGGAAGGACTTCATGGCCGCCGCCGACAGCGGCTCCAGCTCGTCCGCCGGCGCGGTTCGCGGCGCCACCAGGGGAGTGGACAGCTGCACCGGCCCGAGGCCGATCCGGATCTGCGCGAAGTCCGCGTCCCCCGAACGGCGTTCCCACAGCCGGCGCCCGTCCGCGACCACCGACCACAGCTGGTCCGGCGCCGGGTTGAGGAACAGCAGCGCGCCGCGCTGGCGCTCAGCGGTGCGGCGCACCGCGCGCCGCGTCTGCTGGAGGTACTTGAGGTAGTCGCGCCGCGCGTCCGAGGTCGCGGTGGAACCGCCCCGGCGGGCCCGGACGATCTGCGCGAGCACCATGCCGAGCGTCGAGGCGATCATCAGCCCGCCCATGATCCGCATCGGCCCCTGGGAGCCCGGCGCGAAGAAGAACACCGCCGAGCCGCCCATGCCCAGCATCGGCAGGACGCCGGGCAGCCAGTCCTCGCCGCCCTGGCGCGGCAGTTCGGGCGGGGCGGCCAACTCCACCGGCTCGTCCGGCACCGGCGGCGGATAGGCCCTGGCCGCGCGCCTCACCATGATCACACCCATGTGCCCCCCACCACCCCTAGGCGCCGGTACGCCGCCGCGGCCGCCCGGCTCCTGCGACCCCCGCCGAACACGGCGTCAGGGCGCCCGATGGTACTGGTCGCACCCGCACTCTCCGTACGGGTAGGGTAGCGCCGCGTCAACTCGCGGGTACGCCGGGTGGGTTCGCCCCGGCGCTGGGGACAGGGGGAACGGCCGGTGCGTGCAACGACCGAGGTGGGCGCATGAGTGAGCGGTGCGAGCTCGTCATCGGAAGGTGCGTGTGGGCGAATGCCCCTGCCGGGCGAAGCGAGGTGGGCGCATGAGTGAGCGGTGCGAGCTCGTCATCGGAAGGTGCGTGTGGGCGAATGCCCCTGCCGAGCGAAGCGAGGTGGGCGCATGAGTGGCGTCGCGACGGGCTTCGCCCGGGTCACCGTCGTCACCCCGGACCGCCGGATCGACGTCGCCCTGCCCGAGGACCTCCCCCTCGCCGACCTCTACCCCGACGTCCTGCGCCTGGCCCGCGCCACCCAGCCCGACGGCGTCCCCACCGGCTTCCACCTGGTCCGCCGGGACGGCACCGTCCTCGACGGCGGCCTGTCGCTGGCCGCCCAGCAGGTCCGCGACGGCGACCTGCTCGCGCTGCGCCCGTTCGCCGAGTCCCTCCCGCCCGCCGTCTACGACGACGTCGCCGACGCCATCGCGGGCGCCGTGTCGGCCGACCACCGCTTCTGGAGCCCGGAACTCACCCGGGCCTTCGGCCTCACCGGTGCCACGGTCCTGCTCGCGCTGCTCGGCCTCGCCCTGTGGTCCGCCGGCCCGCACCACGACGCGCACGGCCTGCCCGGCGTCCTCGCCGGCGTCACGGCCGTCGTCCTCACCGCCCTGGCCGGCGTCCGCGCCCGGGTCTACGGGGACGCCCCGGCGGCGGTCGCGCTCGGCCTCGGGGCGCTGCCGCACGCCCTGATCGCCGGCACCGGCCTCCTCGCCGCCGCCCGGCCCGGGGAGGGTCCCGGCCGGCTGCAGTTCCTGGCCGGCTGCGTCGCCGTCCTCGTCACCGCCGTCCTGCTGGCCGGCCTGCTCCCCGAACGCGACGCGGTGTTCGTCGCCGCCGCCCTCGCCGCCGCCGCCGGCGCCCTCGCCGCCTTCGCCGCCGTCCTGCTGCCCGGCACCCCGGCGTACCGCATCGCCGCCGTCACCGGCGTGGCCGCCGTCGCCGCGATCGGCTTCCTGCCCGGACTCGCCGCCCGCGGCGCCCGGCTGCCCGTCGGCTACGCCGCCCCCGGCCAGACCCGCGGCGAGGCCGACGGCGAGCACCGCGCCGAGACCGTCCCGTACGAACGCATCGCCCGGCAGGCCCGCCGCGGCCACGAGGTCCTCGTCGGCCTGGTCGGCGGCTGCGCCGCGGTCGTCGCCGGCGCCTGCGCGCTGCTCGGCTTCACCGACGCGGTCTTCCCCGAACTGCTCGCGCTCGCGCTCGGCCTCGCCGTCATGCTCCGCGCCCGGCTGTTCCGCTACACCGCGCAGGTCCTCGCGCTCACCTCGGCCGGACTGCTCGGCCTCGCCCTGCTGATCGCGGGCCTGTCGCTGCACGCCCGGCAGTTCGCCCAGGACGCCGCCCCCGCCGACGCGGACCTGCGCACCCTCTGGCTGACCGCCGCCGTCGCCCTCGGCGCCGCCGCGCTCACCGCGGTCGCGCTCGTCGTGCCCCGCCTCGGCGTCTCCCCCTTCTGGGGGCGCGTCCTCGACCTCGTCGACGGCCTCGCCCTGCTCTCCCTCGTCCCGCTCGCCCTCGCCGTCCTCGACGTCTACCGCCTGGTGCGCGGGGCCACCGGCTGAGCCGCCCCGGCCCCGCCGACTGCCCGGGTGAGCCGCGCTGGTACGCTTGGCCTTCGAGCGCAGCCGTGTGTCCGCCCCCAGGGTGCGGAGGAAGCGGCCGGCGCCCGCGTTACGACACCGAGTTCTCGATGAGTCCTGTGCCGTAGACCAGGACCGCTCGGTTCACCTCGTGTAAGGAGTTGCAGTGGCTCTCGCCTCTGACATCAAGAAGCAGATCATCGCCGAGTTCGGCCAGAAGGAGGGCGACACCGGCTCCCCCGAGGTTCAGGTGGCCATGCTCTCCCGCCGCATCTCGGACCTGACCGAGCACCTCAAGGCCCACAAGCACGACCACCACTCGCGCCGTGGCCTGCTGATCCTGGTCGGCCAGCGCCGCCGCCTGCTGCAGTACCTGGCCAAGAAGGACATCGAGCGCTTCCGTACGCTCGTCGACCGCCTGGGCATCCGCCGCGGTGCCGCCGGTGGCGCCCGCTAAGACCGCCGCTCGGGGCGGCTCCCCACACCGGGGAGCCGCCCCTCGCGCGTATGCCGCGGCCGTTTCGCCGCGGCGCCCGGACATAACAACTCGCGCGCACCTCCCCAGGTGGCCGAGGATTGCACCGTAGGGTTGTGGGCATGCCGGGAGATGGCGCACGACGGCGCCACCCAGGCAGAAGGACCCCAACCCCCGCGGGCCGAAGGCTTCAAACGGAAGCCGCCCGCATCCGAGAGAGCGTCCAGACGCGGACCGCCCACCCGGCCCGGCAGCCGTGAGGCGCCGGTCCTCGGTAGTGGCCCCCGGAAGCCCCGCAGTCGAGCGGGACCCGCCGGAGGCTTCGATCGAAGACCGGCCCGACTGCCGCCCCTCCTGACAGGAGGGCACAGGGCCCACCGGCAGGCAGGACGCGGGGGCGCTCTCCCGGAGACGTACGAAAGAGGAGATCTTCCAGGTGGAAGAGAACGTGTTCTACGCCGAGGCCGTCATCGACAACGGCTCCTTCGGCACCCGTACCATCCGCTTCGAGACGGGCCGCCTGGCCCGTCAGGCCGGCGGCTCCGCCGTGGCCTACCTGGACGACGACACCATGGTGCTGTCGGCCACCAGCGCCTCCAAGCAGCCGAAGGAGCACTTCGACTTCTTCCCGCTGACCGTGGACGTCGAGGAGCGGATGTACGCCGCGGGCCGCATCCCCGGCTCGTTCTTCCGTCGCGAGGGCCGGCCCTCCGAGGACGCGATCCTCACCTGCCGCCTGATCGACCGCCCGCTGCGCCCGTCCTTCGTCAAGGGCCTGCGCAACGAGGTCCAGGTCGTCGTCACCGTGATGGCGCTCAACCCCGACCACCTGTACGACGTGGTCGCGATCAACGCCGCCTCCGCCTCCACCCAGCTGGCGGGCCTGCCGTTCTCCGGCCCGATCGGCGGCGTGCGCGTCGCCCTGATCAACGGCCAGTGGGTGGCCTTCCCGACCCACAGCGAGCTGGAGTCGGCCGTCTTCGACATGGTCGTCGCCGGTCGCGTCCTGCCGGACGGCGACGTCGCGATCATGATGGTCGAGGCCGAGGCCACCGACAAGACCATCAAGCTGGTCGAGGGCGGCGCCGAGGCGCCGACCGAGGAGGTCGTCGCCTCCGGTCTGGACGCCGCCAAGCCGTTCATCAAGGTCCTGTGCGCCGCCCAGGCCCAGCTGGCCGCCCAGGCCGCCAAGCCCACCGGCGAGTTCCCGGTCTTCCTGGACTACCAGGACGACGTCCTCGCCGCGCTGACCGCCGCCGTCAAGGACGAGCTGGCCCAGGCCCTCACCATCGCGGGCAAGCAGGAGCGCAACAACGAGCTCGACCGCGTCAAGGCGCTCGCCGCCGAGAAGCTGCTCCCCGAGTTCGAGGGCCGCGAGAAGGAGATCAGCGCCGCCTACAACGCGCTGACCAAGAAGATCGTCCGCGAGCGCGTCATCAAGGACAAGGTCCGCATCGACGGCCGCGGCGTCACCGACATCCGCACCCTGGCCGCCGAGGTCGAGGCCATCCCGCGCGTCCACGGCTCCGCCCTGTTCGAGCGCGGCGAGACCCAGATCCTGGGCGTCACCACGCTGAACATGCTCCGCATGGAGCAGCAGCTCGACACGCTCTCCCCGGAGACGCGTCGCCGCTACATGCACAACTACAACTTCCCGCCGTACTCGGTCGGCGAGACCGGCCGCGTGGGCTCGCCCAAGCGCCGCGAGATCGGCCACGGCGCCCTGGCCGAGCGCGCCATCCTGCCGGTGCTCCCCACCCGCGAGGAGTTCCCGTACGCCATCCGCCAGGTCTCCGAGGCGCTCGGCTCCAACGGCTCCACCTCGATGGGCTCGGTCTGCGCCTCGACCATGTCGCTGCTGAACGCCGGCGTGCCGCTGAAGGCCGCCGTCGCCGGCATCGCCATGGGCCTCATCTCCCAGGAGATCGACGGTGAGACCCACTACGTCGCGCTGACCGACATCCTCGGTGCCGAGGACGCGTACGGCGACATGGACTTCAAGGTCGCCGGTACCCGCAACTTCATCACCGCCCTCCAGCTCGACACCAAGCTGAACGGCATCCCGGCGTCGGTCCTGGCCGCCGCCCTGAAGCAGGCCCGCGACGCCCGCCTGCACATCCTCGACGTGATGAACGAGGCCATCGACTCCCCGGACGAGATGTCCCCGAACGCGCCGCGCATCATCACCATCAAGATCCCGGTGGACAAGATCGGCGAGGTCATCGGCCCCAAGGGCAAGATGATCAACCAGATCCAGGAGGACACCGGCGCCGAGATCACGATCGAGGACGACGGCACCATCTACATCGGTGCCGCCGACGGCCCGGCCGCCGAGGCCGCCCGCACCACGATCAACCAGATCGCCAACCCGACCATGCCGGAGGTCGGCGAGCGCTACCTGGGCACCGTGGTCAAGACCACGACGTTCGGCGCGTTCGTGTCGCTCATGCCGGGCAAGGACGGCCTGCTGCACATCTCGCAGATCCGCAAGCTCGCCGGTGGCAAGCGCGTGGAGAACGTCGAGGACGTGCTCGGCGTCGGCGCCAAGGTGCAGGTCGAGATCGCCGAGATCGACCCGCGCGGCAAGCTCTCCCTCATCCCGGTCGTCGAGGGCGAGGAGGCCGGCGAGGCCGCTTCCGAGTGAAGCGCCGCTAGCTGACCCCTTGCGGCCCGTACGCCTCCCGGCGTGCGGGCCGCACCCTGTTGTCCCCCCGCTTTCGTACGCGCGTCCTCCGGCCGCGCGTTTCCTCTGGAGGTACCCCCCGTGGCCCAGGCCCCGGCCGCGAAGCAGCGCCCCGGCACCACCCGGACCCTGCTCAAGGGCGCCGACGGCGCCGGCACCGTGCGCCGCACCGTGCTCCCCGGCGGCCTGCGGGTCGTCACCGAGACCCTGCCGACGGTGCGCTCCGCCACCTTCGGCATCTGGGTCGGCGTCGGCTCGCGGGACGAGACCCC
Source organism: Streptomyces sp. SP17BM10 (assembly GCF_036322405.1). Taxonomy (NCBI): domain Bacteria; kingdom Bacillati; phylum Actinomycetota; class Actinomycetes; order Kitasatosporales; family Streptomycetaceae; genus Streptomyces; species Streptomyces sp. SP17BM10. Next base: position 7,357 of record NZ_JAQYXB010000602.1, on the reverse strand, counting down.
GCAGCTCAACGGTGCCACCCACTACCTGGAGCACCTGCTCTTCAAGGGCACCGAGCGGCGCAGCGCGCTGGACATCTCGGCCGCCCTGGACGCGGTCGGCGGCGAGATGAACGCCTTCACCGCGAAGGAGAACACCTGCTACTACGCCCGGGTCCTCGACACCGACCTGCCGCTCGCCATCGACGTGGTGTGCGACATGCTCACCGGCTCGCTCATCCGCACCGAGGACGTCGAGGCCGAGCGCGGCGTCATCCTCGAGGAGATGGCGATGGCCGAGGACGACCCGGGCGACGTCGTCCACGACCTGTTCGCCAAGGTGATCTTCGGCAGCGGCCCGCTCGGCCGCCCGATCCTCGGCACCCAGGAGACGATCCGCACCCTCACCCGGGACCAGATCGCCGGCTTCTACCGCCGCCGCTACCGGCCCGAGAACCTCGTCGTCGCCGCGGCCGGAAACCTCGACCACCGCAAGGTGGTCAAGCAGGTCGAGGAGGCCTTCGCGCCGGTGCTCGCGGCCTCCGCCGCCGCTCCCGCCGAGGCCCGGCGCGGCGTCAAGGCGCTGCGCACGGCGGGGCGGGTCGAGGTGCTCAACCGCTCGACCGAGCAGGCCCACCTGGTGCTGGGCGTGCCGGGGGTGCCGCGGCACGACGAGCGCCGCTGGGCGATGGGCGTGCTCAACGCGGCCCTGGGCGGCGGGATGAGCTCCCGGCTGTTCCAGGAGGTCCGGGAGAAGCGCGGGCTCGCGTACTCGGTGTACTCCTACTCCTCGTCCTACGCGGACAGCGGTCTGTTCGGCATCTACGCCGGCTGCCAGCCCAAGCGGGTCGAGGAGGTGCTGCGGATCTGCCGCGCCGAGCTGGCCAAGGTGGTCGCCGAGGGCATCACCGAGGAGGAGCTGCAGCGCGCGATCGGCCAGATCTCCGGCTCCACCGTGCTCGGCATGGAGGACACCGGCTCGCTGATGAACCGGATCGGCAAGGCCGAGCTCAGCTACGGGCACCACCTGTCGGTGGACGACATGCTGGCGCGGATCGCGGCGGTGACCCTGGAGGACGTCCAGGCCGTCGCCCGTGATGTGCTGGGCGCGTACCGGCCGTCGCTGGCGCTGATCGGCCCGGTCAACGACAAGCGGGCCGCCAAGCTCGCCGATCTGCTGGTCTGAGACCGGCTGGTGTGAGAGGAACTTCGCAATGACGCTGCGTGTCGCCGTGATCGGCGCCAAGGGCCGGATCGGCTCCGAGGCCGTCAAGGCCGTCGAGGCCGCGCCGGACCTGGAGCTGGTGGCCGCGCTCGGCCGCGGCTCCGACCTGGCGGAGCTGACCGAGGCGGGGGCCCAGGTGGCGGTCGAACTGACCCACCCCGACTCGGTGATGGGCAACCTCGACCACTGCCTGCACCACGGCATCCACGTGGTCACCGGCACCACCGGCTGGACGGAGGAGCGCCTCGCCACCGTCCGCGGCTGGCTGGCCGAGGCCCCGGAGCTCGGCCTGCTGATCGCGCCGAACTTCTCCATCGGCGCCATCCTCGGCATGAAGTTCGCCCAGACGGCGGCCCGCTACTTCGAGTCCGTCGAGGTCCTCGAGCTGCACCACGACCGCAAGGCCGACGCGCCCAGCGGCACCGCGACCCGCACCGCCCAGCTGATCGCCGCCGCCCGCGCCGAGGCGGGCCGCCCGCCGCAGCAGGACCCGACCACCCACAGCCTGCCCGGCGCGCGCGGGGCCGACGTCGACGGCGTGCCGGTGCACGCCGTCCGGCTGCGCGGCCTGCTCGCCCACCAGCAGGTGATGTTCGGCGACACCGGCGAGACGCTCACCATCCGGCACGACTCGCTGCACCACAGCAGCTTCATGCCGGGCATCCTGCTGGGCGCCCGCAAGGTCGTCGAGACGCCGGGGCTGACCTTCGGCCTCGAGCACTTCCTGGACCTGTGAGCCCGTCATGACCTCTCGTACCGGGTTCTTCGCCCTCGCCGGCGTGCTGCTGCTGGTCGCGCTGATCTGCATCGGCGAGGGCGTCCAGCTGGTCGCCACCGGCAAACCGCTCGGCATCGGCATCGGGTTGTGCGCCTTCGTCATCCCGGTGATCGGCGTCTGGTTCCTGCGCCAGACCGTCCGCTTCGGCCGGGACAGCGAGCGGCTCGCCCGCGAGCTGGAGGCCGAGGGCGGCCTGCCGGTGGACGAGCTGAAGCGCACCAAGGGCGGCCGGATCGACCGTGCCTCGGCCGACGCGGTGTTCGCCCGCCGCCAGGCCGAGGCCGAGGCCGCGCCGGACGACTGGCGGGTCTGGTTCCGGCTGGCCGTGGCGTACGCCGACGCCGGGGACACCCCGCGCGCCCGCAAGACCATGCAGCACGCCATCCGGCTGCACGACCGGCGCGACCGCACCGAACCCGCGAGGAGCACCGCGTGAGCGAGGAAACGACGGCCCCCAGGTTCCGCAGTGACGTCACGGTGGAACTGGTCCGCAGCGCCGCCGCCGACTCGGACGTCATCTGGGCGGCCCGCGTCTCGACCGCGGGGGAGCAGTCCCTGGAGGCGCTCCAGGAGGACCCGGAGAAGTCGAAGGGCCTGATCAACTTCCTGATGCGCGACCGGCACGGCACGCCGTTCGAGCACAATTCGATGACCTTCTTCATCAGTGCGCCGATCTTCGTCTTCCGCGAGTTCCACCGCCACCGCAGCGGCTGGTGTCTCGCGGGCGACACCGAGATCACCCTGCAGGGCGAGGACGGTGCGCTCGAGCGCCGGACCATCGCGGAGCTGTACGGGCTCTGGCACGTCGGCGTCGAGGGCCGGCTGCCGGCCGCCAAGGGTGGTGTGACCTGGCACAAGAAGTCCGGGAAGTGGCGGGCCCAGGTCAAGCACAAGGGCGAGCTGCACCACCTCGGGCTGCACACGGGCCGAGAGGCGGCGGAGACGGCCGTGGCGGAGTTCCGCGCGCTGCACCCGGGCAAGCGCGCGAGGAAGCCGGACACCGTTCGGCGCAACCACGTGCGGTGCTTCGACGAGCGGACGCTGCTGGCAGGGCGGGCGCCGGTCGTCGACGTGATGGAGTCCGGCGTCAAGCGGCTCATCAAGCTGACCACCGCGAGCGGCAAACAGCTTCGGTGCAGCAAGGACCACGCGATCCTCACCCCGGACGGTTGGCGCAAGGCCGGGGAACTGGCCGTCGGCGATTCGGTGATGACGGGCGGTACCGCCGCCCGGCCCTCGGAGGCGTTGGTGCCGCCGAGCCTGCGCCGGGGCATCGGGGTCTGGACGTCGATGCAGCGCAACCGGCTCATCGACGAGCTGGACGTCTGCTACCTGTGCTCCCGCACCTTCCCGCGAGAGGCGCTGGAACTGGACCACGTCGTCCCGGTCGCGCTCGACCTCGGAAAGGCACTCGACGAGAAGAACCTCGCACCTGCGTGCGAGGACTGTCACGCGGCCAAGAGCGCGGCCGAGCAGTCGCTGGCCACGCGGGGCGGAAAGGTCGCGCTGGCCAAGGCGGACCTGGTCACGGCCGTCGTCGAGGACGGCGAGGAGATGACCTACGACCTGGCCGTCGAGGGGCCCTGGCACAACTTCCTGGCCAACGGCATCGTCGTCCACAACTCGTACAACGAGGAGTCCGGCCGCTACCGCGAGCTGGAGCCGGTCTTCTACGTCCCCGCCGAGGAGCGCAAGCTCGTCCAGCAGGGCCGCCCCGGCCGGTACGAGTTCGTCGAGGGCACCGCGGAGCAGCACGAGACCGTCACCGCGTCGATGGAGGCGGCCTACCGCGAGGCGTACGACCGCTACCAGGAGATGCTGGCGGCCGGCGTGGCCCGCGAGGTGGCCCGCGCGGTGCTCCCGGTCGGCCTCTTCTCCTCGATGTACGCGACCTGCAACTCCCGTTCGCTGATGCACTTCCTGTCGCTGCGGACCAAGCGGGAGAACTCGGCGGTGCCGTCCTTCCCGCAGCGCGAGATCGAGATGGTCGCCGAGCAGATGGAGGCGCAGTGGGCGCAGCTCATGCCGCTCACCCATGCGGCCTTCGAGAAGCACGGCCGGGTCGCCCCCTGACCTGCGGCGATGAGCATATGGGCAGAGTGTCTGGCATGTCTGGATTGCGGCTTTTCTAGCCGCTCCCTACATTCGTGAACACGGATTCCGGTGCTGCCTGAACCCCCGAGCACGCAGCACCGGAATCCCATGTCACCGCCGTGTCGCCGCCTGTTCCGGCCGCCCCGGGCACCGGACACCTGTCCGAACCCTGGACCGGTGTGGTTACCGCCCCACCGCCTACGAGTAGTTTTGGACGCATGGCTCCGACCTCCACCCCTCAGACGCCGTTCGGGCGGGTCCTGACCGCGATGGTCACCCCGTTCACCGCCGACGGCGGACTCGACCTCGACGGCGCCCAGCGCCTCGCCACGCACCTCGTCGACTCCGGCAACGACGGCCTCGTCGTCAACGGCACCACCGGTGAGTCCCCGACCACCAGCGACGCCGAGAAGGCCCAGCTCGTCCGCGCCGTGGTGGAGGCGGTGGGGGACCGCGCCCACGTCGTGGCCGGCGTCGGCACCAACGACACCCACCACAGCGCCGAACTGGCCCGCCAGGCCGAGTCGGCCGGAGCGCACGGCCTGCTGGTCGTCACGCCGTACTACAGCAAGCCCCCACAGGAGGGCCTGTACCGGCACACCGTGCACATCGCCGACGCCACCGGGCTGCCGGTCATGCTGTACGACATCCCGGGCCGCAGCGGGGTGGCCCTGGGCCACGAGACGCTGGTGCGTCTCGGCGAGCACCCGCGGATCGTCGCCAACAAGGACGCCAAGGGCGACCTCGGCGCCGCCGCCTGGGCGATCGCCCGCTCGGACCTCGCCTGGTACTCCGGCGACGACATCCTGAACCTGCCGCTGCTGTCGGTCGGAGCCGCCGGCGTGGTGAGTGTCGTCGGGCACGTCGTGGCCGGCGAGCTGCGTGCGATGATCGACGCGTACCTGGCCGGCGATGTGGCCAAGGCCACGGCGATCCACCAGGGTCTGCTCCCGGTCTTCAGCGGTATGTTCCGCACCCAGGGCGTCATCCTCGCCAAGGCCTCGCTGGCCCTCCAGGGCCTGCCCGCGGGCCCGCTGCGGCTGCCCCTGATCGGCGCGACTCCCGAGGAGATCGCGCAATTGAAGGAGGATCTCGCCGCAGGCGGGGTACACCTGTAACGGACAAGACGTGCGCGCCCCGGCTCGCCGGACCCTCTCGGGACCGCCGCTGGACCGGACCGAAGGCGCGAGAGCACAGACCCAGTAGGAACACACGACACTGAGTACGCACGCCATATGTCTCCGGGGGAGGACCCCGGGCATATGGCGTGCGTCGTGAGGAGAGTCTTTTGAGTCACCCGCACCCCGAACTCGGCGCGCCCCCCGCCCTGAAGGAGGGCGCCCTCCGTATCACTCCGCTCGGCGGCCTCGGTGAGATCGGCCGCAACATGACGGTCCTGGAATTCGGGGACCGCATCCTGATCGTCGACTGTGGCGTCCTCTTCCCCGAGGACGAGCAGCCCGGCGTGGACCTGATCCTCCCGGACTTCACCTACATCCGGGACCGGCTCGACAAGGTCGACGGCATCGTCCTCACCCACGGGCACGAGGACCACATCGGCGCCGTCCCCTTCCTGCTCCGGGAGAACCCGGACATCCCGCTGATCGGCTCGAAGCTCACCCTCGCCCTGATCGAGGCCAAGCTCGCCGAGCACCGCATCCGGCCGTACGTGCTGGAGGTCAAGGAGGGCGAGCGCGAGCGCATCGGCCCCTTCGACTGCGAGTTCATCGCGGTCAACCACTCCATCCCGGACGCCCTCGCGGTGGCCGTGCGCACCCCGGCCGGCATGGTCGTCGCCACCGGCGACTTCAAGATGGACCAGCTGCCGCTGGACGGCCGCCTGACCGACCTGCCGACCTTCGCCAAGCTGGCGGAGGAGGGCATGGACCTGCTCCTGGTGGACTCCACCAACGCCGAGGTCCCCGGCTTCATCCCGCACGAGCGGGACATCTCGGCCGCCCTGCGCAACGTCTTCGCGAACGCCGACAAGCGCATCATCGTCGCCTCCTTCGCGAGCCACGTGCACCGCATCCAGCAGGTGCTGGACGCCGCGCACGAGTACAAGCGCAAGGTCGCCTTCGTGGGCCGCTCGATGGTCCGCAACATGGGCATCGCCCGCGACCTCGGGTACCTCAAGGTCCCCGGCAACATGGTGGTCGACGTCAAGCAGCTCGACGACCTGCCGGACAAGGAGGTCGTGCTGATCTGCACCGGCTCGCAGGGCGAGCCGATGGCCGCGCTGTCCCGGATGGCCAACCGCGACCACCAGATCCGCATCGTCGAGGGCGACACCGTCGTCCTGGCCTCGTCGCTCATCCCGGGCAACGAGAACGCCGTCTACCGCGTGATCAACGGCCTGACCCGCTGGGGCGCCAAGGTCGTGCACAAGGGCAACGCCAAGGTGCACGTCTCCGGCCACGCCTCGGCCGGCGAGCTGCTGTACTTCTTCAACATCTGCAAGCCGCGCAACCTGATGCCGGTTCACGGCGAGTGGCGCCACCTGCGGGCGGCCGCCGACCTGGGCATCGCCACCGGCGTCCCGCGCAACCGCGTGGTCATCGCGGAGGACGGCGTCTGCGTCGACCTGGAGAACGGCGTCGCCCGGATCGTCGGCAAGGTGCAGGCCGGGTACGTCTACGTCGACGGCGCCTCGGTCGGCGACATCACCGAGGCCTCGCTGAAGGACCGCAAGATCCTCGGCGAGGAGGGCTTCATCTCGGTCTTCGTCGCGGTCGACTCGACCAACGGCAAGATCGTGGGCGGCCCGACCATCCAGGCCCGCGGCTCCGGCATCGAGGACAACGCGTTCGGGCCGGTCGTCGCCAAGCTCCAGGAGGGCCTGGACCGCTCGGCGAGCGACGGCGTCCTGGAGCCCCGTCAGGTGCAGCAGCTCGTCCGCCGCACCATCGGCAAGTGGGTGGCGGACAACTACCGCCGCCGGCCGATGATCCTGCCGGTCGTCGTCGAGGTCTGACGCCCCTGAGGCTGGTTTGACGTGGGGCAGCCCGGTGCGTAGTGTTCTCCGGGTTGCCCCACGGGACGGCCCCGAAGGAAGCCCTCGAATTCCAATTCGAGAGGACCCGAGGAAAACGGCCCGAGAAACTCTGGTAGAGTTCGGGAGCGCCGAAAGGCGAAAGCCGATTCGATGAATGAAACTCCGGAAAACGGAGCGGAAATCATCTGATAAGCTGGAAACACGAAAGAACGAAGCGCCCGGAGGGCCCGCTGGAAGGCGGCTCGAAGGAAGCGTCCGTTCCTTGAGAACTCAACAGCGTGCCAAAAGT